>CAKUNF010000029.1 GCA_934668375.1 uncultured Parolsenella sp. | reverse complement strand
TTGAACTGCTGGGAGAAGAAGCGCCAGTAGAACTTGCGCAGCCACTTCATGATCGTCTCGGCGTCATAGGTGCCCACCGCGGCGTCGTCTGCGTCCGCGCCGCTCGCATAGCGCCCGCCGAACGCCTCGAGCGCCAGGCGATAGACCTTCGCCGGGCCAAAGCCGCAGCGTAAGACGTTGTAGAGGAAGAAGTCGTGCAGCTCGTAGGGACCCACGAGGTCCTCGGTCTTCTGGGAAATCTTGCCGTCCCCCGTCGCTGGGAGCAGCTCGGGGCTCACGGGCGTGTCGAGAACGTCCACGAGCACGTCAGCGAGCTCCGCATCGCCGCGGGCGCGGGCGTCGTCCGCAACGTAGCGCACGAGGTGGCGCACGAGCGTCTTGGGCACGCCGGCGTTGACGCCGTACATGCTCATGTGGTCCGCGTTGTAGGTGGCCCAGCCCAGCGCCAGCTCGGAGAGGTCGCCCGTGCCCACCACGAGGCCGCCCTCCTTGTTGGCGACGTCCATGAGAATCTGGGTGCGCTCACGGGCCTGCGCATTCTCGTAGGTCACGGAATGGTCCGCCTCGTCGTGGCCGATGTCCGCGAAGTGCTGGCGTACGGCCGCGGCGATGCTCACCTCTCGCAGCTCGCAGCCGAGCGCCTCGCTCATGGCGCGGGCGTTGTCGTGCGTGCGGTCCGTGGTGCCAAAGCCCGGCATCGTGATGGCGAGGATGCCGCTGCGGTCCTGCCCAAGCAGGTCAAACGCGCGGGCGCACACGAGCAGCGCCAACGTGGAGTCCAGCCCGCCCGAGACACCAATGACAGCGCGGCGCGAGTGGGTGTGCGCCAGACGCTTGGCCAGGCCGTGCGCTTGGATGGCAAAGATTGACTCGCAGCGCTCGGCGCGGCGTGCCGGGTCCGCCGGCACGAACGGGTGTGGGTCCACGAAGCGGCTCGCGAGCGACGTCTGCCGCACGCGCAGCGAGAACGGCGACATCACGAAACCGGCAGCGGCTGGGTCCACGTCAAACGTGGACATGCGCATGCGGTCGTGCGCGAGAAGCGCCAGGTCAACGACAGCCGCAACGCCGGTAGACGCGGGCTCGTCGGCCGCGCGGACGAGCGGTTCGTCATCGAGCGGCTTGGCCTCGCCCAGCACGCGGCCGTTCTCGGCCACGAGGCAGTGCCCGCCATAGACCACGTCCTGGGTGGACTCGCCCCAACCGGCGCTGGCGTAGGCATAGGCGCACATGAGCCTGGCACTCGTGGAGGCCACGAGGCCGCGACGATAGTCCGCCTTGCCCACAAGCTCGTTGGACGCGGAAAGGTTGCAGATGAGCGTGGCGCCCGCGAGCGCCGCGTCCGTGCTCGGCGGGTTGGGCACCCAGAGGTCCTCGCAGATCTCGGGCGCCACGGTAAGGCCGGGCACCGCGTCGCACTCAAAGAGCTGCGAGGCGCCAAACGGCACCCCGTCATAGCCCGCAAACGACACAAGCGTCACGTCCTTGGGTCCGGCCGAGAAGCGCCGACCCTCGTAGAACTCGCCATAGGTGGGGATGTTTCGCTTGGG
>CAKUNF010000028.1 GCA_934668375.1 uncultured Parolsenella sp. | reverse complement strand
GCCAGAGCGGCGATCACGGTGTCGGCGCCGGCGTCGATGAGGATGGACTGGCGGTCGATCTCCACGGGTGCCACGGCCTCGCCAAGGTTGACGCAGGCGTAGGTGGCGCTCGCGTTTCTCGCACACATCTGCCAGAAGGGGTACTTGATGATGCCGGGCGTGTTACCGCCCACGCCAAGCTCGAGAAACACAGTGCGCATGCCCTCGTGGCGGCGCAGGAAGTCGTTGTAGCGAGAGGCCGCGCGGTGCCAGCCCTCGTCCTCCACGAACGTCTCGTCCGCGCGCAGGTTCATGGTCGCGGGCGCACCGCAATGCGGGCAGCGCGGCACGAGCTCGCTGGGGACGCGCAGGTCTCGCTGCCGCTCCGCCATCGCGCGGATAGCGCCCTCGTTGTCCCAGGTCTTTTGGCAGCACGGGCGGCTGCACTGGAACAGGCCGAAATCGCCCTGCGTGTAGAAGAGGCGTTGCTTGTCAAAGCCCGCTCGCTGGAAGCAGTGGTCCACGTTGGTGGTGAGCACGAAGTAGTCGCGCCCGAGGACAAGCTCGAGCAGCTGCTCGTAGACGGGTCGCGGCGCCGGCTCGTAGCGGTTGCACATGACGTAGCGGCTCCAGAAGGCCCAGTGCTCCTCGAGCGAGTCATAGGGGTAGAAGCCGCCCGCGTACATGTCCGAGAAGCCGTAGCGCGCGGCAAAGTCCCCGAACAGCCGTGCAAAGCGCTCGCCGGAGTATGTGTAGCCGGCCGCTGTGGACAGGCCGGCGCCCGCGCCCACGACGATGGCGTCCGCCTCGTCGAGCGCGGTGCGGAGCCTATCGATCTGTTTCGAGAAGCTCCTGGTAGATTGCCTTGTCAGACGCGAGAAATACATTGAATACCACCTTGAGGTTCTGGTCGTTGCGGGAGAGGTGCTGGCGCACGGCGTCGATGGCGACGCGGGCGGCGTCTCGCTGGGGATAGCCAAAGACACCCGTGGAGATGCAGCAGAAGGCGAGTGTTGAGAGGCCGAGGCGCGTTGCCTCTGCCAGGCAGCTCTCGTAGCAGCTGCGCAGCAGGAGCTTCTCGCGCGGACCCGGCCGATGGCTGGGCACGATGGGCCCCACCGTGTGGAAGACGTGGCGGCTGGGCAGGTTGAAGGCGGGCGTTACCTTGACTCGGCCGGTGGGCTCCTCGTGGCCCTGCCCGTCCATGAGATGCGCGCAGGCAAGGCGCAGCTGCATGCCGGCGTAGGTGTGGATGGCGTTGTCGATGCAGCGGTGACCGGGGACAAAGCAGCCGAGCATCTGCGAGTTCGCCGCGTTGACGATGGCGTCTGCGGCAAGCAGCGTGATGTCCCCTTGCCAGATGGCAACGCGATCGCGGTAGGAGAGCTGCTCGGCGTCTATGGGGTCGCCACGCTCAATGAGCCGCTGCTCAAGGTAGGCGTCTTGGACGTGCAGCACCTCCGGTGCGACGGGCTCGGGTGGTCGCACGTTCATGAGGGTGCGCAGCAGGGCGCGCTGGCCGTCGGCGTCCGGGGGAATCGCGATGCCGCTCCCATCCGGCCTCTCGGCGAGGAGCGCGTCGATGAGGAACCTTCTCCGCTCGCTCTGGTTCATGGCGTTTCCTTCCGTCTTGTGTCCGCGGGAAAGTCTGTCACGAGCCTGCCGCGCGGCGAAAGGGGGTACCTTAAGGTAAGCGCCCGTCTGTGACGGTCTCGTGCGGCGTGGGCATGGCACTAGCTCTGCTGGCAAGCGTGCCGCCGAGGGCCGCGGCTCCATCGCGATGTCGCGGTGACGCTGCCGCTACTCCCCGCGGACGAGCCGCTGGTAGCCGGTGCCCCACTCGACCATTGAGTTGATGACGGGCATGAGGCTCTCGCCCACCTCGGAGAGCGCGTACTCCGTGCGGATGGGCGTCTCGGGAATCACCGTGCGCGTGATGAGCCCGGCTGCCTCCATCTCCTTGAGGTTGGAGGAGAGGACCTTCTGGCTGATGCCGGCGATGGCGCGCTGGAGCTCGTTGAAGCCAAAGGGACGCTCCTTGAGCTGCTGGATGATGTAGATCTTCCACTTGTTGCCAAACAGCTGGAAGCACGTGGCGACGGGGCAGGGCGGAAGCTCTTCCTTGGTCAGCATTCCGACTCCTCTCGATGAGACAA
>CAKUNF010000027.1 GCA_934668375.1 uncultured Parolsenella sp. | reverse complement strand
TGTCACCGTCAGACAGATGGGGACGGGGTCAAACTGTCACGGTGACAGATGGGGACGGGGTCAAACTGTCACCGTCAGACAGATGGGGACGGGGTCAAACTGTCACGGTGACAGATGGGGACGGGGTCAAACTGTCACCGTCACAAAAAAGGGAGGCCGCCGAGAACGGCAGCCTCCCCACAGGTGCGATGGTGCGGGCGACAGGAATCGAACCTGCACGAAGTCTCCCCCACTGGAACCTAAATCCAGCGCGTCTACCAGTTCCGCCACGCCCGCGCAGCAGCTCTCAGATAATACCCTATCCCGCACGCACATACGAGCGTCACATTCCCCGCCCACAAAAAAGGAGGCCGCCGAGAACGACGACCTCCGTTCTGCCGAGAAAGACGGCGTAAGCTAGCAGACGCCCTGAGCCATCATGGCGTCGGCGACCTTGAGGAAGCCGGCGATGTTGGCGCCCATGACGAAGTTGCCCTCGTGGCCGTACTCCTTGGCCGTGTCGGCAACGTTGTGGAACATGCCACGCATGAGCTGCTCGAGCTTGCCGTCGACCTCCTCGAACGTCCAGGAGAGGTGCTCGGCGTTCTGGCTCATCTCGAGACCAGACACGAGCACGCCGCCGGCGTTCGCAGCCTTGCCGGGCATGAACGCCACGCCATTGGCCTGGAAGTACTCCGTGGCCTCGATCGTGGTGGGCATGTTGGCACCCTCGCCCACGGCCTTCACGCCGTTGGCGACGAGGGCCTTGGCGTCCTCGAGGTGCAGGGTGTTCTCGCGGGCGCAGGGCAGCGCGATGTCGCACGGCAGCTGCCACACGCCGCGGCCGTCGCCCTCGTGCCACGTGGCGTTGGGGCGCTCGTCAACGTACATGGCAAGCGTGACGCCGCGGTCGTTGCCGGAGCGCTTCTTGTTGTAGACGTGCTCGAGCACCTGGTAGTCGATACCCTCGGGGTCCTCGACCCAGCCGTGGGTGTCGGAAGCAGCGAGCACCTTGCCGCCGAGCTGGGAGACCTTCTGGATGGCGTAGATGGCGACGTTGCCCGAGCCGTGCACGACGACGTTCTTGCCCTCGAAGGAGTCGCCCTGGCTCTTGAGGTACTCGTCCACGAAGTAGACCAGGCCGTAGCCCGTGGCCTCGGTGCGGGCGAGCGAGCCGCCAAAGGAGAGGCCCTTGCCCGTGAGGACACCGGTCCACTCGTTGCGGATGCGCTTGTACTGGCCGAACATGTAGGCAACCTCACGGCCGCCAACGCCCAGGTCGCCGGCGGGGACGTCGGTGTTGGGGCCGATGTGGCGGCACAGCTCGGTCATGAACGACTGGCAGAAGTGCATGATCTCGTTGTTGGACTTGCCCTTGGGGTCAAAGTCGGAGCCGCCCTTGCCGCCGCCCATGGGAAGCGTGGTCAGCGAGTTCTTGAGAATCTGCTCGAGGCCGAGGAACTTGAGCATGCCGAGCGTCACCGTGGGATTGAAGCGCAGGCCGCCCTTGTAGGGACCGATGGCGGAGTTGAACTCGACGCGGTAGCCGCGGTTGACCTGGACCTTGCCGGAGTCATCCACCCAGGGCACGCGGAACATGATGACGCGCTCGGGCTCGACGAAGCGCTCGAGCAGCGAGGCCTGCTCGAACTCGGGGTGAGCGTCGATGGCGGGCTGCAGGGTGCCCAGGATCTCCGTGGCGGCCTGGAGGAACTCGGTCTGCTCGGGGTAGCGGGCCTTGAGCTCGTCAAGGACCCTCTCGGTGTACGTCATGTGACGTCTCCTCTCATGCGCACGCATGCGCAGGAAAACGACGGGCGCGAGAAGGCCTGCGCCCGCCCCGCGACCGTTCCGTGCCCCCACGGGGCGGTCACGCTTTGACAGACGTTTAAACAAAATACAAGTCTGGGCCCCATGCAATCAGGTGAAGTGCGTGGCTGTTGCATTGTCGTAACAAACGATGCAAACCCGCAGCTAGACAGCGAAATCCCAGGCGCACTACATCTGCCACGTGGGACGGATGACCTCAAGGGCGCGATGCGCCACGCCGATCTCGAAGTGAGAGCCACACACGCGCTCGCCGTCCGCCTGGCAGGGCGGCTCCCCGTCGAAGTCGATGACGACGCTCGAGGCCCGCCGAAAGCTCAGGTAGCGCGAGCCCGTGTGCCTGCCGATGCGAGCGCGCGCGAGAATGCCCAGCGCCGCGACAGTGGAGGGCGAGCCGTGCGAGAAGCACACGTCGAGAAGGCCGTCCTCGGGGTCTGCCTCGGGGCAGATCCGGAAGCCTCCGCCGTAGGTGGGGCCCACCTGGACCGCGAAGATGAGCGAGTCGCCGTCCTGCTCGGTCCCGTCGAGACGGGCATGATAGGTCCAGGAACGAAGCTGATGGCGTACGACGTCGATGCCCGAGGCCATGAACAGGCGTGTGCCGTGCGTACCCGTGCGCTGCCGGCGCTCCATCGTGTCGAGCGCGATGGCGGCGTCCACGCCAAACGAGAGCGTCTGGTCAAAGTAGGTGCCGTTTACGATGCCGAGGTCGAGCCGGTGCACCACGCCCTGCAGCACCTGTCCCAGCGAGCGCTCCGGCGAGTTGGCTGCCATGCCGAGCGTGCGGGCGAAGTCGTTGCCGGACCCCAGCGGGATGATGCCCAGACGCGGGCGACGTGCCTCGCCTATCCTCATGAGGCCGTTCACGACCTCGTGGATGACGCCGTCGCCACCCAGGGCAAGCACCGTGTCGAACGACGTGGCCGCTCGCGCCATCTGCGTGGCGGCACCCGGGCCGGTCGTGAGGCGCACGTCAAAGCCGTCCGTCACCGTGTCATAGGCCGCAAGCGTGCGACGCACGAACTCGGCTCCCTCCGCGCCCGCGCCGCTCTGGGCCACAGGGTTGGCAATGACGAGCGTATGTCCAAGGTGAAGCGCCATGGGGCCTCGATCCGTGCAAGTAGCCGACGTCTGCGATTGTACCGCCCACGATGTGGCTCTCGCGAGCGCCGCAAGCGAGCGCCCGCCATTCGCCGAGTGTAGGGAATGAGACATATTCGGCGCCCAATTCCGGGCAAAGTGTCTCAATCCCTACACTCACGATTACACGGCGGGAGTT
>CAKUNF010000026.1 GCA_934668375.1 uncultured Parolsenella sp. | reverse complement strand
GTATATCGAGCGCTATGACGGACAACCCTATGGTTGCGTGGTCCTCGACGCGTTCTCTGGCAGCGAGCCCGTCAGAAGCCTTGCAACGGCGGAGTTTGCGCTGCTCGTCAAGAAGTGCCTTGCCACGGATGGAGCGATTCTCGCGAACGTCGTTTCTGCTGAGGCGGGACAGGATACATCGTTCTTGAGAGATGTCGCCGCCTCGTTTGCAACCGTCTTTGACCATGTCTATGCAGTGCCTTGCGAGGAAGATTCGTTTGCAATTGAGGATAACTACCTGCTTGTTGCTACGGATTCTCAAGTTGTACCTGAGGGCGCAATGTCGTTTGACCATGAAACGCTTGGGTCGCCGATTTTTGACGCTGACCTCTAGCTGGCAAACCAGGGAATGTCTATGCCAGGGACGCCGCCACCAGCTGGCAGCTCATAGGATTTTGCAAAGGATTCCCATCCGTTGACGCGCTCTCGCATGCCCTCGACGTCCAAGACGCCTTCCGCGAAGCCCTTTCTCACAAGCTCAGGTGGTACGAACTCATCGTACTTTTCGAAGAGAGGGAGCTCGTCTGGGTAGAGGAGCTCCATGTTGTCCGTGAGGATGCTCGCCTCGTTGATGACGGTCTGGAAGAACTCCTTTGGTCCGGCAGACATGATGAATGTGAGGTAGTAGGGGCGCGAGGAATCGATGCCTTTCATGCCCAGTTGCTTGGCACATTTGATCTTGAGAAGACGCTCCAGTGCGAGGAACGCGTAGCTGCCAAGCCAGGGGAACAGGCCCCACGTGTTGCCGCCAAGGTTGATGAGGGGGTGCAGATCGAGTATGGCTCCCGCTGCGGCTCTTCTGGCAAGTGTTAGCCTCCCTGTGGCATTTGTCATGAGGTAGGGGTAGGTGCAGCGCTCTTCGAGCACCCTGAGCATTCGCTCGAGGACGTGGGTGTGGATGTCTCCGGGACACTCGCCAAAGTACGCGGGTACGCGGCCGCGAACCTTTGTGGCGTAGACGACATGACGCTTGTGGTCGACCTCCTCGACAAGCCAGGTAGCGCCGGCGATGGCAATCTTCTCGCCTGCAGGTGGAGGGGCCACGATGGTCCCAAGCTCGGTGGAGTCGCTGCGGACGGTGTACTCGATGTTCTCCTGGAACACGGCGTAGAACTTGTAGGAGCTGGAGATGCGCTCGCCGGCCAGGCCGACGATGAGTCCACCCGACTCCGTCTGCTCTATGTGGCCAATCTCCAGAAGGTGCCTGAGCAGGACCTTGTAGTCCTCGGCTGTGATGCGGTGGAACACCGTGAGGTTCAAGACGCGCGAGGCAAGTTCGGCTGGGGTAAGCTCGCCCTCGCTCGCGAGCGTGGCGATGGTCTGGTGGTAGAGAAGGCTGTAGGGAAGGCGATCGAGGCGTGGCGGCTCTACCCAGCGCTCCTCGCGGTAGAGCTGGACGAGGGCGATGCCCTGGAGGAGCTTCCATGGAATGGTCTCTGGCAGAAGGGCGCGAGCCTCGGCCGGTTCCTCCCTCATGACGAACCACATCTCTGGTGGCGTGCCGCGTCTGCCGGTGCGGCCCATGCGCTGGAGAAATGCGCTCACGGTGAACGGGGCGTCGATCTGGAAGGCCCGCTCGAGCTTGCCGATGTCGATGCCCAGCTCGAGCGTGGCCGTGGTGATGGTCGTGAGGGCCTGGGTCTCGTCTCTCATGAGCTCCTCGGCAGACTCACGCAGGGAGCTCGAGAGGTTTCCGTGATGGATGAGGAAGCGGTCCGGTTCATGTGAGGCCTCGCAGTAGCGGCGCAGCTCGGTGCAGACAGCCTCCGCCTCCTCGCGTGAGTTGGCGAACACGAGGCACTTCTTGCCGCGCGTGTGCTCAAAGATGTAGGCGAGTCCTGGGTCCGCCTCGCGCGGGGCGACGTCCGTTGCGCTGTCGAGCGGGGGAAGTGGCTTGGAGGTTCCCTCGTCCTCAATCTCGTCTGGCTGAACCGCTGCGCCCGCGAGGGCAAGCTCCTGCGTCTCCGCAGGAGTCCGCACCGACTTGGCCTTCCGGATGTAGTCGATGCCGCGAAGGGCCTCGTCGGCCTGGCCACCCATGGCGTCTGCGGCCTGTGGGCCGTTGAGATAGAAGTGCTCCATCGAGAGGCGCCAGGTGCGCTCGGGTTCGGCGACCTTTGGAACCACCCAGCCGCGTCCCGTGCCTGAGGAGAGGAACGCGCCCACGGCTTGAGGGTCTCCGATGGTCGCGGATAGGCCAATGCGACGCGGGTTTACGCCGGCCATGCGACTGAGGCGCTCGATGAGACAGATGGTTTGGCCACCGCGGTCTCCCCTGAGCAGCGAGTGAACCTCGTCGATGACGACGAAGCGCAGGTCGCAGAAGAGCTTTGAGATGGCGGCGTGCTTGTGAAGCAGGAGCGCTTCGAGAGACTCGGGCGTGATCTGCAAGATGCCGCTGGGGCTCTTGAGCATCTTGGCCTTGTGGGAGGCCGAGACGTCTCCATGCCAGTGCCAGACGGGGATGTGAGCCTCGGTGCAGAGGCCGTTGAGGCGAAGGAACTGGTCGTTGATGAGGGCCTTGAGCGGTCCGATGTAGATGGCGCCGATGCTGGCTGGGGGGTCCTCGTCGAACAGGGTCAGGATGGGGAAGAATGCCGCCTCCGTCTTGCCGGAGGCGGTTGAGGCCGTGAGCAGGACGTTCGCGTCCGTGTCAAAGATGGCTTCCGCCGCCGCAACCTGGATGCCGCGGAGGTTCTCCCACTGGTGGTCGTAGATGAAGTCCTGGATGAACGGGGCGAAGCGGTCGAACGTGCTCACGAACTCCTCCTCTCGGTGTGCGTGGTTGGCGGGTATCCGCGCGTGTTACAGCTTGAACTCTGCGAACGAGCGCTGTCCGGGGTCCGAGGACTCGCCCGACGTGCCTCCGCTCGTGGTGGTGGCGAACTGCTCGGAGTTGAGCAGAGCCTCCATGTCGGTCTCTGGGTTCTGGAACATGATGTCCAGGAGCTCGATGAAGTCACGGATGACCTCTCGCGGGGTGAGGTGCGTGTCCGCGCCCACGCGGCCGAACTCGATCTGCAGAAACTTCACGAGCTCCTCGGTACCGAGGGATCGCTCGTAGCCAAAGTAGCCGGCGTGGATGTCCGCGAGCTTCTCGATGAGCACGAGAAGCTCCTCGTAGGTGAGCGGGTTGAGGTGGATCACGGGGGCGAGCATGTCCGAGAGCCCCTCGCGGGCAAAGCGCCCCTCGGCAAGGCGGCTGCGCAGAGCCTCGTACGAGTAGACGCCGCGTCTGCGATCCTCGATGGACTGCGGGGTGCCACCCATGACGATGCCCAGGTAGTGAGCCTTGCCCTGGAGCGTGTCGTTGTACATGGTGAGGATCTTCTCGTAGTTGTACTGACGTGTGATCGAGTTGGGAATCTTGTACAGGTTCACGAGCTCGTCGATGAGGACGAGCATGCCCTCGTAGCCAGCGCCCTTGAGGAAGCGTGCGAAGAGCTTGAGGTAGTCGTACCAGTTGTCGTCCGAGATGCAGACGTTGATGCCCAGGTCTGCGCGCGCCTCGGTCTTGGTGCGGTACTCGCCGCGCAGCCAGCGCAGAACGGCGCTGCGGCGCTCATCGTCCCCCTCGACCGTTGCGTCGTGGTAGGCGCGCATGACGCGAGCGAAGTCGAAGCCATGGACCATCTCCTCGAGGGGGGCCATGGCCTGGGCGAGGGCCTCGGAATCATCGACGTCTGCGGGAGCGGAGGAGCCGCCGCGCATGTTGGCGACCCAGCGGTCGAGCACGAGCTGCAGGGCGCCGCCCTCGGGGCGTGTCTTGGTCGAGAGGTTTCTGATGAGCTCGCGGTAGGTCGCGAGGCCCTGACCCGCCGTGCCCTGGAGCCTGCGCTCGGGCGAGAGGTCGGCGTCTGCCACCACGAAGCCCTTGCCCATGGCATGCGTGCGGATGGTCTGGAGCAGGAAGCTCTTGCCCGCTCCGTAGCGGCCCACGAGGAAGCGGAAACTCGCCCCGCCGTCTGCGATGAGGTCGAGGTCGTGGAGCAGCGCCGCAATCTCCGTCTCTCGGCCGACGGTGATGTAGGGCAGGCCGATTCTGGGCACGACGCCGCCCTTGAGCGAGTTGATGAGCACGGCGGCGATTCTCTTGGGAACGCGCGGGTTCGCGGGGGTCTCTGCGGTCATGGGAGAAGGGCTCCTCTCACGTCTTGCTGGTAATCCTCGATGACGGCCGGACCATCTGCGCCAAACTCGATGGCCGTGTCTCCGAGGAGGTCGAAAAGCTTCTCGTTGATGGAGTC
>CAKUNF010000025.1 GCA_934668375.1 uncultured Parolsenella sp. | reverse complement strand
TAGCGCATCGCCCCGTCGGGCCCGTAGCAGACGGTCCTGCCGTCGGGAAGGGGCGTGAGGCCGGTCGCCATGGCGCCGGACTTGGCCGGGTCGAAGTAGTACCACTTGCCCGAGATCTGGACCTCGCCCGAGTAGAAGGAGCCGTCGGCGGCGGCGTAGTACGTTGATCCGCCGTCCTCGAAGGTCCGCGAGCGCGCCATGTCGCCGATGTAGGGGTCGAAGTAGCGCTTCGACCCGCCCACCTCCTGCACCCCGTAGAGCATGCGGCCGTCGGCGGAGTACAGCACGGTCCTGCCGTCGGGCAGCCTCGTGAGGCCGGTGGCCATGGCGCCGTCGGGCGTGCGGAAGTAGTACCAGCAGCCATCGACCTTCTGCTCGCCGTAGCGCATCGCCCCGTCGGGCCCGTAGCAGACGGTCCTGCCGTCGGGAAGGGGCGTGAGGCCGGTCGCCATGGCGCCATTGACGTAGTAGTACCATTTCCCATCTATGCGGTACTCACCATTGCGAACCGGAACGATACCGTCTGCGGCAAGAACGCCAAGATAGTGCGCCTTTTCACCTCGATAGCGGTTTTGCCAACCATTCCAATATTGAGGCTGGGCCTTATAGAATACGCTAACGTTATCAACCACATAATCGCAAAGCGTTTCTACAAACTCAGCGTCATTCATATCGGAAGAAAGCGCAGCTCCTGACCATTCTCTCCAGTCGTTCCAGCTTCCGTTCCAGTCATATCCACTTGCCCAACCACCAACAAACTTACGCCAGCCACCCGTTCCGAACAGATTGCTCATTCCCCAGCACAGGCTCTTTACGCTATCACTGCGATCGTCAATCGAAAGGCCTCGTGAACGCATATAGTTCGCGGCCGGAACGTAATAGTTGTCGTATGCCCATCCGTTCTGAAGCTGCGCGAACTCCGTCGAGTTAGCCCTGTAACAGGCATGCCACGCATCGTTCAGGTCGTTTCCAAGCTGAGTGAACGCCCCATTGCCATAGGTCTCCCCACTAACATCCCACCCATACCTGTCGCCGATCACAGACAGGGCTGAGTAGGTATACGGATTGTAGTCATAGACGGCCTTAAGGAATGGACCCAAGTCATAGCGGTTGTCGAACTGGAAGTAGCCCATCGCATGATAGTCGTCTCCCCAACTCAAACCCTGGTCATAGTTTTGGTCGCTCTCCCACGTGCAAAAGTACAGCATCTCTTGAGAGCAGCTACGCGGCGACACTGACTGAGCAGAATAGAGGGCAATCCCACTGGCATCATCGTCGCCAACATAGACCTCTGCACGATCATACGTCGTCCCATAGAGATCGGAAATGGCGTCGGCATGGGCTATGGAAGGAAAGGTCAGACCAAGGCCAGCAACGATGGCTGCACTGGCAGCAACTTTCGTTATCACGTGGCGATAATGCAAAACTACCTCCATGTTATATCCGTTAGAGACTGTCTCTTATTCTAAGCTCTGCATTACTTGTTCAGCATAATTATAGGAATGGCATCTCCCCCTCAAAATAGGAAGAGATGCCACCAAAGCTGATCATACGATTAATTGAGCAGGCATCTGGATATTCTGATTGCTGAGCTAAGAAGAGGCCTACGCCTCCATTGCCTCCTGGAAAGCCACAGCAAACCGCGGGTCATTCGCAGCAAGACGCGCGTTAGTCGCAATCCAACCAGCCGGAGTTCCCGTGTCATAACCCTCGTGAACGTCAATAACCAGGGCGTAGAACTCCTCCTCGGCCATAGCACGAACCATAGCGTCGGTGAGCTGCACCTCGTTGCCAGCACCAGGCTGTTGATCCGCGAGCAGTTCCATCACACGAGGAGAAAGCAGATAGCGACCTACGGCAAACAGACGGCTCGGGGCATCCTCGGTGGCAGGCTTCTCCACCATGCCGGTCATGCGCCAGACGGCACCCTCGTCCTCGCCGGAGGCCTCGGGGAAGTCGGAGACGTTGCCAACAGGCTCGCCAGCGATAATTCCATAGCGGGAGACCTCATCAGCCGCGCAGGCAGCAACCGCGATGACGGAAGCACCATTGTGGGCATCGGAGACTTCCTTCATGCGAGGAAGAATCTTCTTGTCAGGCACCACGTAGTCGCCAAGCAGCACAAAGAACGGCTCAGTGCCCGTCGCGAAAGACGCGCAACGCACCGCATGGCCAAGACCACGAGGCTCACTTTGATAGCAAAAGCTCACCGGCACGCTGCCGGCCTCGGCGATGGCATCAGCATAGGCGTCCTTGCCACGAGAGCGAAGCAGGTCCTCAAGACCAGGGTCACGCGTAAAATAGCTGGCAATCTGTGGCTTGGAAGGCGAACTTACGATGATGCACTCGTCGACCTCCTCAGGCGCCAGGGCTTCCTCTACCACGTACTGGATGACAGGCTTATCGAGGACGGGCAGCATCTCTTTGGGCGTCACCTTGGTACCTGGAAGGAAACGTGTGCCCAGGCCAGCGGCGGGGATAATGGACTTCATGGTTGTTGTTCTCCGTATGGCTAGGTTCAATTGCGTGTATATGATGCAGCACGATTTGACTATCAGCGACATCACGCATCGATTACCACGGGATTTGCGCAGGAATCAACACGCGCAACGCGGTAATGAGCCTAGACGCCCCAGCCTGCTAACAAAAAAGGCGCCGGCACATGCCGACGCCCTGCACTATCGAATTTCCTAGCCCCTACTTCACATACGCACCATCGAGTGCCTGCAAGTCATTGAAGATGTCAATCTCCACAATGTCATCGACGCTGCACTCGCACACGTGCACCTCATAACGACTGGCACAGTACGCGAGCGCTACCTCATCCCAGTAGTGCTCCTTGCCGCCCGGCATGTTGATGGTCTTCCCGATGTCGTCCACGAGCTTTCGGCCGTCCCCGGGCGTCCAGTACGAGACGCCCACCATCTGCCACACGCCGCCCACGCACACGCACTCGATGACGCCCCTCTTGCTCACCTCGAAGCGCAAGTCGTCGCTGCGCTCCATCGGAATGGCCAACCAGTTTCTGCAGCATTAACGCCTCTTATGGGAGCGCTCGTCCAGCAGCGCACCATCGCCTACATGCTGTTCTTCAAGGGCAGCCCCCTGTACGGCACCATCGGCATCCTCATCATGGTGAACCTTGCGCACTTCTTCGCGAGTCCCTACCTCATGGCCTACAACGCGCTCAACAAGCTCAACTCCAGCCTGGAGGCCGTGGGTCAGACGCTCGGTATTCCCCACGGGCACATGGCGCTCGACGTGTTCCTGCCCCAGACGACCGACACCGTCGTGGAGATGGCCTCGTACTTCTTCGTGAACTGCATGGTCACGATCAGCGCCGTGACGAAATAGCGCTTAAGCCAACCAGAGTCGCTCATCGTGCCGAACGCACCTTAATCGAGCCCCAAGCGGGTCAGATAGGGTGCGTTCGACGTAGTTATCCCCATAAAGCACTCCGCACAGTCCCACCCCGTCCTGCAGCTCATTTCGCCCCCCGCCGTTCGCGGCCGCGCGGCGCCCGCACCCCGCACGCTGCCCTATACTTAACCCCAGCTGAACGCCACCTGCCACCAGCGCTTTCGCTGGCGGCAGTTTTCATGAAGGGTCACCGCATGCATCGTCTCACCCGCCGCGCCACGCTCCTCCTGCTCGACGCTGCCTTTGCCCTGCCCACGCTCACCTGCTGCTGGCTCGCGCTCACGCGCCCAGCCCTCGCCTACGTTGACCCCTCGGTCATGACCTACACCATCCAGGCGCTCGCGGGCGTGGCCGTGGCCCTCTCCGCGGTTCTCGGCGTGGCCTGGCGACGCGCCCGCCGGCTGCTCCTGCGCGCCATGCACGTGGACGAGAACGCCGGCAAGGCCGTGGAGCCCTCCGTCCACGCCGTCGCGCCCGAAGACGCCTCGGCCCACGAACACGCCAACGACGCCGCCCACGAGCTCGCACTCCCCCGCAAGCCCTTCGCGCCCGCCCTCTCCTGGCGCGCCCGCCTCGTCCTTGCCCTCATCGCGGCCCTCTCGCTCGCCTACTGCGTCTTCTTCGTGGCCCCGCTCGAGGTCGTGATCCCCGGCTGCAGCTCGCTGTCCTTCACCATCGCCAACGTGTGGCTTCCGCTGCTCGCCCTCGTCGCCCTCGCCGGCGCCCTCATCGCCCTCGCAGCCTCCGCCACGCGCGGCCGCGCCTTCGACGTCGCCCTCGCCCTCATCGCCGCCGCCTGCGTCTGCACGTTGCTGCAGGAAGTCGTCCTCAACGGCAACCTCCCCGCGGCGGACGGCACGCCCGTGGACTGGACCATCTACGACAAGATCAACCTCAAGAGCGCCCTCGCCTGGCTTGCCGTCATCGCGGCGTTCGTCGCGCTCGCCCGCCTGCGTCCGCTTGCCTCGCGCGTGGCGTCCATCGCCGCGTGCCTCGTCATCGTCATCGCGCAGAGCGTGGGCCTCGGCATGCTCGGCAGCCAGTACGCAGACGCCCTCAGCCGCCCCGTCGTCACCGAGGAGGGGCTCACCACCGTCTCCTCCAAGAGCAACGTCATCGTCTTTGTTCTCGACATGTTCGACACCAAGGACATGGACGAGGTCATGGCCGCCTACCCCGATGCCGCAGACGAGCTCACCGGCTTCACCTGGTATCACAACTCCCTGGGCTCGGTCATCCCCACGCGCTACGGCGTACCCTACATCGTGACCGGCCACGACTTTGACCCCACCACCAGCGAGTTCACCACGTCTGACCTCGAGAGCTGGTTCACCGAGCGCAACCTGCTGGATGTCGCCAACGAGCAGGGCTACTCCGTGGGCGTCTACTCGGACTCCGTGACCTACGGCGCCCAGGCGCTCACGGATAAGACCATGAACGTGCACGAGGTGGCCCCCTACTTCGCTGACTTCCTCTCCTGCGCGTGCACGCTCGGCGGCGTGGGCCTCTACCGAGACCTCCCCAACGCGCTCAAGCCCCTCTTCTGGTTCACGACCGACCAGCTCAACGAAGCTGTGGTCCCCACGGACGCCCGTGCGCCCGAGAACACCCCCTACGTCCTCGACGACCCTGCCATGCACGATCGCTTCAGCCAGCCCGTGCTCACGGCCACCGACACCTCCGAGGGCGGCGCCTATCGCGTCATCCACTGCCAAGGCTCCCACTGGCCCTACGTCATGGACGAGAACGGCAACCGCGTCACCGAGGATCAGGACAACGAGGCCCTCGTCAAGCAGGCCCGAGGCTCGCTCAATATCGTTGAGGAGTACATCGCCCAGCTCAAGGAGCTCGGCGTCTACGACCAGTCAACCATCGTCATCACGGCCGACCACGGCGTATGGCCCTGGAACAACGCCCGGCTCTCCAAGACCACCTCGCCCATCCTGCTCGTGAAGCCCGCCGGCGCGGACTCCACCCAGCCCCTGCAGACGAGCGAGGTCCCCACCGGCCACATCGACCTGCCCGCAACGCTCGAGTGGGCTGTTGGCGCGTGGGACGGCAGCGCCGAGAGCGAAATGGGCAGCTCCACCGTCATGGCCAGCAGCACCCCCGTCTTCGAGGTCACGGACGATGAGCGCCCACGCTACTTCTACTGGAACAACCACGACGGCAAGCATGACATGACGTTCGTGGAGTACGAGGTGGATGGCGACGCCAACGACTTCTCGGATTGGACGTTTACGGGAAACGAGTGGCCCATCGACGTCGAGGGCTACAATTAACGGGTTGAATCCCGAGCGTCTGGAGAGCCGCATGAGAAAGCCGCCCGTACTGGCAA
>CAKUNF010000024.1 GCA_934668375.1 uncultured Parolsenella sp. | reverse complement strand
AGTCCGACATCATCATGGACCTCATGCGCGTGCTGGGCTGCGGCGTGGAGATCAAGGACAAGCGCATCAAGAACCTCGGCTCCTTCGACCTGGACAACCTCAACTGGAACAAGGTCATCATCTGCACGGATGCAGACGTCGACGGCTACCACATCCGCACGCTCGTCCTCACCATGCTCTACCGCCTCGTGCCCACGCTCATCGAGAAGGGCTACGTCTACATCGCCGAGTCGCCGCTCTATGAGATCAACTGCAAGGAGAAGACCTACTTCGCCTACACCGAGCTCGAGAAGAACGACGTCCTCAAGCAGATAGGCAACCAGAAGTGCTCGATCAACCGCTCCAAGGGTCTTGGTGAGAACGACCCCGACATGATGTGGCTCACCACCATGAACCCCGAGACGCGCCGCCTCATCAAGGTGGAGCCCGAGGACGTCGAGCGCATGGAGGCCATGTTCAACCTGCTGCTGGGCAACGACGACGAGGGCCGCAAGCGTCACATCTCCGAGCACGGCAAGGAGTACCTGGACCAGCTGGACCTTCAGTAGCACAGGCGGGCGCAGCCGCCGCGTCGCACGCAGCCGCCGCACCGCCGGCATCGCACCAAACGGATTAAAGAGACGTCTCAAGAGGGAATCGTGGCAAAGAAGAAGACAAAGGCACAGCCCAAGAAGAAGCAGGTCAACGCCGAGAACGTCATCGGCCTGCACTCCGAGGTCACCGAGCAGCCGGTCACGCAGACGCTCGAGGTCAACTACATGCCCTACGCCATGAGCGTCAATGTCTCGCGCGCGTTCCCAGAGATCGACGGCTTCAAGCCCTCGCACCGCAAGCTGCTCTACACCATGTACAAGATGGGCCTGCTCAAGGGCGAGCGCCAGAAGAGCGCCAACATCGTGGGCCAGACCATGAAGCTCAATCCCCACGGAGACGCCGCCATCTACGAGACGATGGTGCGTCTCGCCACGGGCAATGAGGCCCTGCTCACGCCCTTTGTTGAGTCCAAGGGCAACTTTGGCAAGTACTACTCGGGAGACCTGAGCTACGCCGCCTCTCGATATACCGAGGCCAAGCTCGCTCCCATCAGCGCGGAGATCTTCAAGGACATCGACAAGGATCCGGTGGACTTCGTCGACAGCTACGACGGCACCATGAAGGAGCCGCGCCTGCTGCCCACGTCGTTCCCCAACATCCTCGTCTCGGCCAACAAGGGCATCGGCGTGGCCATGGCCTCCGACATCTGCGGCTTCAACCTCAACGAGGTCTGCACCGCCACGATCCACTACCTCGAGGACCCCGACTGCGACCTCCTCAAGTACATGCCCATGCCCGACTTCTCCACAGGCGGAGAGATCATCTACCGCCGCGACGAGATGGAGAAGATTATCGAGTGCGGCCTCGGCAGCTTCCAGATCCGCTCCCGCTGGCGCTGGATTCCCGAGGAGCGCATCATCGAGGTGTACGAGATCCCCTACACTACAAAGACCGACGTCATCATCGAGCGCATCGTCAAGCTCTCCAAGGAGGGCAAGGTGCGCGAGATTTCTGACATCCGAGACGAGACTGACCTCTCGGGCCTGCGCATCGCCATCGACGTCAAGCGCGGCGTGGACCCCGAGAAGCTCATGGCCAAGCTGTTCAAGACCACCACGCTGCAGGACTCGTTCTCCTGCAACTTCAACGTGCTCGTGGACGGCTACCCGCGCGTCATGGGCGTGCGCCAGATCCTGCACGAGTGGGTTGCGTGGCGCATGGACTCCACGCGCCGCCGCATGAACTTCGACCTCGCCAAGAAGTCCGAGCGCCTGCACCTGCTGCACGGTCTGGAGGCGATCCTTCTCGACATCGACAAGGCCATCGCGATCATCCGCAACACCAAGCTCGAGGCCGAGGTCGTGCCCAACCTCATGAAGGGCTTCGGCATCGACGAGACCCAGGCCGAGTTCGTGGCAGAGATCAAGCTCCGCAACATCAACGAGGAGTACATCCTCAACCGCACGAAGGACATCGAGAAGCTCGAGGCAGACATCGCCGAGCTCAACGACATCCTCGGCAGCGAGGACAAGATCAAGCAGGTCATCAGCGACGAGCTGGCCGCGGTCAACAAGAAGTACGTGACGCCGCGCAGGACCGGTCGCATCGACCCGTCCGACGTCGTGGAGGTGAGCCTGGAGCCCGAGGTCGAGGAGTACGCGGTCACGATGATGCTCTCGCGCGACGGCTACCTCAAGAAGATGACCGACCGCGTGCTCAAGAAGGCCAGCTCGCTCAAGTACAAGGACGGCGACGAGCCCTTCATCGAGTTCCCGTCCGCAAACACGCACGAGCTGCTCGTGTTCACCGACAAGAGCCAGGTCTACAAGTGCAAGGTCTCGCAGTTCGAGGACACCAAGAGCGCGCAGCTGGGCTCGTACCTGCCCACGGACCTCGAGATGGACGCGGACGAGTCCGTGATCTGGGTTCTCGACCCCGAGGACTACAAGGCAGATGCGCTGTTCGTGTTCGAGAACGGCCGCGTGGCGCGCGTGGCACTCGCGGGTTACGTCACCAAGACCAATCGCAAGCGCCTCAAGAACGCCATCTACGGAGGGTCCAAGCTCCTGTTTGCTCAGGTGCTCAAGGATGATCGCGACATCGCGCTCGCCTCGAACGACCATCGCCTCATGAACTTCAACACGTCGCTGCTCAAGACCAAGACCACCACGAGCACGCAGGGCGTCCAGGCCTTTACCGCCAAGAAGAACCGCCTGGTCAGCGGGGTTGGTGTGGTCGAGGACTTCGTGGGAGAGGGTGTCTCCATCGAGAAGTTCCGAGCCCAGAGCCTTCCCTCCGCCGGTGCTCCCATGAAGGAAGACGACATGCCGAGCCTGTTCTAGCGAAACGCGGGCGGGGCGGGGATTGTCCCCGCCCCGCCCGTTTCAGCCTAGTGGCGGTCGCAGCCTAGTGGCAACCGCACTCGTGGCCCTCGTGATCGCCACAGCCATGGTCGCCGCACTCGTGGCCCTCGTCGCCGTGGCCATGACAACCACACGTGGGCCCGTCCGCAGAGACGAGCACGCCCGCGAGGAACGCCTCGACGACCTCGTCGCAGGAACCGGAGGCACCAGCGACGATTCTGATGCCGCGCTGCGCGAGCGCGTTGATGGCGCCGCCGCCGATTCCACCGCAGATGAGCACGTCCACGCCGCCGGCGGCGAGCACGCCGGCGAGAGCGCCATGGCCCGCGCCATTGGAGCCCACGACCTGTGCAGAGGCGATCTTGCCCTCCTCGGCGTCATAGATCTTGAACTGCTCCGTCTTGCCAAAGTGCTGGAAGACGTTGCCGTTGTCGTACGTGACCGCGATTCTCATAGCACGTTCCTCCTTGGTCGGCCAGGGCGCGCAGCCCCGGTCCTTCGCGGGAGCATAGGCAACGTTACCGCCGGCGATTCTGAGGCACCGGCCGTTTACGAGCGCGTCTGCCACCTTGGCATGCGCACGGGCGCAAATCGCCGCGACCGTGGCACGAGCCACGCCCATGCGCCCGGCGGCCTCGGTCTGGCTCATGCGCTCAAGGTCAGTGAGCCTCAGCACCTCGAGCTCGTCGACCGCAAGGACGACGTCTGACCCGCTGGCGTGCCCATCTGGAATAAACCCCAGGTATTCGGGCTCGACGCCCACGCGCCTCGTCTTCTCGTGGCGACCAGCCATGCTCCCACTCCATTTCTGACATATGTCATTATTAGAATAATCGATAGTTTGGCAGATTCAAGATATTTCTAGCATATGTCAGGAAATGATCCGGACGAGCGTCGAGCGCGAACCGGCGCCCGCCCCCTGCTCACACGTGGGTGTACTGG
This sequence comes from uncultured Parolsenella sp., assembly GCA_934668375.1. GTDB lineage: Bacteria > Actinomycetota > Coriobacteriia > Coriobacteriales > Atopobiaceae > Parolsenella. Next base: position 5,158 of record CAKUNF010000024.1, on the reverse strand, counting down.
CCGTGGCCCCGGGTGCGCCTTCCGCGTTGAATGGCGAACTTGGGGCAGCGGTGCAGGCATCGCAGGCAGGCGTAGCACGAGGAGGACGTCCAGACGGGACGTCTTCCTCGCATGGTGATGGCGTGCGCCGGACAGTTCCTTGCGCACAGGCCGCATCCGATGCACGCCTCGGCATCAAGCGAGAAGCCACCCGTCCGTTGCATGCGTGGGAGCGCAAGCGTGTGGTACGCCAGCGAGAACGGATATGGCACCTTGGCACGCATGAAGTCGCCCGTCTCGCGGTTGCGCACCTGAGCTGCGATCTTATCGATCGTCACGTCTGCGGCAGCATTGGTTGCGGCCACGCGACCCTTGTCGGAGAGATCGAACGTGGGCGTCCAGGTGTCGGGCATCCTCACGCTGAAGAACGCATCAACGCCGACGCCCTTCTCGGCCAGAAGCTCGGCGGCGAAGCGGCCGATTTGGCCCGTGGTGCTCCCATAGGTGGCCACGAAGTAGCAGTAGGACGGCTTGGCGGGAACATCGAGCGCCTTAAGGAACTCGATGACGGGCGTCGGCAGGCCCCAGCAGTACGTCGGGAACGCGAAGCCGAGACGCTCGCCATCGGCAAGCTCCACACGTGCCGCGCCGGCATCCTCAATCGAGACGGCCCGCTCCCCCGTAGCCGCCGCCAGCTGTCTGGCTACGTGCCTGCAGTTGCCCGTCGCGCTGAAGTAGCAGATCATCGTGCCTCCATCGTGCGCAGGCGGGAGCTGAACCGCCGCCAGAGGCCCGTCCATTCTCGCTCAGCGCTTATAGAAGTGGAAATCGCAGCAGTCTCCACCATACCCCAGCGTCTGGGTGCGCGAGAAGCCCATCTTGGACAGCCCGCCGTAGTTGACGTCGTCCACATCGCAGAAGAGCGGGCACAGCTCGGGGCAGCCGTTCTCCACGCAGGCGTCGTGCCAAAGGCACCTCGTGATCGAGGCGCCAAAGCAGCCCGGCCCCTCGGTCTGGGTGCTCTCCCACAGGTCGCTCGTCCGCATGACCTTGAGGAACACGCGCTTGTAGATAGCAAAGAAACCGGGAACAAGCTGCATCTTCTGCGTCGAAGCGTGCTTTTGCGCAGCCACGACGTCCATCATGTATGCACGCATGAGCTCGGTCGTGTGTCCCTCTCCGATGCCGGACGCCATGAATGCCTTGTACAACGCAACGCGAGGCAAGATGGTCTGCTCGAGCTCTTTCATCTGGCTCTTCGACTTGCCCTTCGCGTTGGCAACGACCTCGCCAAAGATCCGCGACTGTTCGGCGAACAGCGCAGCGCCCTCCTCGCACCCAAGCCGCTCAACCAGGAACTTCTTGATGTCTTTCTGCTGTTTGATGGTCATAACGTTGCCCCCTCACGCCCTGCAGCATGGATCGACGGACAGCTCAGCCCACGAGGACATCATCCCCTTGAGCGCCTGGTATGAAGGGGCCGCCCCTGGCATTTCGTCGAGCGCAAGCAGACGCTCAAGCGATTCGGCAAGCGATCGCATCTCGCCGACGGCGTGCTTGCAATGGTCGGTGATGCTCAGTCTCCCCAACGCCGTCTTGAACACCACGGTATAGAAGGCGCGCATGTAGAGCCGCTTTGGCCCGCCGTAAAAATACTCGTCATCATCCGTCGGTCGGATGGGGATGTTCCGCCCTCTGAAGAGTCTCCCCAGCTCAGCGCATGCATCAAGGTAGAGGCCAACCTCGTCGCCCGTCGCTCGCGTAAGGTCACACCCGTGCGCATACGAAAGGTAGGCCAGCGGTAGGATGCACGCCGCATGCCACTTGAGCCAACCATCCATCTGGTCTTGGAGGTTGAGCGAGATGCCCAGGCCCTCGAGGAGCTCCACGAATCCGCGCGACAACTCACTCACGGCAGACCCCACGGTGAGCGCAAGCTTGACGTGGGCAGCCACGACCTCGCCGTTCTCGCGCCTTCCACCCACCGAGAAGAACCCGAAGGCGCACTCCTTGGGCGAGTCCGAGAGCTCGGCGATGCGCGACTCGAGACCAGCCGCGTCAACGTCGTTGCCCACGAACACGAGCCTGCCGCACGAACTGGCCGCGAGCGACGCGAGAACATCGGGGGCCTGGTGGGCCTGCATTGCGACCACGATGAGGTCATAGACATCACCCACGCCCAGCGCTCTCACCACACGCACGCGATCGCACGTGACCTTGCGCTGTACCACATGGCGAATGCGCAGGCCATCATGCTCGATGGCCTCGGCCCAATCCCCTCGCGCGAGAAGCGAGACATCAGACTTGCCTGCTACGCACAACGCATGCGCGATCGAGCATCCCAGCACGCCCGCGCCGTACACCAAGACCCTCGGCTTCTCGGCCATCGCCGCCTCCCGGAGCACCCGCTTTCCCAGCCGAGAGTAAAGTTAGCATACTGAAACTCCGAACGCGAACCGAGCGGCGTAAGCAGCAGCCAGGCTCCCGTTCACGCCGCTCGCACAGGCTGCGGTTAGCGCCTGCGCTGCCTAAACGCATACACGAGCGAAATCGCAAATCCCACGACGGCGATGCCCGCCGCCACGCGGACGGCGGCGGAGAACCCAGCGGCCTGCGCCAGCTCCGCAGCAGCACCGGAAGCCCCGGCGGCTGCGGCCGCGCTGGAAAGAAGCCCGATGAACAGCGACGGACCGAACGACGCCGCGATCATGTTCCACGTGTTGAGAAGCGCCGTTCCGTGCGTCTGCTCGGCGGCAGGCAGCGTCGCGAGGCCAGCGGTCTGCGAGGGCGACATCACGAGGCCAACGCCCGCATACACCACGACGGTGAGCGCCACGACCACCCAGAGCTGCAGGCTCGTCGCCCTGAGCGTGACCCCTACCTGGCCCACCGCGATGAGCGCAAAGCCAACGGGCAGCAACGGCCAGGGACCATGCTCATCCATAAGACGGCCACCGACGACCGAGGTCACGGCATTGACGGCAATCGCGGGGAGGATGTACAGGCCCGCCGCCAGGGCCGTCATGCCATACGCGCCCTCAAAGTACAGCGGCAGCAGCACGCTCATGGAGAACGTCGTCATCATCGAGACCACCACGAGCACGCACGCGGGCCAGAACTTTGCGCTCGCCATGGGACGAACGTTGAGCACGGGGTGCTCGAGCCCCAGCTGGCGCGCGGCAAACAGGCCGAGAAGCACGAACGACGCCACAAGCACAATGGCCGCGCGCACAACGTCTGCGGAGAACTCGCCCACGGCAAAGACGAAGGCCGTGATGCCCGCAGCGAGAAGGACAACGGACGGGATGTCAAGCGTGGCCTGGCTGCGCTCGCCCACGTTGCGCACGAGCTTGATGGCAGCCAACGCCACAGCGACGCCGCCCACGAGCGGCACGACAAAGATTGCGCGCCAGCCAAACAGCGTGCACATGAGGCCGGAGACCACAGGGCCAAACGCCGGCCCCAGCGTGATGCACGCGGCGCCGAGGCTCAGGAAGAGGCCGAGCTTCTCGCGCGGGGCACACGTGAGGACCACGTTCATCATGAGCGGAAAGAGGATGCCCGAGCCCGCCGCCTGCAGGATTCTGCTCGGGAGCAGCACCGCAAATGAGGGGGCGGCCAGGCACAGAACCTCGCCGGCAACGAGACAGCCGCATGCAAAGAACAGCAGCCTGCGCGTGGAGAAGCGCCCAGAGAGATACGCCATGATCGCCGTAAAGACCGAGGTCACGATCATATAGCCCGAGACGAGCCACTGCGCGGTCGTGGCGCCTATGCCAAACGCGCCCATGATGTCGTTGAGTGCTACGTTGATGATGTTCTCGTTGAAGGCGGCAACGAACGCCGCAACGTACATGACCACGAGAAACGCGGTCTCGCCCGATTTCTTTTCCTGCAAACCCATGCCTACCCTTTCCTGAGACGCGAAACTTCGTCGCCCAGGGCGTCCAGGGCGACAAGAGCCCTAGACTTACGCCGGGCAAGCGCCCGGCTGCATGGTCCAACACGGGATTATAGTTCGTCCTCGTGAGGACGCCCCCGAATCTCCACGTGCAACGGGTCCTCGAGTGGATACAGGGGCATCCCCGCCCCACCCCATTCCGCCGCGTCCGCGTCGCCCCACAAAGGCGGGCGACAAGCTACCCTAGGATGGTTTGCCCTGTAACGACGACATGAGAATCGGATGGTATATGCGCGCAATAGAGAAGCTTGAGAGCCGTTGGAGGGGCATCGCGTTCTGCCTGGTCATGGCGATTCCCGCCTGGCTGCTCGGAAAACAGGTCGAGGTCGTGGGCGGACCGGTCTTCGCCATCCTGCTCGGCATGGTCCTTGCGCTGGTCGTTCCCGAGAAGAGAAGGGGTCCGCTGGCATCGGGCGTCACCTTCACGTCTAAGAAGGTCCTTCAATACGCCGTCATCCTGCTGGGTTTCGGCATGAACCTGACGGAGATTCTCGCCAAGGGCGCGCAGTCCCTGCCGATCATCCTGATGACGATCTCGACATCCCTGGTCATCGCGTTCGTGCTGTGCCGCGTCATGAACGTTCCCGGAAAGATCGCGACGCTCGTGGGCGTGGGCTCCTCGATTTGCGGCGGATCGGCGATCGCGGCGACGGCCCCGGTTATTGATGCCGATGACGAGGAGATCGCGCAGGCCATCTCGGTGATCTTCCTGTTCAACGTGATTGCGGCGCTGGTGTTTCCGACGCTGGGCGCCGCGCTGGGGCTCACCAACGAGGGGTTCGGCCTGTTCGCCGGAACGGCGGTGAACGACACGTCGTCCGTGACGGCGGCAGCCAGCGCCTGGGACAGCATGCACCCCGGCGCGAACGTTCTCGAGAGCGCGACGGTCGTCAAGCTGACGAGAACGCTGGCGATCATCCCCATCACGCTCGTACTGGCATTCTGGCAGGTGCGCAAGGCAAAGCAGGCAGGATCTGCCGCGAGAAACGAGTTCTCGCTCAAGAAGATCTTCCCGTTCTTCGTGCTGTTCTTCGTGCTGGCGAGCGTGATCACGACCGTCTTTGCGCTTCCGGCGACGGTCACGGCACCCCTCAAGGACCTCTCGAAGTTCCTCATCGTGATGGCCATGGCAGCCATCGGATTCAACACGAACATCGTTGAGCTGATCAAGAAGGGCGGCAAGCCCATCGCGCTCGGCTTTTGCTGCTGGGTCGGCAT
>CAKUNF010000023.1 GCA_934668375.1 uncultured Parolsenella sp. | reverse complement strand
TCGATGAACTTCTGCACGCGGTTGGCCATGTCGGTCTTCTGCTGCAGGTTGGTCTTGATGCTCTGGCGCGTCTTCTCGGCGTTCTCGCGGGAGCGCTTGTTGATGAGCACCTGGTCCACGATCTTGCCGGCGGCATCCTTGTTCTCGATGAGGTAGGTGGAGAGGCGCTCCTTGAAGAAGGCGGTCATGGCCTGCTGGATGAAGCGGTTGTTGATGGCCTTCTTGGTCTGGTTCTCGTAGGACGTCTGGGTTGAGAAGCAGTTGGTCACGAGCACGAGGCAGTCCTGGACGTCCTGCCACTTGATGGAGCTCTCGTTCTTGTTGTACTTGCCCTGGTTCTTGATGTAGGCGTCAAGCGCGCTGGTCAGGGCGCTGCGGGCGGCCTTCTCGGGCGAGCCGCCGTTCTCGAGCCAGGACGAGTTGTGGTAGTACTCCTGCATCGTGAAGGTGCGCGAGAAGCACATGCAGGCGGTGATCTTCACGTTGTAGTCCGGCAGGTCGTCACGGTCTCGGCCGCGGCGGTCTGCCTCGATGAAGAAGGGCTCGGTGAGGTAGTCTGCGCCGACCTTCTCGAGCACGTAGTCCTCGATGCCCTTGGGGTAGCAGAAGTCCTCCTCGGTGAAGGTGCCGTCTTCGGCCTCGATGCGCAGGCGGAAGGTGATGTTGGCGTTGACCACGGCCTGGCGGCGCATGGTCTCGCGGTACCACTCGTGGGGGATGTCGATGGAGGTGAAGACCTCGAGGTCCGGGCGCCACTTGATGGTGGTGCCGGTGCGGTCCTCGTCCGTGGGCTCTACCTGCAGGGCCTTCTTCTTGGCGCCGACGACCTTACCCTTCTTGAAGTGCAGGGAGTACTTGTTGCCGTCTCGCCAGACGGTGACGTCCATGTACTCGGAGGCGTACTGGGTTGCGCACGAGCCCAGGCCGTTCGTGCCCAGGGAGAAGTCGTAGTCGCCGCCCTCGTTGTTGTCGTACTTGCCACCGGCGTAGAGCTCGCAGAAGACGAGCTCCCAGTTGAAGCGTTTCTCCGAGGGGTTCCAGTCGAGCGGGCAGCCGCGGCCGTTGTCCTCCACCTGGATGGACTTGTCGGCGAAGGCCGTGAGCGTGATGAGCTTGCCGTAGCCCTGGCGCGCCTCGTCCACCGAGTTGGAGAGGATCTCGAAGGCGGCGTGGGCGCAGCCGTCGAGGCCGTCCGAGCCAAAGATGACCGCGGGGCGCAGACGGACGCGCTCCTCGTCCTTGAGCTGACGGATGCTGTCATTGCCATAGTTTGCGGTGCTTTTTGCCATGCTCGCTCTTTCGGTGCGTATCTGGGCTTGCCCGATCAAGGGCCCGAATAAGGCAACTTATCATAAGCCGAGGCAGCGGCCCTGCGATTGGGGCGAAAAAACATCGAACAATCGTTCGCGAACTGTTTGAGGTGCTGGGGGCGGGGCCTAGCTGGGCTGCGGAGCCTCTTGGCGTGGGCCATGCGGCCTGGTCTGCATGGCCCACGCCTTGCCGGGCCTATCGGAACTCGGCAGGAAGTTCAATCCGGTGCTCTCCGCGCATTGCGCGGTTGTAGCTGTCGTTAAGGCTTCGCCTCATAAAGCGTTCTGCTTCCTTGGCCTTGTCCAAGTGCAGTTTGGCTTCCTCGCGTGCCTTTTCGAGCGGAATTACTTCTACCAGTGTGTCGTATTCGGGGTCGCCGATTCCCACGATACAGTCTATCCACAAGAATGGGCCTGACGGCTGATAGAGTCTTGCTCCGGCAACAACGGCAAATAAATCTCCCTCTCTTGCCACGACGGGCTCGTTGCCCCTCAGGCTGGAGAGGCTTTGGCAGCCTGAGAACCAGGAGCCGCCGTATAGGTCCTGTTTTGCCTTCACGCCGCAACAGCAGACCAGGTATTCAAGCGTTTTTAGTTCCTCGGACTCGTTGACGGCTCGTTCGATACCGGCAATTTCGGCGAGGGAATTGACTCGAAGATACGATTCCTGATAGCCCATGAGAAACCACCTTCCTTGGTGCCCGCCTACTCTGTTGACTTCTTTGCGAAATAAGCCTCGCGTCGCGTTGGCTCGAGCGCCTCCGTTATTTCTTCTTCCGTTGGCAGGTAGGTCACGTACGACGAGGCAAACAGCCCCTTGCCGTCCGCGAGTGCCGAATACTTGGCGACGGTGCGGTCTGCAAAAGAGCAAAGAATGAGGCCAATGGTTGGGTTGTCGCTTTCCGTGGCGTACTTTTCGTCAAACAGACGGACGTAAAAGTCCATCTGCCCCACGTCTTTTGGGCTGAGCGGTCGCGTCTTTAGCTCAATGAGGACGTGACATTTCAAGACGGTGTTGTAGAAAACGAGGTCGACATAGTAGCTCTGGACCTCTGCGTCGAGGCGAAATTGCCTTCCTACGAATGCAAAGCCGCGTCCGAGTTCAAGGAGAAACTCTTGAAGCCTCGTCACGAGGGCCTGTTCAAGCGTTTTTTCATCAAAGTCGGTCCTGCTGCCAAGGTCAAGAAAGTCGAGAACGTAGGGGTCTTTGATAAAGGCGTCCGCAGCGGTTGGTGGCTCTGAATCTGCGACCTCCTTTTGGATGGCCGTGCGTGATTGATCTGAGGCGTTGAGAACGCGCTCATAGCAGAACGTTGCAATTTGGCGATCAAGCTGTCGGACTGTCCATTTCTCCTCGGCCGCTGCGCTCATGTAGAACTCTCGGCGACCTTGGTCTCTTATCCTCATAAGGCGCCTATAGTGGGACCAACTCAAATGTGCACTCAGCGTGTGCACATTAGGAAAAGCCAGGTAGAACTGCCTCATTTGATATAGGTTGCGCCTTGTGTAGCCCTTCCCGAACTCGGTGCTCAGTCGTTCCGAGAGATAATCGAGAAGATGCTTGCCGTACTCCGCACGGTCGCCTGTAGCCTCGCTTATTTGGCGCCCTATCTCCCAATATGCGTTGATCATTGCGCTGTTGACCGCGGTCTCCGCGCGCGTGCGCGCTCGTTCAAGTGTGTTCCTGACCGACGTATAGATTTGTTCGTCTGATGGCATCGGATTTGCGATGTGTGATTGAGAGGCCGAGATAATGCCCACGGTAATGCACCCCCATGATGCTCACAGGAAAAAGGGAAGTAGAACTGTGAGGGCCAGTCTTTGCGGGTGCTGGCAAACAGGGGCGCTAACCTGTCTGGGTAAATGAGTGCGCCGAATATCGATTGCGCCCGCTCACGTGTACCATTGGGGGTCTCCGCGTGAGCTCTCACTCAATCCCATACCCTGCGCTTATGATGCCAGAAAATGCAAACATCTGTTCGAGTAATTTGAAAATAGTTTTAGCCGTATTGCGCGCAGAGCATAGGTCTGATCTGTATGCCTTGAACTTTGCTAGGGCTCTTTAGGGGTGTTCAAAAGCCTTTCGCGATGTGCCCAAAAGTCTTTGACACCTTTGGGCACATCGAGGGCGTATGGGTGCCGCTAAACTCGAACGGGGCTTAGTGCGCATGCCCCTTTTTTGCCGCTTGGTTCGTTTGAGGAGGGCATTGATGATTCTGTCGCTGGCCCCCATGGAGGGGGTGACGGGCCATGTGTTTCGGCGCGTCCACGCGGACTGCTTTGGCCCGCTTGACCGCTACTACACGCCGTTCATCGCGCCGCCTCGCGTGGGCTGCGGGTTCAAGGGCAAGGTCGTCCGTGAGCTCGACCCCGCGGCCAACGCCGGCCTCGACGTCGTGCCCCAGCTGCTGACGAGAAATGCCGACGAGTTCGTCTGGGCGGCGGAGTTGCTGGAACAGATGGGGTATCACGAGGTCAACCTCAATCTGGGCTGCCCGTCGGGGACGGTTGTGTCCAAGGGTAAGGGCGCGGGCTTTCTGCGTAACCCCGATGAGCTGGAGGCGTTTCTCGAGGACGTCTGCGAGCGCTCGCCGCTGCCCGTCTCGGTCAAGACGCGGCTGGGGCTCGAGCGGGACGACGAGTACGATCGCATCCTCGAGGCGTATTGCCGCCTGCCACTGGCCGAGCTCATCGTGCACCCGCGTGTTCAGCGAGACGGCTACGAGGGCGTGCCGCGGCGCGAGGCGTATGGCAAGACGCTCGAGACGGCGTCGTTTCCCGTGGCATACAACGGCGACGTCTTCACGGCCGGGGATATGGATGAGCTGCTCGTGGCCTATCCGCTGACGCACCATGTGATGCTGGGCCGAGGCGTGCTCATGAACCCTGCCCTGCCACGCGTGCTGCATGGGGGAGAGGAGCTCGCGGCGCCCGAGCTCAGACACTTCCACGACGAGCTGTACGCGGCCTACGTGGAAGAGATCGGCGGCAACGCGGTCTTTCGCATGAAGGAATGGTGGTCCTACGCCAAGCTCTCCTTTGCCGATCCCGCGGCCGTGTGGCGCTGCGTCCGCAAGGCGAAGAAGGCCGATGAGTACGAGAGGGCTGCCGAGAGGGTCTTCGAGGCCGAGCGCCTGGCGTGAGCGGAGCGGGCGTCTGTCCCCGTCCGTGGGCGACCGCTCGTGGGAGACTTTGCTTCGCTAAATTGCAGGGAGCCCACTAGATATAGTATGGTGCGCCCCGCATATAACGAGAAAGCCACCTGGTCGATCGGGCCGGATGCATGTAATAGGGGCAAGATAACATGAATAAGACGAGAGGCGTGCTGGCGGCCCTTCTTGTGGCGCTGGCGGCTTTTGCGTGGGGAGCGTGCCCGCTGGCGGTACGTGCCGACGAGCCGGGCGTCATCGAGGTGTCAACGGGCGACGAGCTTGAGTCTGCGCTGTCCTCGGCTGGCGATGGCGAGTGCGTCATCAGGCTGGCGAACGACATCGAGGCCAAGGGTCTGGGCGTCTCCGGCCGCTCGGTCACGATTCTTGGCGGGGGCCACACGCTGACGATGCTCCGGTACGCCTCCATCCAGATCTACAGGGGCGCGCAGCTCAATCTTGGCGCCGTGGACGGCAGCGACACCCTGACCATCAGGGGCACGGACGAGCAGAGCAACGACTGTCCGGGCCTGCTGGACGTGCGGGGCTCCTGCGACATGTACTCCGGCGTTACGCTTGCGGACCGTGAGGGCAGCAACTACTTTGGCGGCGGCGTCACCGTCAACGGCGGCACGTTCCACATGCATGGTGGCACCATCGAGAACTGTGGCCTCAAGGACGGATCGCTTTGCTACGGCGGCGGCGTGGGCGTGGTCCTTGGCGGAACGTTTGTCATGGATGGCGGTCAGATCAAGGACTGCTACGCGGATAGCGGCTCTGCGCCGGGCGGCATTCCGCAGGCTCTTGGCGGTGGCGTATGCGTGACCGGTGGCTCGTGCTTCGTCATGAACGGCGGCTCAATCTCGGGCAACAGGGCCACGGGCGAGGGCGGTGGCGTGGCCGTCGTTGCGTCCTTGAGCGAGATGGCCAACGGGTCTCGCGTCCTCAAGAGCTATGCCGAGCTCAACGGTGGCACGGTGGAGAACAACACGGCCAGCGACGGTGCCGGCGTCTTTGTGTCCGTTGGCTATGGCCCCGCGGCTGCTGCCCTGTGGGATGGCACCACGAGCGCGGGTGCGACCGAGAAGCAGGGCCTCCACATCGGCAAGGTCTCGATAACGGGAAACAAGGCCGGCGATGATGAGTGCAGCGGCGGCGGCGTGCTCGTGTTCGACGTGAACGATTCGGCCACAGTCTCCATTGACGGCGCCACCATCTCGGGCAACAGCGCCGCGGAGGGCGGTGGCCTGGCGGCATACGCAAACAGCGGCATGGATACGCTGACGGTGACGAACACCGCGCTGTGCAACAACACGGCGTTCTCGCATGGCGCAGACGTCTGCACTTCCCGCACGAAGGTGGCCCTCTCCTCCGCCCGTGACATGGGCGAGAACTACCTCGGCAAGCCCGATGACGTCACCGGTAGCAGGATCGATGGCTGGTACGTCGACGGCGAGGGCTCCCGTTACGCCTCGCAAGCGGCCAGCGAGCGCCAGGAGTTTGGCAACTACGCGAGCATTGGTACCGGCGACTCCGTTGCCCTCGTCGCGGCCTCGAATAACAAGCTCGTGAAGGTGACGTTCACGAACGAGGACGGCAGCGTCACCTATGGCGAGGGATGGTACGAGCCAGGCACGAAGGCAGACCAGATCAAGGTGCCCACGCCCACGAGGGACTCCGATGACACCTTTGACTACGTCTTTGACGGCTGGGACTCCACCGTCACGGACGTGACGAGCAGCGCGACGTACAAGGCGCACTTCGCCAAGCTGCGCAAGCGCTTTGGTGTGAAGTACGCGTTCAGCAGTGCCCTGCCGGGCCAGCAGCTGCCCGACGAGGTTCTCGCGCTGCTTCCTAAGGACGAGAACAGCTATCCTCGCGGCAGCGAGATTGCGGCCGGTGCCCCTGCGAAGACCATCGTGGAGACGGCGGACGGCACCTGGACGTTCGAGGGCTATGACCGCGACTCCGCTGCTGCGGCCATGGACGATGCAGACGACGAGGGCAACGTGACCTTCTCGGGCACCTGGAAGTTCACGAAGAAGAGCGCGCCTGTGCAGCCCGGCGGCGACATGCCGGCGAAGCCCGGCGCCACGACGCCGACGGCTGCGCCTGCCGCCTCTTCTGCCGAGCTGCCGCAGACCTCGGATCCGTTTGTCGCGGGTGCCTGCCTCGCCATGCTCGTGGCTGGCGTTATCGCCCTGTGTACGGGAGCGCTCGCTAAGAAGTAGCGCAAGTGACGTGGGATGGGCCCAAAGGTCTTTGACACCTTTGGGCCCATTTTTTGTGCCTATGCGCCGAGGGTGCGAGCGATGCGGTCGAGGAGGCCCTCGTCGCCGGTGTCGGGAAGGGCCTTCGAAGAGCCGCTGCCCCCGTTGCCCTGGGAGCCCGAGCCGGGCTGGTCGCCGCCGGACGGGTCGACCTTCTTGCTCGTCTGGTCATTCTCGCCCAGGGCGATGAGGTCGCCGTAGTTGGCGAATGCCTGGCCGTCCACGACATTGACCTGGGCCTTCGGCTGGTCGTCCTCGTCCAGGTCGAAGTCGTCATAGGGGTCCTCGTACAGCGCGAGGACGAGCGCGAGCAGAAATGCCAGCCACTCGGCGTCCTCGTCGGACATGCCGTCGAAGGCTTCGTTCTGGCCCGAGTCCGCGTCGAGCGCCGTGGCGACGAACTCCGGCTGGACGATGACGGTGGCCTCGTTGTCGATGCCCGCGCGAAGCGTCTTCTCGCCGGACCATCCGTCCGGGATGGCGAAGCTCACGCGCTGGGTTGTGGTCATGCCCGGTGCGAGCAGCGCGTCCGACTCGAACGAGACGCTTGCGGAGTCGACCGTCTGGCCGGTCTGCTCGTCATAGAGCCTGACCGTGAGCGCGCTCACGATCGTGTTGCCGTCGTTTCTGATCTGCACGTTGAAGTCGCTCTGCTCGCCCGCAAAGGCAAACGGGCCCTCCGTGGCAAGCGAGAGCGGCGTGGCACACACCACGAGCGGGATGCGGATGTCATAGATGTCCGCGCGGCTGTGCGCGGCGTCCGTGATCGTGGCCGCGAGCAACGTGGCCGTAGTGCCGCTCGACGTCATGGACACCACGAAGTCCACGGGATGCTCGAGCTCGCAGAGGGCGAACGGGCGGGAGAACTGTCCCTCCGCGCGCGCGAGTGCCATGACGCGGTAGCTGGGCTTCTCGGTTGGGTTGCCGGCGTCTCCCGCGTCCGAGTACTCCTGGCCGGTCTTGCCCTCCTTGTTCACGAGGTAGTACAGGTAGCGGCCGTCCTTGCTCACGGCGAGCTCGGTGGGCGTGCACGCGTCCGGTCCCACCTGGGTGAACGAGAAGGAGCCAAACTGCGCCGAGGTGTCAAAGCTGGCGAGGTAGAGCCGGCCGTCATAGCGGATGCCCGAGCCGTCTGCCGCCGCGTCCGACGTGCGGCGGATGGCGTAGAACTCGCCGTCGCGCCCGGTGGCGTAGAGGCGTTGGACGTCCTCGCCGGCATCGGGTGCGACCACCGTGTCGAGCGCGATGGTGAAGCCCTGCGAGTTGTCGGCCGTGGTGACGTCGATCTTCTCGACGTAGGAGCCGGTCGTCGTGACGCAACCCACGCAGGCGTGGCGCCTCTCGGCGCGCACGCAGGACTCGGGCGTGGAGTCAAAGGCGATGGGGCTCAGGACGAGCTTCGTGACGCCCCTCACCGGGATCCTTGCGTACTTGGTGATGACGACGGGTGCCTCGTTCCTGCGGTGCTCGAAGAACAGGCTCATGAGGCCGCGGCTGGCGCCGGGCTTCACGAGGTCCTCGGCCGTGCTCGCCGTGGAGACGAGGCACGTGCCGATGACGCAGCTGTTCGTCTCGCGGTCGAAGGAGTTGCGGTCCTCGTACGCCTGCAGGCAGGGCATGGAGAACGAGGCGTACTTGGAGGAGCTCTTGGGGCTCCAGGAGATGGCGCTGCTCACGCGCAGGGGGTCGTCGCCCTCGGCGTTGGAGTCGTAGAGGCGCAGGATGCTGATGACGGTCTGCGAGCTTGCCGTGGCAAAGGTGGTCTCGTCTCCCTGCGGGCGCGTGCCCGAGACGAGCATGACGTAGAGGTAGGTGCCCCAGAAGCCCACCTGCGTGATGGCGAGGTCGTAGTCGTAGAGGTCCTGGCGCGTCACGCCGTCAACACCGTAGACCTCGAACGGGATGACCTGCGGCGTGCCCCAGGTGGATCCCTTGTTGATGCTGTAGACGAGGCGCGAGCGGGCCTCTGTGCCGTAGCCCACCGAGGCGATGCGGAACATGACGACGCCGTTGCCGGTGACGATGGTGCGCATGCGCGTGTCGCTGAACACGTTCGTGAAGATGCGGGTGTCTGCCGTGGGCCTGATGCCGCCGCAGACGTCGGCGCCGATGCCCGCAACGCCGATGTTTGCGGTGGGGTCGGCCCCGGTCGAGGAACTGCCGAGGTAGGTTGCCTCGTCTGCCGAGGCAAGCATGGCGGCGGCGTTGTCATTGAGCTCTGCGGGCGCGGGCATCTGCCAGGCGAGGACACCGTCCCCGAGGTCCTCGGGCTCGGGGGAGGCGGGGGCCGTCGTGGCGGCGTCGTTCGCGGCGGCGGTCTCGTCGGCGTCGGCGGTCGCGTCGCCCGCGTCCTCCTCGTCCATCGACAGCGCGGCCACGGCGGCGGGGGCCGCCTCGAACTCGCGGACGCCGAGGAGCTCCTCGTTCGTCACGATGGTCATGTCGCGGGCGAAGGTGTCAAAGCTCGGCATGCCGTTGGCGTCGAGCGGCAGCGAGTCGTTGCTCGCGAGCATGGCAACGGCGTTCGTGCCGCCGGGATTGTTCGAGTCGTAGATGCACGGCCAGTCCTGGGACCACAGGGGGCCGCTCCACTTGAACAGCAGGAACTGCACGCCCACGGAGGCGGACAGCCCCAGGCCCGCGGTGAGGCGCGGGGTGGGAACGGACGGGTCTGCCTTGTAGAAGGCCACGCAGGTGGAGATATAGCCCGCGCCGCGCACATAGGCGCACAGGACGTCTGCCACGCCCACGCCCAGCGACAGGCCCACGCTCACCTCGAACGTGACGGAGACGTTGCTGGACTCCGTGTCATACGTGGCGTTCTCGAGCAGCTTGTTGATGCTCGGGCCATACGTCCGCATCCCAAACTTGAGGCCCGCGTTGACGGCGGCACCCAGCTCGAACGTGATGTAGACGGGAACGGACACGATGACCATCTGGGCGGTCCACGTTGCCTCTACGCCCGCACCAACGACCGCGCTGAGGGCCCCTGTCCACTCGCTGGCGTCCCAGTCATACGCAAGCTCGGCGAACACCTGCGCCGCGCCGCGGATTTTGATCTCCTTCGTGCACTCGTGGTCAAACGAGGAGCTCTTGCCCGAGCCATCGGGGGAGGATCCCATGCTCTGGACCTTCTCGATGGCCTCGCTCTGCTCGGCGCAGAGGCGGTCGAACTGCTTGCCGGCGCTCTCGCGCGGGGTCTTCTGCCAGCCGTCCTTGTCGAGCAGGCCCTTGTCGTCCACGTGGCTGAGCGAGCCCAGGCGCAGGCCGAACATCACGTAGCCAAGCGGCGAGAAGTCGAACAGGACGGGGAACTTGGGCTTCCAGATGCTGAATTGGCTGCCGCCGAGCGGCTTGGGCAGAGAGTCCGGGATGGTGAAGAGGTTGAGGTCCTCGTCTCCCAGGATGGCGCCCGGCGTGATGGCGACGCTTCCGCTTGCGTCGTCATCAAAGGGCGACTCCTTGATTTCCAGGCCCGTTACCTGGTCATATATGGTTCCGTCGTACTCCATGGAGACGTGGAGCGCACAGCCTGCGGGCAGGACCTTCTTGGGATAGGCGGGGTCGAGGAACGCCTCGTCAAAGCTGGCGGTTGCCAGGTTGGAGGAGCCTGCCGTGAGCGTCTGGGTGCCGATGTCTGCGGTGCCGCCGTCGGGCGCGTCGTAGTAGGCGCGCAGCTTGAGCGAATGGCCGTTGGGGATCCACGCCTGCGCAAGCAGACGGTGCGTCCCCTTGCTCTCGGCCGAGCGCATGAACGTGGCACGCGTGTACTGGACGTCCCACTCGTCAAAGGAGAGCTGGCGCAGGTAGGGGCGCGTCTGGTCCAGGACGCGCGTGGGCGCGATGAGGGCGGAGCACGAGCGCAGACGGATGCGGGGGATCACGACGTCTCGGTAACCGGCGCGCTCCACGAGGATGCGGCCGTTGAAGCAATACTCGAGTTTCTTGTCGCCGTCGTGCTCGGGGGAGTCTGGCGAGACCTCCTCGGCAAGCTCCGCGATGTCGAGAAGGACGCTGCCGCTCTCGTCCGTGGTGCCGCTTGTCTGCTTGCCGTTGTAAAACGACGTCACGGTGACGGTGGCGCCCTCGATGGAGCGCAGGGGCTTGGTGGCGGCGTCTGCCACGGCGATGCCGAGCTGCGTGCGACCCACGACGAGCACGCGGGCGCCAGCGGAGATCTCCTCGCCCCAGGCGTCGGTGGGGCCAAGCGGCAGGGGGAAGGTGTCGGGCGCGTCCGGCAGTGAGGGGAGGAACAGGCTTGCGATTCCGCCGGCGGCCCCGGCTATGAACGCCTTGCGCGTGACTGTGCGTGCGCCTTTGCGTGCCCCGTCGCTCGACATAGCTGGACCCCTCCCGCGAGATTGTCTCGTAGTCTTTTATAGACGATGCGGGGCCGGGCGGGACGTGCGACGGGCGAGCGGGGCGCGAACGGTGCGGGAAGCTGTTCAGGCTTGTGCCAGAGCGGCGATCACGGTGTCGGCGCCGGCGTCGATGAGGATGGACTGGCGGTCGATCTCCACGGGTGCCACGGC
>CAKUNF010000022.1 GCA_934668375.1 uncultured Parolsenella sp. | reverse complement strand
AGGTAAGATGGTTCGTTAGCTCAGCTGGTAGAGCAGGGGACTCTTAATCCCAAGGTCCAGGGTTCGAACCCCTGACGAACCACCATTGATTTTCCCGCCAAGTAGTGTATTCTACTTGGAGACATACGGATGGTCCGTTAGCTCAGCTGGTAGAGCAGGGGACTCTTAATCCCAAGGTCCAGGGTTCGAACCCCTGACGGACCACCATCTAAAGCACAGACCCCGGGTGATAGCCCGGGGTCTTTTGCTGTCTCGATGGCTCGTGCAACGCGGCCCATGCATGTCAGAGCGCTCGGCAGGCATCGCTCCGATCAAACGCTTGCGCTTGCTTGACTATGCTCCAGTGGCCAACGTCATGCCGCTTGACTATTGATTCATAGCCATCTATCGAGAAAACCCTTGCATTTTTCAGAAATTGCGAGATTGATTCGCGAATCTCTCGTTACACGGTTAAAATTGACCCCGTTGTTTAAGCGCGGCCGCATTGCTGGCCGAGAAAAAAGGGGAGTTCGCATGGCTATCCTTGATTCGTCCCACGTGTTCCTAGACTGCAGCGTCGCCTCTCGTGACGAGGCGCTCGAGCTCGCTGCCAACAAGGCCGTCGAGCTTGGCGTCAGCTCTGACGCCTCGGCGCTCCTCGAGGGCCTCAAGGCTCGCGAGGGCGAGGGCTCCACGGGCATGATGGGCGGCTTTGCCATCCCGCACTGCAAGAGCGCCTCCGTCTCCGAGCCCTGCGTCGTCGTCCTGCGCCTCTCCGAGCCTGTGGACTGGCAGACGATGGACAAGGCCCCCGTCGACTGCGCCATCGCCCTGTTCATTCCTGATGGCGAGCTGGGCACCGAGCACCTCCGCATCCTCTCCAAGATCGCGGCCTCGCTCATGCACGAGGACTTCTGCCGCGCCGTCAAGGGCGCCTCGGATGCCGCCGCTGTCGTCGCAGCTATCAACGAAGGCCTCGAGAACTAGCCTAGATTGGTGATTCCGCAGCGTATGCCCACGGAATCGAGGTCAACTTTTTGCCCGAGCGGCTCCCCAACGCAGCAGTGGGGAGCCGTTTCTGTGGCATACTGAAGTCTGGAAAAATTCGTGTGGAAGGGGCGATCTCTTGATCTACACCGTTACCTTTAACCCCGCCGTCGACTACGTCATGCACCCGCTCACGCTCGACATGGGCTTCACGAACCGCTCCTCGAGCGAGGAGGTCCGCTGCGGTGGCAACGGCATCAACGTCTCGAGCATCTTGAACGAGCTCAACGTTGACACGATCTGCCTGGGCATCATCGCCGGCTTCACGGGTGACTACATCCTCGACACGCTCCAGTCCGCGGGCGTCACCTGCAACTTCGTGCGCCTCGACAAGGGCTTCACGCGCATCAACGTCAAGCTCAACGGCATCGTGATGACGATCATCAACGGTATGGGCCCCAAGATCCCCAACGACAAGGTCGACGAGCTGTTCGGTCGCCTTGACCGCATCAAGGCCGGCGACACGCTCGTCCTCACGGGCTCCATCCCCAAGTGCCTGCCGGACGACATGTACCAGATCATCATGACGCGCCTGGCCGGCCGTGGTATCCGCTTCGTCGTCGACGCCCCGGGTTCGCTGTTGCTTCAGTCACTCGAGTCCGAGCCGTTCATGATCAAGCCCAACAACCACGAGCTTGGAAAGCTGTTCGACGTCAACCCGGAGACGCCCGAGGAGTGCATGCCCTACGCGCGCATGCTCCACGAGCGCGGCGCCCAGAACGTCGTCGTCTCCTGCGGTGGCGAGGGCTCGGCCCTCGTCGCGGCCGACGGCAACGAGTACGTCACGAAGTGCCCGCCGTGCCACCTCGTGAACGCCACGGGTGCGGGCGACTCCATGGTCGCAGGCTTCCTCGCGAGCCTCGACCGCGGCATGTCCTACCAGGACGCGCTCAACTTTGCCTCCGCGTGCGGCTCTGCCACCGCGGCCAGCAAGGGACTTGCCAAGCGCTCCACCATCGACAAGTTCTACGCCTCGCTGCAGGGCGTCATGGCCGAGTACGAGGCCGAGAAGGCCAAGGCCGCCAAGGCCAGCGAGAAGGCCGACAAGTAATTCGATGACAAATACCCGCCGATATGTGTATGTGAGCACGTTCGGCGGGTATTGTTATGTCAGTAACGCGCCACTCTGCTAGACTTCACGACAGGTAATTTCAGTGGCACGCGCGTGCGGGGGCATCTCGAGCGCGCGGCCACTGTGATTTGCGGAAGGGGCTCGGCAAGAGCCAAAGAGAACAAGGAGTTCAGCATGGTTTCCGAGAAGGTCACGCTCATCAACCCGCAGGGTCTGCACATGCGTCCGGCTGGCACGTTTGCCTCCGCCATGGGCAAGTTCGCCTCCACCGTCACCGTCGTTGCCGACGGCAAGGAGACCAACGGCAAGTCGCCGATGGCCCTCATGGCCGCTGGCCTCTCCTGCGGCACGGAGATCGAGATCAAGTGTGACGGTGCCGACGAGGCCGACGCTCTCGCCGCCGCCGTCGAGCTCGTCAAGAGCGGCATCGGCGAGTAGGTTCGCCCGCGGGTCACTTGGCCCATGCCACATATGACGCGCGGGGAGGGGCACGGCGCTTGCGCTGGCCCCTCCTTCCATGAACGCAACAATCCGGGGGGATTACATGTACAAGGGTGTCAACGCATCTGAGGGCATCGGCATCGGCAACGTCATGGTCGCCGTCGAGCCCGACCTGTCCTTCGAGCCGCACGAGGTCGCCGACGCCGCCGCCGAGAAGCAGCGCTACGCCGACGCGCTCGCCGTCTTCTGCGAGAAGACCCAGGCCCAGGCCGACCACATGAAGGAGACCGTGGGCGAGGCCGAGGCGGAGATCATGAGCGGTCACATCATGCTCGCTCAAGATCCCGGCATGACCGACTCCATCAACCAGGCCATCGACGGTGGCACCTGCGCCGAGCAGGCCCTCGTTGACACCTCGACCATGTTCGAGAACATGTTCCTGGCCATGGACGACGAGATGTTCCGCCTGCGCGCGGCCGACATCGCCGACATCCGCACCGGCATCCTCGCCGAGCTTCTCGGCAAGGAGGTCGTCGACCTGTCCGTCCTGCCCGAGGACACGATCGTCGTCGTGCACGACCTCACCCCATCCATGACGGCCACCATCGACAAGCCGCACGTGGCCGGCATCGTGACCGAGACCGGCGGCCGCACGTCGCACTCCGCGATCATCGCGCGCGCCTTGGAGATCCCGGCCGTGCTCTCCGTCGCCAACAGCTGCTCTGCGCTGCGCAACGGCATGCGTGCCATCGTTGACGGCACCGAGGGCGTCGTTATCGCCGACCCCGAGGCCGAGGTGCTCGAGAAGTACACGAAGGCTGCCGCCGACTTTGCCGCCGAGAAGGCCGCGCTCGAGTCCTTCCGCGGCCAGAAGACCGTGACGGCCGACGGCATCGAGAAGATCCTCGCCTGCAACATCGGCTCGCCCGATGACGTCGCCAACGCGCTCGACCACGACTGCGAGGCCATCGGCCTGTTCCGCTCCGAGTTCCTGTTCATGGACTCCGCCGAGCTTCCCTCCGAGGACGAGCAGTTCGAGGCCTACCGCAAGGTCGCCACGGCGCTCAAGGGCGCCCCGGTCATCATCCGCACGCTCGATGTGGGCGGAGACAAGGAGATCCCCTATCTGCACATGCAGAAGGAGGAGAACCCCTTCATGGGCTTCCGCGCCGTGCGTTACTGCCTGGCCAACCCCGACCAGTACAAGGTCCAGCTCCGCGCCCTGCTGCGCGCCTCCGCCTTTGGTGACGTCAAGATCATGATCCCGCTCGTCACCTGTGTCGAGGAGGTCAAGGCCGTCAAGGAGCTCGTCGAGGAGTGCAAGCACGAGCTCACCGACGAGGGCCGCAAGTTCGACGAGAACATCCAGGTTGGCATCATGGTCGAGACGCCTGCCGCCTCCCTCATCGCCGACAAGCTCGCCGAGGTCGCCGACTTCTTCTCCATCGGCACGAACGACCTCATCGGCTACACGATGTGCGCCGACCGTGGCAACGACACGATCTCCAACCTCTACCAGGTCTACTACCCGTCCGTGATTCGCTCGCTCAAGAACATCATCGAGAGCGGCGTCAAGGCCGGCATCATGGTGGGCATGTGCGGCGAGGCTGCTGCCGACCCGCTGCTCGAGCCGCTCCTGATCTCCTGGGGCCTCGAGGAGTTCTCCATGTCTGCCCCGAGCATCCTGCGCGCCCGCAAGACCATCTCCCAGTGGAGCAAGGCCGAGTGCGACGCGCTGGCCGAGAAGGTTCTCGAACTCGACACCGCCGCCGAGGTCAAGGCCGCGCTCGAGGCTGCCCAGAAGTAGCTTCTCGCGCGTCTGCTCATAGTACGTCCAAGGGCTCCGGCACAGCGCCGGGGCCCTTTTGTGTGCGCTTGTGCACTCGTCTCACAAAAACGAGAGACTTACTGAAGACGCGCGATATGTCTGTCCCTTGATGGTTGCGAGCACTTGCTCATTTATGTAAACTGCTGCCGAAATTACACATGACTGGTGCGGTTTCTCGCGCGACGTCGATGCCGCACGAGCCCGCTCACGAGGCGAAAGACAGGTGGCATCGCTCAAGAATATGTCTAGCTAGTGCGGGGACTATACATTTCTGTCCCGCATGACTATTCCACGACGGCCATTTCCCCTCCGAATAATGCTCGGGGGGGGGGGTCTCAATGATTTCGACAATCTTGCAACTTCATATATGTGGGCCCGGGGGCAGAGGTTCTCGGGTTTGTTTGCCGTGCCGCAAGACTGTAGCGGCACGTGCCTTGATTGCCCAAGGAGAGGGAGTGCATTGGCGATGAGAGACAACAAGGGACGAAAGGCGGTTCGCCGCGCGTTTGCGCTGGCGATGGGAGCGCTGCTCGTGTGGCAGTCGCTTGGCTCGAACGTGACGTATGCGCTTGCGGAAGACGTCGTTGCCGCATCGGCGACGACCGCCGCGACCGAGACAGCGCAGGTCGATGCCGAGTCCGATGACGTCGCACGGCAGGCCGCCAACGCGGACTTTCGCGAGGTTTCGCAGGGCATCACGGTGAAGATCTACAAGGACAAGGAGCACAAACAGGAGCTGGGGGACGAGGCCGTGACGGCCAACACCAAGCTCTACGGCACCATCGACATCGCCTATGACCCCGCGGAGAAGCCCGCTGTCTCATCGCCCAACGTCAAGTACACGCTGCCGAGCAACATTCGCATTGATGATACGAACCCCTCGACCCTCTATGACGGCACCACCAACTCGGTCGCCGGCACGTGGTACATCAAGGACGGCGTGATCTATCTCGAGTACAACCAGGAGTGGCTCAAGAAGGAGAACTCCGACATCGTGGCGAATCTGAGCTTTGGCTTCGACACGGGTAGCAACCCTAGCGGCGACGGCTCGTGGGTGGAGGTCGAGTTCCCCGGTACGTCCTCCACGGTCAAGATCAACACCAAGGACGGCGGCGTCTCCGGTGATAAGTGGGCCAACGACAACGGTGCCTTCAACGCTGATGACAACACCTACACCTGGACGGTCAGGGTGTCTCCGGACTCCTTCGCCACCAACCTCGTGCTGCATGACAAACTCGGCTCGAGCCTAGAGTACGTCAGGGACTCATTCCAGCTCGTGGACGCGAGCGGCAATCCCACCGGCGCCTCGCTTGACGTCACCTATCCCGAGGATGGCAAGGCCGAGATTGCGCTCGGCAGTCTCCCCAAGGGCGACTACTACGTGCAGTACAAGACCAAGCTCCGCGATGGCGTTCTCGACGGACTCAAAGACAACCAGGAGCTCTCGGGGCTTGACAACTCCGTCTCGTGGTCGTGGGGCACGGATGGAAGTCACAATAACGGTTGGGACGTGAAGAAGGAGCCGCAGAAGGTCAAGTACTCGATGGTCTCCAAGAGCGCCTCGGGCGAGAACGATGACATTCTGTGGACCGTCAAGCTCAACAACGGCACGCTCAAGGCCGACATGGACGGCTATGCGTTCTCAGACACGCTTGGGAGCGGCCAGCACTTCAAGGCCGGAACGCGCTACGAGGTGAGGGACGCCTCTGGCAATCTGCTGCTGAGCGGTGACGTTGACTCTGCCAGCGACACGCTGGGCTTCACGATGCCCGCGGGCGTCGGCAAGCAGCAGGTCACGGTGACCTACCACTGCGAGATGGACGACGCCTCCTCGGCAGACGCCGTGAGCAACACTGCCAACGTGACGCCGCCTAACGGCAGTGGCCCGAGCGGCGAGGGGTCTGGCTCCTACCAGCCCTCGGACGACCGCACCTACATCGAGAAGGAGCTCACGGACAAGAGCACCGTCGAGCAGGACGGTTATGCCACGTGGAAAACCGAGGTGAAGTTTTCGGCCATGGGCGCGAGCACCGACCCGTCACAGGTGGTGCTGAGCGACGAGATAAATCGCAGCACCTGGGAGCAGATCAAGTTCGATCAGGTCAGGCTCGTGACCTCGGATGGCACGCAGCTTGTCGAGGGCGTCGACTACGCGTTTGGCGGTGGCAACAATCCGGACTGGAACAAGCTCGTCATCCAGTTCAGGGACAGCGACACCGTGCGTGCGCTTCTCGGCCAAGGTGATGTCATCGTGACCTACCGCACCAAGTGCAGCGGCGAGAACGGTACCTACACGAACAAGGCAAGCCTCAAGATTAGTGGCGTCGACAAGGGAGACGCCGAGGCCCATTACACCATCGACAAGGAGGTCGTGCCGCCGGTATCCAAGAAGACTGATGCGCCTCGCTGGGACGCATCCTATGACTGGGGCGACGGCACGAAGGGTGCCTGGCTCGTTGGCTGGACGGTGCGTGTCAATTGCATGCCAGATGCGGAGATGGGTGCGAGCGACCTTGCCGGTGCCAACATCACGGTGAGCGACACCTTCGATGAGGGCCTTACGTACGTGCAGGGCACGGCGCATTACAACGCCCATGGAAACTCAGGCTTCTCGAGTGCCACTTGGCAGGTGGCGTCCGCTGTGGTTGACGGCCAGAGCGCAACGTTCACCGTCCCCACGAGCGGCCTCGTCAACGAGCAGGGCTCCTGGAGGGGCTATGTCGACCTTTGGTACCAGACGGCCACGCGTAGCGATATCGCCGAGCCCGGCCAGAGCGTGACGCTTGGCAACACGGCCTCCGCAAGCGCCGGCGACAAGCAGTTCCCGCAGGGGTCTGCCACCACGACCATCACCAACAAGGTGCTCGACAAGAAGGGCGCCCGCGCGTCTGACGGCTCGCACGTCACCTACACCATCAAGGTGAACGAGAACAAGCTCAAACTCAGCGACAACGGCACTGTCAGGCTCGTGGACGTTCTCGGCGTGGGCGGCCAGTTCACCAACGGCAGCCTCGTCGTCTCCGAGAACGGCGTGCCGCTGACCGAGGGCGTGTCCTATTCGTTCGAGAACATCACGACCGACGATGGCCAGCCAGCCACGAGGCTCACGATTGAGGTCCCCGACGAGCGCGCCCTCACGATCACCTACGACGTGGCGCCGCAGGGCGTCCTTCATCAGATGGTCCAGATCGACAACGAGGTGAGCGTCTACGGCTACAAGTACGCCTCATCGAGCGATAACAACAAGTGGGAGGTCACCGAGTCCAACGGCGGCTCGCATGGCGTCAACTACGGCCTCATCGTGAACAAGACCGACGAGACGGGTGCCGAGGCCCTGGCCGGCGCCAAGTTCAGCCTCTACCAGGTTGACCTTGACGAGTCTGTTGCCCAGGGCAAGGTCGTGGCCACGCTCGACGAGGACTGCGGAACCAACCCCGCCGTCACGGACGCCAACGGCCAGGTGCGCTTTGGCACGGAGGGCATACCCCTCGAGTCTGCGACGCTGTACTACTTCGTGGAGGACGAGGCTCCGGCTGGCTACGAGGTCACGAATCCAGAGCCCACCTACGTCATGTTCTGCGGGACCACCTCCCAGGAGGTGTCTGCCTACAACGCTGCCCTTGCCAAGTGCGCCCAGCTTGGCATCACGCCGAGCGCGGCCAGGTCCATCAACGTCTACGACCGCAAGAGCGACGAGGTCGTGCCGAGCGGCAAGGCCACGATCGGCGTCGAGAAGCTCGTGAACGGCGCCGCGCCTGCAGAAGGGCAGTCGTTTGAGTTTGAGCTCACGGGGCAAGACGGAGCGCCGATGCCCTCGGTCACGGCGGCCACTACGGTTGGCGGTGCTCGTGCAAGCTTTGGCGATATAACCTTCGGTGCGTCCGATGAGGGCAAGACCTACACCTACGCCATTTCCGAGACGAGCGAGCTTGGTACGGGCTGGACGAAGGCCGTGCCCGTGACCGTGACGGTTGCCGTGGGCGTACCCAGCGAGGATGACCCGGCAACGATTCCTGTGACCGTCACCTACGGATCGCGCGGCTCCGAGGACGGCCAGGCAGCCGTGTTCGACAACACGTACGAGGCAAACGGCGCGGCCACGCTCGTCGTCGCCAAGAGGGTGAACGGAAGTGACCCACAGAGTGGGCAGAGTTTCCGCTTTGGCCTGAGCGCACTGACGGACGGCGCTCCCATGCCAGAGGCAGACGATGGCACGGTCGCCACGACCTCCGGCGCGTCCACGGCCCAGTTCGGCGAGATTCGCTTCGGTCTGGCCGATGCCGGAAGGGTCTACGAGTACCGCATCCACGAGCTCACGCAGGCCGGTTCCGGCTGGACGAATGCGCCGGACGTCATTGCGACGGTGACGGTTGGCGCCGATCAAGGCGATGGCACGCTCGGTCCCTGCTCGGTGACGTACCGCCAGGACGTGGACGGCGCAGATGCCTATGAGGGCGCCGCGCTGTTCGACAACGCATACGCCGAGGCGTCCGGCGTCTTCGCGCTCTCCGTGGTAAAGACCGTGAACGGTGGTGCTATTCACGAGGGCGAGGCCTTCTCCTTCTCGGCCACGGCCGAGGGCGAGAACGCCGACATCGCTCCTGCGCTTGCCGACGTCACGACGGGCGGGGACGGCTCGACGAGCTTTGCGCAGGTTCCCCTCGGCGACTGGGCGGAGGGCAAGACGCTCACGTATCGCATCCATGAGACGAGCGAGGCGGCCACTGGTTGGACGAACGCCCCTGATGTCATCGCGACGGTGACGGTTGGCACGCGCGACGACGAGGGCGTGCTGCCCGTCTCGGTGACGTATCGCCAGGACGCGGATGGCGCCGAGTCCTACGAGGGCTCTGCGCTGTTCGACAACACGCACGAGGCTACGCCCGCCACCGCGACGCCGACGGTTGCCAAGACGGTCAAGACGCTCGACGGATGCGACTACCACGTGACGGCCGGGCAGTTCTCGTTCACGCTTGCCGCCGTGTCCGCGCCCGACGGCGTGGAGCTTGCGGCCGACAGGGTCGCGAGCTGCGCCGACGGGGGAGCGGCGAGCTTCGGCGAGCTGACGTTCCCGGTTGCCGGCACGTATGTGTTCCGCGTCTCCGAGAACGACGTCGACGCGACGCTCGCCCCGAACGTGGCCCGCGACGACATCACCTACACGCTCACCTATGTGGTCGAGGAGGGCGCCGACCGCGACCTGCACGTGACGTCCACGACCGTGACGCCCAGCGTCGCGGACGACGAGCACGAGGCCGGCGAGAGCGACCAGGGCATCGCGTTCGTGAACCACGAGACGCCGACGACGCCGAGCACGCCCACGACGCCGGACACGCCCACGATGCCCGATGCGCCGGCAACTCCCACGACTCCCGAGATGCCGACGACCGCCCCCATGCCCCACGACGAGCATCACATGCCGCAGACGGGCGACGCGCTTGGTACCGTGCGCCTGGCGGCCGTGCTCGTGGTCGCCGCGGGCGTAGGCTGCGTGGCCCTGGGCCTCGCGAACGCACGCAGGCGCATGATGCGCTAGGGAGTTTCTTGGGAGGGTCGGCCATTCTCGTTTGCCGAGACGGGCCGGCTCGCCTATACTTAACCGGCGTTCCGGGGCGTGGCGCAGTTTGGTAGCGCATCTGCTTTGGGAGCAGAGGGTCGCTGGTTCGAATCCAGTCGCCCCGACCAACGCACGCGGGTGTGGTTCAACGGTAGAACCTCAGCCTTCCAAGCTGATGACGCGGGTTCGACTCCCGTCACCCGCTCCAAGCAAAACAGCAGCTCAGAGGTATTAAAGCCTCTGAGCTGCTTTGCTAATCCTGCGATGTGTAACACGGGTTGTAACAAGTTTTGTAACAAATCCGCGAACGGTGGCGCTCTCAGCCCGCTTTCCGAGACGCCACCCGCGCCCTCTGACAGCGCTTCTTGGCGTCCTCGTAATCGACCTTGGCACGCACCGATGCGGCCCGCTCGCGCATCGCTTCCGCCTTGGCCCGCTCCCAGCAGACGGGGCACACGCCCGCCCTGCCCGCGACGGTCTGCGGCCTGACGTACCGCGCCGCGCACATCGGGCACAGCTCAAGCTCGCCCCACTCGGGGCCGTAGGAGAGCCGTAGGCCGCTTCTCTCGGCGTGCCTGATTACTTCCTCCTCCGAGACCCCAAGCGCCCGCGAGAGAAGCCCTACGCCGTCCTGAGCGTGCCTGATGAGATACGTCTGCTTCTCTTCCGTCCACCCGCCCCGGGACTCGAACGCCAACAAGACCACCCCTCACGGTCGATAGCTACGGCTCAATCGTATGGGGAACGCGCGTTCGATTCAACGGCTAAGAAAATAGCCGCCGCCCGGTAAGGGCAACGGCCACTCTCTCTCACTCTAGACAAGTGAAACGGGGAGACGTGCCGACGCAACCGGCAAGCCGCCCGCTCTCGATGGTAGCACTCCCAATCTTGACCGGGCTACAATCCGAGACGCGGGGACGCGTCCGGGCATTGCGGTTCAGGCAGCCCGGGCGCGTCTCTTGTCGTTTAGTCCTCGCTATGAGTGGCCTCTTCGTTGCGGAATTATTCAGAACTAACCAAAAACGAACCATAACCGCAGGTAGACCGCCAAAAAAGGGGAGGGGAGTCGCAACACCCCTGCTAGGCGGCGCTACCCGGCGGCACCACTCAAAAATTTCCGCGGACGAAAATAGGAAGTCCGCTAGCGTCCGTTACGCGCGTTCGCCAAGGCAGAGCCCCACCTCGCGCCTTAAGCGCGGGGCGGGGCCTCGTGCTGCCGAGAGAGGGAGAGTGCGCTCGATGCACACTCCTTGGCGGCAAGCAGGGGGGGTGTCTATTAGACCCCCCTGCTACCTCCACTCCTCGAACCTGCTGTGCGCGCCGTCGAAGCCGAGTGGGATGGGGTTATCGCCTGTCTCGATTCCAACGCGAGCCTTCAGCACGTGAAGGGCAATGCCGCGCATTCCGTTCGTTGCCGTCTCGCCTGTGCGTGTCAACTGCCACATGCTTACCGCGTCAAACTCGATGTCTCCCGCGCCCTTGGCGGCGAACAGCGAGGGCTTCCCGCTCTTGGCCGCCTCGCGGCTCATCGACGTGATTACGAGCGCGGGTATCTGCAAGCTCTTTGCAAGCTCCGTGACTGCCTGAACCGTCTCCGCAACTCTGCGCACGCTGTCGGCACCGTCCAGCCCCTGCGGTGGCCTGAGCCTTTGCAGGTAGTCGATAACGAGCAGATTGAGACCAGCCGCGCGGCCCTCTCGGGCCGTGGCGGCGAGCGCTGAGCAGTCGGATATGCCCGGGCCGTCCGAGACTGCGAGACCCGGCGCGACGCGCCGAAGCTCCCGCATCGCCCTAATTCTCGGGTCTGCCTCTATCTCTGCCACGCCCTCGGGTTCGCCGTGACTCCTCACGGCCTCGTAGAAGCGCCTTGCCGTGTCCCTGCCGCCGCTCTCCCAACCAGACCACGAGACGGGCTTTAGGCCCGTCCCAGCGTCCGTGGAGAGGCAAGAGCTGAGGCGTGCCAAGCACTGCTGACGGCCCATCTCAAGCGAGCAGAACAGAACGCGCCCGCCTCGGCGCGCCACGCTCAACGCGACATTGAGCGCGAACGAGGACTTGCCAAGGCCGGGAGGGGCCATCAGGAAGTGCGGCCCCGGCCTGAGTCCACCGAACAGATGCTCATCGAGTGAATCGAACCCGGTCTTGAGGATGGGCGCGGGCTTGAGGTAGGCGGTCTCGTCTGCCTCCTCGGTGCCGAATCTCGCGGCGAACTCGGCCCACCTCTCACTGCTCATTGCCATTACCCCCGATGCCAAAGAACGCATCTACGAAACCGTCCGTCTCCCGGTCGTACTCGTTGCCCGTCAGAGGACGGCTGGGCCTTATGGCCCCGCCATCCTCTGAGGCACCTTGGGACTTGGTAGTAGGGGCGGGCGTTATGCCCGCCCTTCTACCTATAGATTCACCTTCGTAGTAAATGGGGGTATACGATTTGATACCCCTATCCTCGCTTTGGGGTATCTGCCGCATACCCCTATCTCCACTTGGGGGTATCTGCTGCATACCCCTATCTCTCACTTTGGGGTATCTTCCAGATACCCCTTTTTTGGGTGAAAGGGGATATGGATTGCATACCCCTAAGTAGTCCTTAGGGGTTAGGGATTTGATACCCCTATCGGTGCCCAGCCCGAAATAGTACTCGGAAGCCCTGCCCCTGCATCCCGCCGTCTTGACGCTCAGCAGCCCGTTGTCCCGAAGCCCTCTGATTGCTTGCTTGATTGCCGTATCAGAGCAGCCAAGCACCCTTGCCATCTCTGAGCGTGGGCAAGACCCGTAGAGCCTTCCTTGCTTGTCCGCGCCCTGATGCGCGAGCAGCATCAAGAGAACGAGGGCGGGGCGGGACACGCCCGCCGCCGCCCACGCGCCCACGAGGTCTAGGGGGACGCGGGAGAATCCGCTAAGCAACGCCCCTCGCCTCAAGCTCGGCATGAGACATGTTGCGCTGAAGCTCGTAATATTTCCTGTAGCGCTCGCGCTTGTGGCGGTGTACCTTCTCCATGTTGACGGGGAGAAGCTTGGTAACGGCCTCCTCATAGAGCTTGCACACGCCGTTAGCCGTGAGGCTAGCAAAGTCGATAGAACGCAAATCGTTCTCGTTCAGCATGTTGCTACGCCTCCTCTCGGGGAGCGGGCGCAAAGCCCGCGAACCGAAGCAGGGACGCGGTGTTGACGCGGTAGCGACGCCCGATGCGACACGAGACTAACTTGCCCTCGTTGCAAAGCCTCTGGACAGAGCGCGGCGAGCAGTGCAGCACCTCGGCTGCCTGCTTGGCGTCGATGATGGGCGGGAGTGATTCGAGCTGAGACATTGTTTGCTCCAAACGGTCGTTGGTTGCCGCGTGGCCGTGGCGGCGTTGTCTGACGTCAGTTCGGAGTTTGCTTCGCTGCATGATAGTTGTAAATTTTGCCTCTGAGCAGCAGCTTTGCGAAAATCGTAATTTAACGGATAACGAAATAGCGGTGTTTTGCGTAAAAGCGTAGGTTGTTTTGGCTTGCTTTGCGCAAAGTGGCATTACGAGCCGTTCGAACTCCCGTCTTTTTCCTCAACGGCGAGCCCCAATGCCCGCGCCGCAGCTTTGGCCTCAGGCGCGTCGGGTCGCTTGGCGGCGTACGTAACAAGGCTAATCAGACCTTGCGTGTTGAATAATCCTGCCAACTCAAATAGCGTCGGCGCGTCGTACTCGTCGGAAACGAGCCCGTCGCGAATCGCGTTCTTTATCGATGCGGCAACCCTAGCAAGGCCGTCGCTGTCGAGTACTTGCAGCGCAAGCGCTACTAGCTTCCTGTCATAGTCGGCTTGAAAGGCGCGAGCACCACTCTCAATTTCCTCGTTGGTGAATCTCGGAAAGAAGCCCACTATGGAGCTACAAAACTCTGCAATGGCGTTTACCTTGCGATTGAACCTGTCTATATCGTCCGGAGTCTCATAACTGCCCTTGAGCTCGTCCCATGCCAAGCGATACAGCGCCCCGCTGTCGGGATTCACGAGTGCCCAGAGCGTCGAGATGGTCAGTCTCTCCGGGTGGTTGAACACTCTCGATGCTTCAGACGTCGATAGATAGGCAACCTCCGCAAACTGCTTCGAGGTTGTTATCCCGAACTGTTCTCGTAATAGTCTCTTAAACGCTTTGCGCTTCTCGTCTGTATCGAGGATATGGGCACCCCTCCGAGGTTTGCCGTTCGAGGTTATCCCGATATGGGTTCGTGGTGCCGTTTCTCTGTCCATACCCTTAGTCCTAACGGCTGCATTTGTTCCCTCGCGTCAATGATGCATCATCGCGGCGCTGATGGACGCCACCGCATGAAGAGGCCTCGCCTCGCGCCTGAAGCGCGGGGCGGGGCCTCGTGTCGGTCGTGGGCTTCGCCTAGCGCGACTGCGCCCACTCGGACATTTGGCGAACCTGCCAACCGAGGATTGCTAGGGAATCGTCCAAACACCGCATGGCAGTGTCGGCCTCGGGACGTTCGGCGAGCACGCCCAATCCGTCCAACGTCTCCCTGAGCGTCCCAGCGAGCATCGTCACTTGCTCAAATCCTGAGCGCAGCGCGTCCAGCGCGTCACTCACCGCGACTGAATCGGGGGGGGGTGCTGCCTTCCACGACGATTCCGAACCTCTCCGCTAGCTCGTCCATTCCGTGCCTCCTAGCCTTCCGTGCCCGTGGGCCTGAACCTGATTGTCTGACCGTCCGCAGCGTGGCGCTTGGCCTCCTCGGCTATCGCCTCGGACACCGCGTTGATGCCGTCGCGCTTGGCCTTGGGGTCTGCGCTCGCGTAGATGTTCAGGGTCATTGCCGCGTTGGCGTGCCCGAGGATGCTCGATACCGTCTTGACGTCCACGCCATCCGCAATGGCCTTCGTGGCGAACGTGTGCCGCAGGTCGTGGAACCTCGGGCGCGTGCCCTCTATCCCCACGAGGTCTAGCACC
Source organism: uncultured Parolsenella sp. (assembly GCA_934668375.1). Taxonomy (GTDB): domain Bacteria; phylum Actinomycetota; class Coriobacteriia; order Coriobacteriales; family Atopobiaceae; genus Parolsenella. Next base: position 1,357 of record CAKUNF010000022.1, on the reverse strand, counting down.
TCGGCCACCTTGCGCCACTTGGTCGATAGGTAGTGCGTTGGCATGGGCGTTCCATCGTCGCGGCCAACAACGAACGTGTCGGCGAACCTCGTGCCCATCCTCATTGACGCCTCACGGCAGACCGCGCGACGCGCCCTAAGCGCGGCGAGCAGGTCGGCGGGTATGGGAATCGTCCTGCGGCTCCCGCCCGTCTTTGGGGCCTTCAGATAGTCCTCGTTGGCCCCCTTGCCGTCCTTCATGTGGCCTATCGTCTTCTCAATTGATATCGTTCCTGCATCAAGGTCAACGTATCGCCACTGAAGCCCGCATATCTCGCCCTCGCGCATCCCTAGATACAGAGCGAGCGCGTAGGCGATGTTCAGCGGGGCGGCTGGGTCAAGCGCGATGAACCCCGCCGCTTTGGCGCGGCCTCGCTCGTCCAGGGCGTTGGGGCGGCTCTGCTTGGCGCTGGGTGCCCTCACCGTGCGCGCGGGGTTCTTGGCTATGACGTCGCGCTCTACGGCTTGCTCGAACATGGAGCGAACGAGCACAAGGGCCTTGCGGACGGTCACGGACGCGTAATCCTTGGCAAGGCCGTTAACCCAATCTTGCACATCGTCGGGGGTGGCGTCCGCTAGCTCCATGCCCCCGAACTCGGCCCCCAGTAGGTTGTTACGGATGCGCCGATACTCGGATGCCGTGGACTTCTCAATGCTCTTGCTAGCGCAACGGCTCTCGATGAGTCTTCCGAGGTAATCGGAGACTGTCGCGCCCCTGCGGGCGCGTGCCTTGGCCCCCGCGACGTGTTCGGCATTCATCCTCTTTCGGACTTCCTCGGCCTCAATCTCTGCGGCCTTCTTGGCTGCTTGCGTCCTTCCCTTGGCCTCAAGCTTGGCCGTGGCCTGATGCCGCTTGCCGTCCTCGAAGTACGTGAGGAACGCGCGCCATCCGTCCTTGCCGTACTTCTGTGCCGAGACCTTCACGTAGAAGTCGTTCCCAGCTTCGCTAGAACCCATCTCCGCCACTCCTCCCGTATCGCTACAGAGGCAAATTTGTAACAAGATGCGCGTTACACGTGTAACAAATCGCCTGTCGCGCGGAGACGATAGCGACAAAACGCGACAAAAGCAAGCAATCTAGCTGGGCTAACGTGCCGGCAAAAGTGCAGGTAGAACCATATAGGGCAAATTGTCCGCAGACTTCCAAGCTGATGACGCGGGTTCGACTCCCGTCACCCGCTCCATAAAGAGCAATCGGGCAGATGGCTACGCGGCTGTCTGCCCGATTTCTATTTCTCGCCAAACTCCCGCCGTGTAATCGTGAGTGTAGGGATTGAGACACTTTGCCCGGAATTGGGCGCCGAATATGTCTCATTCCC
>CAKUNF010000021.1 GCA_934668375.1 uncultured Parolsenella sp. | reverse complement strand
TTTGGTGGGCGTTACAAGATTTGAACTTGTGACCTCTTCCGTGTCAGGGAAGCGCTCTCCCCCTGAGCTAAACGCCCGAAGCTCTGGTGCGCGTTTCAGCGCGAGGAGTAATATACCTAAGCCCCGCGCCCGATGCAACCCACAATTTCAAAAAATTTTGCTCGAAGCCAAATCTTTTTGAGAATTCGCAGGTCAGCGCCCATATCGCCAGAGGCATCCAATCGCGCGCAACGCGCTAGTCACGGTTCCCCAGAATCGACAGCACGCGCACGAACACGTTGATGATGTCCAAGAACAGCTCGGAGGCGTTGTACACGGCGTTCACGAGCGTGGGCTCGTCGTACATCGCCTTGTGGAAGTCGTAGCCGATGAACCCACAGAACACCACGATGACCACGAAGTCGATCCACGTCTGGCTCACGCCCAGAAACAGCATCACGACCTGCACCACGATGAGCGCGAGCAGCGCGCCGGCGAGCACGCCCTGGATCTTCTCGAACACCTGCGGCATCGCAATGCCCAGGCACGCGAACACGCACACGATGCCGGCCGTGGCCAAAAACGCCGTGCTGATCGTCGCGGCGGTGTAGCTCAGCAGGATCGTCGACGTCGTGAAGCCAAACGACAGCACGAACACCGCATAGCCCGCAAGCGACAGCCCCACGGCCTGGCGCTTCCTGCCCGACCCCATCATCACGATGCCCGCGACGGAGGCCACGAAGCTCAGAACCGCGATGCTCAGGTAGTGGTCCATCACACCCACGAGGAACGCCGGGCTCGCAAACAGGCTCGCGCACCCGCCCATCACGAGAAAGCCCGCAAGCACAAAGCCCGTGAGCGCCAGGCTGTAGCCTCGCAGCGACAGGCGCCTTCCGTCTCCCGCGCGCACCTCGGTTGCCAGGGGCTCGAGCGGCTCGATGCCCCGGTTGAAGTTCTCGTTCTCAAACATGTCTTGTCCAATCGTCGCGCGCCCACGCGGGCGCTGGGTCCCCTACTTGTTTGGCTCCAGGTCCTGCCCCACCACGAGGTTCTGGAACCTGTTCGCGATGAACTCGTCGTTGAAGTGGGCGTCCACGTACTCGTCCACCGGGTTCGCCGGCGGGAGTCCTACGTCTCGCTGCGCCTTGCGATAGAAGCAGAACACCGTGGCGAGCATATCCACGATGAGAAACACCGTCATGACCGTCACGATGACCACCTGGGCGCGCGTCGTGGGCTCGCCGATGCGATAGATCACCTCGGGCATGACCACGCGGCACCACACGAGCCCGATGACGCCCCACGCAAAGATGAAGCGCCACGCGATCCACTGCGTGATGGCGTCCGGCAGCCCCAGGTAGGTCCACGACTGCGCATGGAAGAGGTTCTCCATGAGCATGCCCGTCGTCTGCTCGAGGCCTCCGCCGAGAAGCGCGGAGAGCACGAACACCTGACCCTTGGGCGCCGTGCGGAAGTTCCACAGCACCATCGTGAGCAGGCACGCCCCAAAGCCGTACAGGGGCGAGAACGGCCCCCACACGAGGCCCACGCGCAGCTCCGTGCGGCCGCTCGAGACGAACATCCACACCATCTCGAGGATGAGGCCCGCCACGCTCGCCACGATGAAGATGATCACGTAGTGGTAAAAGCCCGGACGCATGTGGTCGAGGTAGTCCTCGCGCACCGAGGCGCGGGCCTCGCGCAGCGCCTGGACCTGCTCACTGGAGAGGCGCGGCTTGGGCTGGGTCTTGAGGCTCGCGTAGGCCGGGTCGTGGTGCTTGCGCGCGCTGCGACGCCGCTGACGGTCGATGATGACCTCGTCAGCCGCCTCGGTGAGCTCGGCGGGCACCTTTCCCCTGTGGACGAGCCTGCGGAAGCTCCTGCCGCGCGCCGAGCGGTAGCCAAGCGTGCGCGCAAGGTGCTGCACGGCCACGTAAACGAGCCCGAAGAAGGCGAGGATGAGCAGGACATTGAGCAAGGCGCGCCCCTAACCGGCAAAAGCGAGACGACAGGCGATCGGCGCCCGGTGTTGGCACCGTATAGGTATGGTATCCAAAAAGAGAAAGCGGCCCAACCGTTGAGGCTGGACCGCGTACGTTCGATGGAGGCGACGCCCAGATTCGAACTGGGGGTAGGGGCTTTGCAGGCCCATGCCTTACCACTTGGCCACGTCGCCATATGAAAAGGGCCGGCCGTTTGTGGCCGGCCCCTCATTCACATGGAGCGGACAACGGGGCTCGAACCCGCGACCCCCACCTTGGCAAGGTGGTGCTCTACCAACTGAGCCATGTCCGCGTGCGAGGAAATACTATACACAAACTTCTCGCCCAAGCCAAGCAAATTCGAAAAACTTTTTCTCGGCATGCCGATAAGCGAGAGGGAGCGCGAGCAGCAGTGCACGACCCCCCCCGGCGTCCACACCCATCCCTCAATTCACCGAGCGCTGCAAATCAGACACTTGAGCCCCCGATGGGGCCCGTAATTGTCTGATTTGCAGCGCTCGCGACTTCATGGGCCCGCGATGGCCAGCACCCCAACAAAAAACGGCCCGGCGTGATGCCGGACCGTTGCGTTCATTGGAGGCGACGCCCAGATTCGAACTGGGGGTAGGGGCTTTGCAGGCCCATGCCTTACCACTTGGCCACGTCGCCATATGAAAAGGGCCGGCCGTTTGTGGCCGGCCCCTCATTCACATGGAGCGGACAACGGGGCTCGAACCCGCGACCCCCACCTTGGCAAGGTGGTGCTCTACCAACTGAGCCATGTCCGCGTGCGAGAAAGTACTATACGCAAACTCAGCCGTCCGCGCAAGGAAAATCTTCCGAGAATTTTGGCGCGCACCAAACGCCCGGCGAGCCCAGCCCCTCTAGCAGGCCAAAGGGCCAAGCTCGCCCTGCTGCCTCGACATCGGCGTGATGAGCTTCACGAGTCGCACGACCGTGCCCTCGCCGCTCGTCTTGGGGCCGATCTCCACGGAGTCCGCCAGCATGCGCATAAGCTTGATGCCGCGCCCGCGCTCGAGCGAGGCGGCCGCGTGCGGACCGGCGCCGGCGCCCGTGTGGCCCTCGTCGCCCGCGGCAGGCGGGTCGAAGCCCTCGCCGCAGTCCGTGACCTCCACGACCACGCGGTCCGGGTAGACCCACACGCTCAGCAGCACGCCCTCGGCACACGTGTGGTCGACGGCGTTGCCAAGCGCCTCTCCCCCGGCAAGCGTGAGGTCGAACACCTCGTCTGCCGTGAGGTCCGTGCGCCCGAGCAGCTCCTCCATGCGGCGACGTGCCTCGGAGAGCTTCGTGGGGTCCACGCGCATCGTCCCGTGCCAGTCCGGACGCACGGACGGGTCGAGCGCCGGTATCGGCGGCTTGGGCCCGCCGCCCGTGACGGGGATGAAGTCCACGAGCCGGCAGATCACGAGCGAGCGGTACACGTTGTCACAGACGTTCACGAGCGAGAGCAGCCCGCCCTTCTCGCGCAGCTGCCGGGACTCGGCAAAGATGAGGCTCATGCCCAGGCTGTCCACGTAGGTGGCCTGCGCCATGTTGAGGATGACGCGGCGACATCCTGCCGCGACGCGCTCGTCGATGAGCGCGCGCACGCGCCCCACGCACGAGACGTCCAGATCGCCCTCGACGGGGATGATGAGTATGTCCTCCGAGTGAGTCATACGGCCATTCTGCCCAGATGACGCCGCTTCATGCGTTCGCATCCGCATGCGGCGCACAAACGGGCTCGCGCCACCGCCGCGCCGGCCCGGCCGCTCCACGCCACGCCCGGCCGCCCTGCGCCACCGCCGTGCCGCCCTACGCCGCACCGAGATCGTCGAACCGAAGCGTCACCATGGCAACGTCGTCGTCCAGGCTGCGCGCCGTGAAGACGTCGAGACGCGCAAGCAGCCGGTCGAGCATGTGCTCGTAGTCGCCGCCAGCCTCCTCCATGACGGCGTCCCTCAGCCCCTGCTCGCCAAAGAAGGCGCCGGACGGACTGCGCGCCTCGGTGACGCCGTCCGTGTACAGCAGCAGGCGGTCCCCCTCGCGCAGGCGCACGCGCCCGTCGTGGTAGGACATCCCGCGAAACGCGCCCACGACGCCCGACTGCTCGTCGAGCGTGAACATCTCGCGCGGGTCCTCACGCAAAAAGATCGCGGGAGGATGCCCCGCCGAGCAATACGTGAGCGTGGCGCGAGCCAGGTCGATGACGCCCACGAACAGCGTGGCGAACGTCTCGAGCCGGGAGAACCCGAGAAGGAAGTCGTTGAGCAGCCGCACCATGCGCGCAGGCGGCTGGCCCTCCCAGGCGTAGGCGCCCAGCGCGGTCCTCACGGCCGCCGAGACGCTCGCCGCCTCCACGCCCTTGCCGCTCACGTCGCCGAGAATGACGCACGCCCGGCGGTTGGGCAGCCGGATGAGGTCGTAGAAGTCACCGCCCACGAGCGCCGCCTCCGTGGCCGAGGAGTACAGGCCGTGGGCCGTGATGCCCTCGACATGCTGCAGCTCGTTCTTCATGCCGCTCTGGAGCGCCTGCGAGATGCGCGTGTCGTGCACGCGGCGCTCGCCCTCCTCGACGGCCTGGCGCACGTCGATGCAGACGCGGCGCAGGAAGTCGAGCTCCTCGCCGTCGACGGGCTCCTCGCCCGCTGCGCGCAGCACGAGAAACACGCGGCGCTTGCCGCCGACCTGCCCCAGGTCGATGAGGGCACCGGTAGAGGGCCTGCCGGCACGCGTGAGCCACGTGTCGAGCGCGGATCCCCGACGGACGGGCGCCACGGCAACGCCCGCGTCCGCGTAGCCGCGCGTGAGCTCGTCGAGCGTGCGGGGCAGCTCCACGTCGCCCACGCCGGGCAGGGACGCCACGCACGAGTCCTCGAACACGCTCACGGGTGCCACCTCGACGCCCAGCTCTGTGCAGAGCGTGTCCTTGACCTGCGAGAGGTCGCGCTCGTCCACGCTCGGGCCGTCCTCGATAAGGTCGCGCAGGCGCAGCGCCACACGGTCGAGGCGCTGGGCACGCTCCGTGCGCATCGTGGAGATGGCCGCAGCGAACTCGATGGAGAGGTACTGGGAGACCGAGTCCAGCAGGCGCGCGTCGTCTCGGCGCGTGGGGCGGGCCTCGGCCCAGCCCACCTCGATGATGGCGATGACGTGGCCGCCAAACCAGACGGGCACGCAGATGAGGCTCGTGAACGGGGGCACCTGCCGAGCGGGAACGGAATGGCGCTCGCCGGACTCCTCGTCGAGCAGTTCCCTCGTGGCCAGGGCGCCGGCGCGCAGGCTCTGCTCGGACGGGGGCATGAGGCGCAGGCGCAGCGCGTTGCCCGCACGCGTGACGATCGTCTCGAGTCCCTCGCCGTAGGTCATGTACTGCGGCAGGCGACGCCCCTCGAGCGAGCTCGTGGAGGCGCCCAGCCGGTAGCCGCTGGACTCCGCGACGAACAGCAGGGCGCCATGGGCGTCCAGCGTGTCGGTCATCTGCTCCAGGACGCCGCTGAACAGCGACTCCACGTCATCGGCGTCGATCGTGTCGAGAACGATGCGCAGTGTGCCCGAGAGGCGGCGGTTGGCAAGCGACAGCTCGTCGATGAGGCGGTCGTGGTCCCGCTCGGCGGCAAGCAGGGCGTCGGCCGGGCGCATGACGAGCAGATAGGTCTCCCCCGGCGCGCTCACGCGGTCGCAGCGCGCCGCCACGGTGGCGGCGCCGCCCGAGGCAAGCCGGCACGAGAGCTCCGTGAGCGAGCCGTCCGTTGGCAGCAGCGGCACGTGGTTCTCGGGATCGACGGGGTGATTGGAATCGAAGAGGATGTCGCGCACGTTCGTACCCACGAGCTCGTCGAGCGACAGCTCGGTGAGGGCCTCGGCCTGGGCGTTGGCCGTGAGGATGCGCGCGTCGCCGTCGAGGGTGAGCACGGCGTCGGACGTGAGCGCCATGAGCGCGGCGAGCACGCCGGGCAGCGCCCCCTTGCCCATGCGGCCCACGCGAGCGAGTTGGCCCGCGTCCTGCTGGTCTTGGGAGGTGGAATCCACGGCTCGGCTCCTTCCCGCGCGGCGCCTTGGCTCCGCGGGCACGTCCTGGCACGTCATGGTGCAAAGCTGTCGACGCAGCGCAAAGCCCACGACGCATTGCAAAGCTAACAAAAAACGGACCCGAAGGTCCGTGTTTTTGCTGGTGTCGGAGGCGGGACTTGAACCCGCACGACCTTTTAGTCAGTCACTAGCACCTCAAGCTAGCGCGTCTGCCAATTCCGCCACTCCGACTTGTCAGTTGCGCTTTCGCGCGAGAAAGAATATACACTGCACGCCTAGCCTTGTGCAAGCACTTTTTTGAATTTTTTTCTGCTCTGCGGGCACTTTTCTCAAGATTAGCCCATCTACCTGCGGTGTTAGATTCCTGTTTGTCCACTGTAAGGTTGCGCGCCGCGCTGCCGCCAGGCACAATCACGCCATGGAAGCCTGTCTGTCCCATGACGCCGCGCTTCGGTGGCTGCTCGGCAACCCCAATCCCCTCGCCACCGGCCGCGGGCACACCTGCGCGGAGGCGCTCCCGAGCCAGGCCCCAACGGCCGCACAGGCACGGCAGCTCGCACGCCTCACTGGCTTGGAGAGCCTTGACGTGCTCGTCTCGTCCAAGGCCGCCACCCGCAAGACGGCCCTTCTCCGAACGCACCTCGATACCGGGTCGCTTCCCGCAGGCTCGCTCATCCGTGTGGGCGGCTTCTCGGTCTGCTCGCCTGAGCTCGTCTTTCTCCAGATGGCGGCCACGCATGACCTCATCTACACAATCAGGTGCGGCTACGTTCTCTGCTCGCGCTATCGGCTCGACAATGGCGCCCGCGGCGGTGTCACCATCAGAAAGGCGCCGGACGCCCCGCTCACCTCCAGGGACAGGCTCGAGCGCTACCTTGAGGCAAGCGCGGGTGCCAAGGGGGTCGCTCGCGCAAGGAGGGCACTGCGTCACGTCCTGGACAACTCGTTCTCCCCCATGGAGTCGGGCATCGCGATGTGCCTCTCGATGCCGCTCAACCTAGGCGGTCATGCCCTGGGCGAGGTATGTCTCAATCCGGAGCTTAAGGTGCGCACGGGAACGGACGCAGGCGGGCGACGCCTCTATGAGACGAGAAAGCCGGATCTTCTCATGAGCCGGCACACGAGCAACGGCACTCAAAGGCGGGCCGCCATAGACGTCGACGCCACGTCCACGCATGCAACCACGCGTGACCTGGCGCGCGACGCCGCAAGGAGAAACGAGCTGCAGAGCTCGCTCGACATGCCCCACCTCACCATCACGGGACGCCAGGCGACAGACTACGTGGCCTTCTCGCGCTTTGTTGACCTCGTGCGCCTCGCGCTCGGGCAGCGACGCAAGGACTTCTCGCGCGGCGGAGGCGAACGGGATCGCACGCGGCTGGAGAACGTGCGGCATCGGCAGTTCGAGCTGTGGCTGCGATGCGTCTCGGCAGCCTCAAAGGCCATGGGGCGATGAGGGCAGCTGCACGTAATTCGAGGTTGTCAGCGCCTGACGCCACGGATTTGGCGCGAGCTGCACGTCTTTTGAGGTTATCAGCAGCCAAAGCTCGCAGAAAAGGCTGACAACGTCGAATTCCGTGCAGCCGGGCGCGACGCATTACTGACAACGTCGAATTCCGTGCAGCGTACTCCAGCACGTCGCGCTCCACCCCCCCCGCGCACAGAAAAGGCCCCGCCCGGCGAGAAGCCAGACGGGGCCAGAGACGCAAGGCAAGCGCCTCGCTCGCGCGCTACAGCTCGATCGAGGAGCCCTTGATGGGGTAATCGGCCGCGAAGTGGCAGGCGCAGAAGTGGCCGGGGGCCACCTCGCGCAGCTCGGGGCGCTCCTGGGAGCAGATCGCCTGCGCGATGGGGCAGCGCGTGTGGAAGCGGCAGCCGCTCGGCGGGTTGATCGGTGAGGGCGGATCGCCCTTGAGGATGATGCGCTTGCGCGAGTGCTGCACGTCCGGGTCCGGGATGGGCACGGCCGAGAGCAGCGACTGCGTGTAGGGGTGGTTCGGCTCGGCGTAGAGGGTCTTCCAGTCCGAGACCTCCATCATGTTGCCGAGGTACATCACGGCCACGCGGTCCGAGATGTGCTGCACCACGGACAGGTCGTGCGCGATGAACAGGTAGGCGGTGCCGTACTGCTTCTGGAGGTCCTTCAGCAGGTTGAGCACCTGGGCCTGAATGGAGACGTCCAGGGCCGAGACGGGCTCGTCGCAGATGATGAGCTTGGGCTTGAGCGCAAACGCGCGCGCGATGCCCACGCGCTGGCGCTGGCCGCCGGAGAACTCGTGCGGGTAGCGGTTGATGTGCTCGGGGTTGAGGCCCACGATGTCGAGCAGCTCGCGCACGTAGTCCATGCGCTGGGCCTTGTCGGGCATCTCCCCGTGGATGACGAGCGGCTCGGAGACGATCTCGCCGATGGTCATGCGGGGGTTCAGGCTCGCGTAGGGATCCTGGAAGATGAACTGCATGTCATGGCGGACAGCCTTGAGCTGCTTCTTGTTCATCCCGGACATGTCACGGCCGTCAAAGACGACCTTGCCGCTCGTGGGGTGCGTGAGGCGCATGATGCAGCGGCCCGTCGTGGACTTGCCACAACCGGACTCGCCCACGAGGCCAAACGTCTCGCCGGGGTAGATGTCAAAGCTGATGTCGTCGACGGCCTTGACGCTCTTCTTCTCCTTCGAGAAGACGCTCGAGTCAACGGGGAACTCCTTGCACAGGTGCTCCACGTGAAGCAGGGGCTCGGTCATTTACGCCTCCCCTCCCTTCGTGGCATCGGCCGCGGCGCGCGTGCGGGAGTTGGCGGGCGCGTTCTTGCGAACGAACTCGGGGTCCATGGAGTAGTGGCAGCGCGCGTAGTGGCCGGTCTCGGTCGTATAGGTCTCGGGGCGCTCGGAACGGCACTTGTCCGTGGCGTACGGGCAGCGCGGGGCAAACGAGCAGCCCTTGGGCAGGTTCACGAGCGAGGGCGGGTTGCCCTTGATGGGCGTGAGCGGCTTCTTCTCGTCGATGACCTGCTCGGGAATCGAGCGCACGAGGCCCCAGGTGTAGGGGTGGATGGGGTTGTAGAAGATCTCGTCGGCGGTGCCGAACTCCACGGGACGTCCCGCGTACATGACCATGATCTTGTCGGCCACGTCGGCCACGACGCCCAGGTCGTGCGTGATCATGACGATCGCGTTGCCGTTCTTCTCCTGCATCTCCTTCATGAGCTCGATGATCTGCGCCTGGATCGTCACGTCGAGGGCCGTGGTGGGCTCGTCGGCAATGAGGATGTCAGGGTCGCAGGCAAGGGCCATGGCGATCATGACGCGCTGGCGCATGCCGCCGGAGAACTGGTGCGGGTAGTCCTTGACGCGCTGCTCGGGGTTGGGGATGCCAACCATGTCGAGAAGCTCGATGGCGCGCTTCGTGGCCTGCTCCTTGGTGTAGCCGCGGTGCAGGCGCAGCCCCTCGCCGAGCTGGCGGCCGATGGTGTAGACGGGGTTGAGCGACGTCATCGGATCTTGGAAGACCATGGCGATGTCGTTGCCGCGGATCTGCTGCATCTCGCGCTCGCTCATCTTGAGCAGGGACTTGCCGCGGTAGCGGACGTCACCGCCCTCGATCTTGCCCGGGGGCATCTCGATGAGGCCCATGATCGTCATGGCCGTCACGGACTTGCCGGAGCCGGACTCGCCCACCACGCCGAGGGTCTCGCCGCGGTCGAGCGTGTAGGTCACGCCGTCGACGGCCTTGACCACGCCGTCGCCCGTGTGGAAGTACATCTTGAGGTCGTCGACCTCGAGCAGGTGGCTGCCCTCGGGAACCGGCTGGTTCTTGAGGTCGAGCTCGGGCTCGACAGCCTTCTTCTTACCGAATGCCATCTAGCATCACGCGTCCTTCATCTTGACGTCGAGCGCGTCGCGCAGGCCGTCACCGAGCAGGGTGAAGGCGAGCACCGTCGTGAGGATTGCAAGGCCGGGCATGATCATGAGCCACGGCTGCGTCTGCAGGAACGTCTGGCCGTCCTGGATCATGATGCCCCAGGAGGGCGTGGGCGGCGTGACGCCCATGCCAAGGTAGGACAGCGCGCTCTCGGTGAGGATGGCGCCGCCGATGTTCATCGTGGCGTAGACCACGATGGAGGCCACGGAGTTGGGGAAGATGTGGCGCGCGATGATGCGCAGGTCGGAGGCGCCCATGGCGCGCGCCGCGTCCACGTAGTCGTTCTCCTTGACCGACAGGATCGCCGAGCGGAACACGCGGGCGATGGAGGGCCAGCCGAGCACGCCGATGGCGATGAACACGTTCTGGATGCCCTGGCCCATGACGGCGAGCATCGTAATGACGAACAGCGTGTAGGGAATCGCCAGGAACATGTCGGCCAGTCTCATGATGATCGTGTCGAACCAGCCGCCGTAGAACGCGGCGAGCGCTCCCATCACCAGGCCGATGCCCGTGGAGATGAGCGTGGCGATGACGCCGACGGTGAGCGAGACGCGCGCGCCATAGATGACGCGGACGAGCTGGTCTCGACCCGTGGCGTCCGTGCCAAACGGGTGCTCGAGTGAGGGCGGCAGCTTGGAGTTCTGGGCCACGGTCGTGGTGTCGATGTCCGTGGGCGAGCCAAGAAGCTGCGGGGCCCACAGGTCTGCCGTGAGGGCCACGAGGACCACGAAGATGATCCAGACGGCGCCGATGACGGCGAGCTTGTTCTTCTTGAGGCGCTTCCAGGCGTCGCTCCACAGCGTGCGCGTGGGAGCGGCAGCCTCCTGAGTGCCTTCGGCCTTCTCGCGGGATGCCTTGAGGGCGTCGGAGAAGGCGCCGGACTGCTCCTGCTCGTTGGCAGAAGCCTGCGGCTTGTTGTTCTCAGTCATGTCTCTCCTCCCCTAGCCCTCGTCCTTGGGCGCGCCAAAGCGGATGCGCGGGTCAAGGAAGGCGTAGCTGATGTCGACGAGCAGGTTGATCACCATGACAACGATGACGATCACCGTGACGCCGCCCAGGACGATGGGCCAGTCACGCTGGGTCACGGCACGATAGATCTCGTAGCCAACGCCCGGCCAGTTGAAGACCGTCTCCGTGAGGATGGCGCCGGCGAGCATGCCGCCGAAGTCGATGCCGATGTAGGTGACGACGGGGATGAGGGCGTTCTTGAGCGCGTGGTGCCAGATGATGGCGCTGCGGGAAAGGCCCTTGGCCTTGGCCGTGCGGATGTAGTCTTGGTTGAGCACCTCGAGCAGCTGCGAGCGCATGATGCGCGCCGTGTAGGCGGTCGAGACCGCGGCGAGCGTCACGGCGGGCAGGATGTAGTGGACCCAGCTCTCGAACTCGGAGTTGGAGCCGCCCGCACCCGAGATGGGCAGGTAGAACGCGCCGTCAGTGGCGTTCTTCATGAAGACGCCAAAGAACAGCTGGAGCAGCATGCCAAGCCAGAAGGCAGGCATTGCCACGAGGACGGACGTGACGAGCGTCACGAGCACGTCCCAGAACGAGTAGCGCTTGATGGCCGATACCATGCCCGCGCCGATGCCGACGATTGCCTCGATGACGATGGCGACGATTGCCAGCTTCACCGTGTTGGGGTACTTGTCGGCGAGAATGTCGGCAACCTTGAGGTTGCGCGTGTACGAGGTGCCAAGGTCTCCGTGGAGCAGGTCGTTCATGTAGGTGAGGTACTGCTTCCACAGGGGCGTCGGGATGGTGTCGCCGTTCTCGTCGTAGATCGGCTTGTTATTCTCATCCGTCTCGATGAGCCCGTTGGAGATGCGAATCTGCAACTCGGTCTCAGGCGTTACCTGCTTGCCGCCGGTGATGATCTTCACCGGGTCGCCGGGCACGATGGCCTTCATGGCGAACAGAATCATCGTCACGCCGATAAAGACGGGGATGAACTGCAGGACGCGCTTGAGTATGTACTTTCCCATGCGTACAACTCCTGTCGTGGGTGTGGGCACTCAGCCTTCGTTCAGGCTCTGCCCCCTACTGGCAACGGGGCACCACACAGGATGCCCCGTTGCCGTATGCGGGACTCGTTGCCCGCCTGTCTAGCAAAATGCCAGCTCAGAGCCTCTATTTAGGCGCTCAGCTCGACGGTGCTCATGTCGCAGAGCTTCTGCGGGTCCATGTAGAGGGACTTCACGCGCTGCGAGCAGACCATCTGGTGCTTGTAGTAGAACAGCGGGATGACCGGCATGTCCTCGGCGATGAGCTTGTCGACCTCCTGGTACTTGGCGATGCGGTCGTCATCGGAGGCGGTGGCGCGGGCGTCGAGCAGGCCCTTGTCGACGTCGGCGTTGCTGTACTGGCCATAGTTGTTGTCGCCACCGGTCACAAACAGCGGGTACAGGAAGTTGTCCATGATCGGGTAGTCGGCGATCCAGCCCAGACGGCCGGCCTGGAAGTCGGCGTTGGGATAGGTGTTGGAGAGGATGGAGGCCCACTCGGCGGTGTTCGAGGAGGTCTCGATGCCCAGAGCGCTCCAGTCGGCCATGACCATCTCCATGACGGCCTTGTGGTCGCCGTCGAGGTTGTAGGTCAGAGCGATGGAGAGGTTGCGCTTGCCGTCGGCGTCGGCCGGGTACTTCTCGTCCAGGATCTTCTTGGCGGCGTCGACGTCATAGCGGGAGTCGGCCCACTCGTTCTCGACGTAGCCCTTGATGCCGGGCGGGACGATGCCGCCGGCCGGCTCACGGGTGCCCTCGAAGACGGTGTCGCAGATGGCCTGGCGGTTGATGGCCAGGGACAGGGCGTGGCGCAGGTCCTTGTCCTTGAGCTGCTCGTCGTTGACGTTGAGCATGATGTAGTACGTGGAGAGCTCGGCGCCCGTCAGGACCTCCTTGCCCGTGGTGGCCGTGTAGCCGTCCTCGGACTCGCCGTACTGGGAGATGGCGTCCTTGAGCTGGGTGGGGGCACCTGGGCGACGTCGAGGTTGCCGGCCTGGAACTCGGTGTAGGCCGTCTGGACGTCCTTCTGGATGTTGAAGTGGATGCCGTCGAGAATGGCCTTGTCACCGTAGGAGTAGTCGTCGAAGCGGACCAGGTTGATCTGCTGGCCGTCCTCCCACTTGCCGTCCATCTTGAACGGGCCGTTGCCCACGGGGGCGAAGAAGAACGTGTCGAAGTCCTCGAGCGCGCAGTCGGGCACGGGCGAGAGAGCCGGGTGCATGCAGACGTAGGGGAAGTCGGCGTAGGACTGTGTGAGCTTCACGACGAGGGTGTCGTCATCGGGGCAGGTGACGCCCTTGAGCTCCTCGGCGTCGCCGGCGGAGAGCTCGGAGTAGCCGTCGACCATGGCGAGGTGGTAGCCGATCGCGGAGGCGTGCTCCGTGGAGGTCTTCGGGTTCAGGATGCGCTCCCAGCCCTGCTTGAAGGACTTGGAGGTGACGGTGGTGCCGTCGTGGAACTTGGCGCCCTTCACGAGGTGGAAGGTGAACTCGTCAGCGGCGTCGTTGACGTCCCAGGACTCGGCGGCCAGGCCCACGAGCTCGTTCTTGGTGTAGTCGTAGGTGGTGAGGGCATCAAAGAGCTGATAGCCCACCATCATGCCCTGATCCTCCTCGAGGTCATACGGATCGATGGCGCTCGGGTTGTTGATGTAGTAGCTCAGGGTGCCACCCTCGGCGGCGGAGCCGGAAGCGGCGCTGGTGGTGTCTCCACCCTTCTTGCCGCAGGCGGCGAGCGCGGCCATGGCGCTGGCAGCCAGGCTGCCCTTCACGAACGTGCGACGGTTCATCGTGGGCTGGGTCATAATGCCTCCCTTATCTAGCGATGCTCCGCCGGGCCACCCGTGTGCCCGATCCTTCGGAGCATCTCAGCATGTGGGCGGGTGGTCCTGGGCTCACCGGAAGCATATTCAGCGCCGCTGCGCGCCCCGGGCAAAATGAGCTTGGCAAGAGTCCCCGCTTGCAAACTTGACATCAGATTATCCGTTATTGGCCTGGTAGCGGCAACCTGAACGGACGCTTTAGCGCAGTAAAGGAAGCAATTAGAAACACGATAGAAACAAAAGGCGCGCCCTCCCCTGCGGAGGACGCGCCCGTGTGCGTGATATGCGCGTGGACCTAGCCGAGCGAGGAGACCGTGCCCAGCGGATAGGTGAGCATGAAGATCACGATCGTGGCTATGAACACGACGGCCGCGATGATGGTGAGGCGGTCGAGGTTCTTCTCCCACACGCCGCTGCCGGCGTTGGCGTTGTACATGGAGGAGGCGATCATGTCAGAGACGCCGGTGCCCTTGCCGGAGTGCATGAGCACAAGGACGATGAGGGCGACGGCGGAGATGGCCCAAGCCACCATCAGAATCGTATTCATGGGACCCACGAGTTGACTCCTTAAGAAGATGCAAACATACAGCAGAACAGGATATCACAACGCCTGGTGACACTTGGGGACGGGGTCAAACTGTCACCGTTGCCGCGTGGCCCGTTCGACAATTCGCCTTCCAACGCCCGTCGCTCGCTCGATTTGGCGAATGGACATGCCCGTATCCTTCATCCTCCGCAATAGTGGGTCTCTCCTCTCCTTGGGAAGAGTCTTGATGCCGCGGATATCAATGTCGTGAAGCTCACTTGCGAGTAGCTCAAGCGTCTCCTCGCTCACTGAACGACGTTCCCGAACGGGCGAATAGCCCTCGACATCAAGCGAGCTGAAGTCCTCGAATGCTTGCCTTCCGCCTATAAGCGACAGCAATATCGAGTCATCGATGAGAACGGGGCGAGAGGCATACTCGCGATAGCTGCTCCAACGGTATTCATCGCGCGACACCCCCAGATCGGATGGGTTGTTGTGGATGTAGCGTACCGCCCTCATCAGGTACTGGTTCGACTCAATGGGCTTGCTTCTAAAACGATCTTGGAACACGGGGCCAACATGGTCCGAGCGGCTATTGAAATGACGCGCGTAGCAAGTGGCAACGTAATGCATCATCTCGGACAGACGACCAAAATTATCTCGCACAAGAAGATGCACGTGATTGTCCATGAGACACCACGCTATGAGATCGCAGCCAAACCTATCGAGGGCACGGGACAGGTACGTCAAGTACGCGATTCGGTCTGAGTCATCATCGAAGATGATCTGTCTGCCTGCGCCCCTCTGCATCACATGATAGAAACCGCTCTGCGAAACCCCACGTGGCCTTCTCGTCATTGCCCCTCCCCCAACGGCTCTTTCTGCCCTTGTACCCGCCTGGAGGAGAAGAAATGGTGACAGTTTGACCCCGTCCCCAACTGTCACCCGATCGGGGGGGGCGGGAGGTGACAGTTTGACCCCGTCCCCAACTGTCACCAAAAAAGGGGCCGGCCCCCGGGTGTGGGAGTCGGCCCCTGGCGGTGCTTTGGCGCGTAGACGCTCGCTACTTGACGAGCACGCGGCCGGTCATCTCGGCGGGACGATCGACGCCCATCATCGCGAGGATGGTGGGGGCGATGTCGGAGAGACGGCCGTCCTCGATGCCCGCAAGCTCGACGGGCTTGTCGTCAACGACGATCAGCGGCACGCGGTTGGTCGTGTGGGCGGTAAAGGGCTTCTCCTTGCCGTCCACGACGTCATACATGTGGTCCGCGTTGCCGTGGTCTGCCGTGATGAGGGCAAAGCCGCCCTTGGCGAGAATGGCGGGGATGACCTTGGACAGACCGTCGTCAACGGCCTCGCAGGCCTTGACCGCAGCCTCGACGACGCCGGTGTGGCCAACCATGTCGCAGTTGGCGTAGTTGACCACGTAGAAGTCGGCCGCGTCGGAGTTGATGGCCTCGACGAGCTTCTCGGTGACCTCCGGCTCGCTCATCTCGGGCTTGAGGTCGTACGTGGCGACCTTGGGCGACGGGATGAGGACGCGGGTCTCGCCCTCCTTGGGCTCCTCGACGCCGCCGTTCAGGAAGAACGTGACGTGCGCGTACTTCTCGGTCTCGGCGGTGTGAAGCTGCTTCAGGCCGTTGGAAGCCAGAACGTCGGCCAGGACGTTGGCCGGCACGGTCTTGGGGAAGGCAACGTGGACGTCGAAGGAGTCGTCGTACTCGGTCATGGTGACGAAGTCGGCGAGCTGCGGGGTCTTCGTACGCTCGAAGCCGTCGAAGTCTGCCTGCGTCATGGCGCGGGTCATCTCACGGGCACGGTCTGGGCGGAAGTTGAAGAAGATCACCGCGTCGCCGTCGTTGACGCCCGTGGGATCGAGCACGAAGGGCTTCACGAACTCGTCGCCGCGCGGGTCCTCGGCGTAGTAGTCGCGCAGGCCCTGCTCGGCAGACGTGGCGGAGACGCCCTTGCCGGAGACGATGGCGTCATAGGCAAGCTGCTCGCGGTCCCAGCGGTTGTCGCGGTCCATGCCGTAGTAGCGGCCGGCAACCGTCGCGATGGCGGTGTCGTTGCCGTACTTCTCGGAGACCTTCTCGCAGAAGGCCTGGAGGTCGTGCATGAAGCCGGCGCCAGACTGCGTGGGGACGTCGCGACCGTCCGTGAAGGCGTCAATGCGCACGCGGGACAATCCGCGCTCGCCGGCCATCTCGAGCAGCGCCTCGGCGTGGCCCATCTCGGAGTGGACGCCGCCGTTGGAGACGAGGCCCATGACGTGCAGCGTGGAGCCGTTGGCCTTGACCTTGTCCATGGCGGCCACGATGGCGTCGTTGCTCTTGAACGAACCGTCCTTGATGGCGTTGTTCACGAGGGAGAGCGACTGGAACACGATGCGGCCGGCACCGATGTTGAGGTGGCCCACCTCGGAGTTGCCCATCTGGCCGTCGGGAAGGCCGACGTCCTCGCCGGAGGCGCCCAGCGTGGTGTGCGGGTACTTCTCGTTAAGCGAGTCGATGAACGGGCGCTTGGCCAGCGAGACCGCGTTCTCCGGACCGGCCGGGGCCAGGCCGCAGCCGTCCATGATGACGAGAAGGGCAGGAGTGCGAACAGAAGTCATCGTGCGTTACTCCCCTGCCTTGACGACCATGGCGGAGAAGTCCTCGGCCTTGAGCGAGGCGCCGCCCACGAGGGCACCGTCCACGTCGGGCTTGGCGACGAGCTCGGCGATGTTGCCGGGCTTGGCGGAGCCGCCGTACAGCACGCGGATGCCGTCGGCGAGCTCGGCGCCGAAGAGCTCCTTGAGGGTCTCGCGGATGGCGCCGCAGACCTCCTGGGCGTCGTCGGCCGTGGCGGTCTTGCCGGTGCCGATGGCCCAGATGGGCTCGTAGGCAACGACGAGCTGCTTGGCGTCCTCGATCTGAAGGCCAGCGAGGCCAGCCTTGACCTGGTCGGTCACGTGCTTGACGTACGTGCCGGCCTCACGGACCTCCTCGGGCTCACCGCAGCAGAACACGGGGACGATGCCGGCGGCGACGAGCGCCTTGGCCTTCTTGTTCTCGTCCTCGTCCGTCTCGTGGAAGTAGTCGCGGCGCTCGGAGTGGCCGATGATGCAGTAGGTGCAGCCGGCGCTCTTGAGCATGTCGCAGGAGGACTCGCCGGTGTAGGCGCCCTTGGCCTCCCAGTAGACGTTCTGCGCGCCCAGCGCGATGGGGGCGGCAGAGATACGGTCGTGGACCGTGGTGATGTCGATGGTGGGCGGGCAGACGAGGACCTCGACGCCAGCGGGGACCTCGGGCAGGGCCTGGGCCAGCTCGTCGGCCAGCTTGGCCGCCGCGTGGACGTCGTTGTTCATCTTCCAGTTACCAGCGATGAGAAGGGTGCGATTAGGCATCGAGAAGCGCCTCCACTCCTGGAAGGGCCTTGCCCTCGACGAGCTCCATGGAAGCGCCACCACCGGTGGAGATCCAGCTCATCTTGTCGGCCAGGCCGAACTTGTTGACGGCCGCGACGGAATCGCCGCCACCGATGATCGACGTGCAGTCAGAGTCCGCGACGGCGCGGCAGACGGCCTCGGTGCCGTGCGCGAAGTTGTCGAACTCGAAGACGCCCATGGGGCCGTTCCAGAAGACGGTCTTGGCGCCCTTGATGGCCTCGGCGTAGAGCTCCTCGGTCTTGGGGCCGATGTCCATGCCCTCGCGGTCATCGGGGATGGCGTCGGAGGCCACGACCTCGGGCACGGCGTCCTCGCCGAAGTGGTCGGCAACGCGGTTGTCGACGGGCAGCAGGATCTTGACGCCCTTGTCCTCGGCCTTCTTGAGCATCTCGCCGGCGCGCTCGACCCAGTCCTCCTCCTTGAG
>CAKUNF010000020.1 GCA_934668375.1 uncultured Parolsenella sp. | reverse complement strand
GGAGACCTGCTCGTCAATGATCTTGGCGAGGTACTTGGGCACGTCCTTCTCGACGAGCTGGTGGTCGTAGCCGATGGCGCTGCGAAGCCGTTGGTCAACGGCTCGCAGTATGGCGCCGAGCTTGCTGTTTCGCTCGTGGGTCTCGAGGTATGCCTCGCGATACCAGGTGCCGTTGCGACACACGTAGCGGTTGACGGGATCGAGCTCGTAGACCGCGTCTGGATGGGGCGCGGCGGCATAGAACACGGCCGAGCCAAACATCTGGTAGGGCCTGGCGACGGGCGAGCCAAAGAGCGTGTCGAGAAGGCCGCTCTTGCGGTGCTTCTCGTAGTAGACGCAGAGCTTGGCGAGTGTGCCCAGGGCAACGTGACGAAGCGTCTGGGGCCGGTCTGCGTGGAGGCGGCTCGCTCCCAGGCGGTAGCTCGAGAGCTTCTCGAGCGCGGCGAATGCCTTTTCCTCGCCGGGAACGTCTGCGCCGGGGGCAGACTCCGCCCATGCGGACAGCGCGCCTCGCAGGGCGATGATCGCCTCATCGAAGCCGAGGTCAACGTAGGGGCCGATGAGCTCCTTGGGGAGACCGTGCCAGGCGGCGTAGTCCCTGAGCCAGCGCTTTGCGTGGCGGTCGATCTTTGGCTCAAAGATGCGGTACTCCTGCCACAGCGACTCGATCTTGCGAAAGCCGTCCTCGGGGCTGCTGGTGCCGATGCCGCAGAGAAGCTCGTAGAACAGCACGAACACGAAGGAGAGGCTCGTGGGCAGGACCTTGCTCGCGCGTACGTGCGTGCGCCACGAGAAGTAGCGGCGCAGGTCCCGGTTGCCCATGGACTCGTACGTGGGGAAGTAGTGGTTGAACGTGGAGTAGCTCTCGACGCAGTCCTCGTACTCCTCCATGAAGCGGGCCTGCTCGTAGAAGAGCTGCTGGTCGGAGCGAATGCGACTGGGCTGGGAGCGTGCCATGGAGCGCATCTCGCGGATCTTGTCCGGCAGGTAGCTCTCCATCTGGGAGCCGCGGCGCAGGATGGGCTCGTCCACGAACGTGCGGCCCTCGAACAGCTTGCTCTCCTGTGCACGGGGGCTGGACAGGATGGTGTCAATGATGCGCTGGACGTCCGTAGCCACGATGCCTCCTCCCCGGCTGCCATAGGAACAGCATCATAGCACGAATGCGAACACCTGTTTGTAGAAAGGGGCAGATACGTCGCGGAACGGCTGGGCTCGTGTCGTATAGTTGGGAAAACAATCGGAAGAGGAGCGCGCATGGAGTACCCGGACCGCATCGTTGAGTTCGCGTTTTGCCCCCGTCCCTGCTACCAGTACCTGGCGGACCTCGCAGACCCGGAGGAGTGGGGCGAGGAGAACAGGGTTCTCGTCAACTACATCGACTTCACGTATCGCCGCGCCGCCGAGCTGATGCGTCGCGATGGCACATCCGGCTCCTTCATCGTGATCGACGACGAGAGCGCCTGCTTCGACACGGGGCTGTTTACCTCGCGCTTCGAGGAGATTTACGCGTTGTTTGAGCGCAATGCCAGAGACGGTGCCCAGCCGTGGTTCCTCAAGGGCTTCTTCAAGGCGAGCGACACGGCCCTTGCGGGCGTGGACGTGCTTCCCGAGCGTGTTCACTACGCCGAGAACCCCGCCGACCTCGTCTATGACTTCCACCTGGCCGTTCGGCCCAACATCGACCACATCCTGGGAGACGAGAACAACCTGCTTCGCGTGCCCGAGGCGCTGCGAGGCCCCGCGAACTCGCGCCTGCTGCGGCGCGTCTTTGAGGGGGCCATCGCGGAGGCCGAGCGCAAGGCCGCGGCAAACTACACGATTGCCGTGCCGCAGTACTACAACGGCCGCATCCAGCTGCTGCTGCCGCTGTGCCTTACGGGTGACGAGCCCGAGCTTGCCCTGACCATACAGCGCGAGGACGGCTTCTACTCCGCTCGCACGTGCCTCACGCTCGAGATGGCGTACAACAACGCGCGCCAGATCTGCAGGCCCATGGCGAGCTGGCTCGCGAGGTAGGCGGAAGGCCTGGCTTCCGTCTGTGCGGCCTTCTCGGGACGTGCAGCCCCTCGTAACGCGCGGCTCCCCTGGCCCGGTGCCCTACATAAAGGCCAGCGCCGCCGCGATGACGACGGCGGGCAGCATGTTTGCCGGCTTGAACGTCTTGGGCCAGATGAGATTGATGCCCACGCAGAAGATGAGCGCCGATCCAACGAGCGAGAGGTTGGCGAGCGCTGCCTCGGTCATGATGGGGTGAAGCAGCGTGGCGAGTGCCGTGACGCCGCCCTGCAGCACCGCGACGGGCAAGGCCGAGAACAGGCATCCCCGGCCCATCGACGCCGCCATGGCGCAGACGATGACCGCGTCGAGCGCGCCCTTGAGGGCGAGCGTTGACCAGTCGCCCGTGAGGCCGTCCTGGATCGAGCCCACGATGGCCATGGCCCCGATGCAGACGGTGAGCGATGCCGTGACGAATCCGTCAACGAAGCGCGTGTCTCCCGAGCTGCCGGTCCTGTCGCGCAGCCAGGTGCCGAGGGACTCAAAGCGGACGTCGAGGTCGAGCAACTCGCCGGCGACCGAGCCTATCGCGAGCGATACGAGCATCACCATGGTGCCTTGCGTTTCGAGCGCGATGCTGCCGTCTGCTGCAACGGTTGCCACGAGCATATGCTGGAGCGTTCCCGCGGCGCCCACGAAGATGACGCAGACGCCGCATGCACGCAGCAGCGCCTCCTGGAGCTTCTCGGTCACGAGCGAGCTCGCGATAAGCCCCACGGCGCCGCCCCCGACGATGCAGGCGACGTTAATGAGCGTTCCAAGGCCGATCATCTGGCTCCCCGTCCTGTATGGCGATGATTCACGGCATTCTAGGATACGCCTGAGGATTCGGCTCGTCGGCGTTTGGGTATGGTTGATACGTTAGCTGGCACTACATGATTGGTGGGACCCATGGGACTTCGCAACATTCCGACCGATGCACCGGCCCCGCTCGCCTCGCTCGTGGCGGCGCGCGAGGGCATGGTTGCGAGCCGCTCGCTGACTCGTGGGGGCGATGGGTCCATGACCTTGTTCGCCTTTGCCGCGGGTGAGAGCGTGAGCGAGGAGGTCTATCCGCAGGACGTCATGTACTACCTTGTGGAAGGCTCGGCGATAATCACCTTGCCGAGCGGGAGCGTGGGCATGCGCGCCGGAGACGTCCTCTGCGTCCCGGCGGGGGTGCCCAGCGCGGTGGAGGGTGCAAGCCCGTCTGCGGGGTTCAAGCTCCTGCAGGTTGCCGTGCCGACGAACGAGTAGAAGCTGGACGCGCCGCCGCGGCTGGCGCATCGAACAAGGGAGGGCCTCATGGCCGAGCTCATCAAGAACGTCGAGAAGGAGAAGGTCTTCTCGCTTGCCAATCTCGTAGAGGGCGAGGAGGGGCAGGTCGTGAGCCTCACGCTCTCCCAGATGCCGGGCTGCAAGGTCACGGTGTTTGCAATCGACGCCGACGAGGGCATGGCGAGCCATGCCGCCGGCGGCGACGCGCTCGTCACCGTGCTCGACGGCACGGGAGAGATCACGATCAACGGCGTGCCACACACGCTGGGCGCGGGCGAGTCCGTCGTTATCCCCGCGGGTGCCCCGCATGCCGTGCGCGGCGTCACGGCGTTCAAGATGCTGCTCGTGGTCGTGCTGCCGGCGTAGGAGTGCTGCCCGTGCCCAAAGGGCTACGTCCCCTTTGGGCCGAGGTGCCCAAAAGTCTTTGACACTTTTGGGCACCTCTCATTGAACGGCGGTGCGGGGGAGATGCGATGGCATACATAGACGTCATTGACGAGACGAAGCGGTATCAGACGGGCGACACGGTCATTCTCGCGAACGACCACGTGACGTTTGGGGTCGAGAAGGGCGAGCTCGCCATCGTGCTGGGCTCGTCTGGTGCGGGCAAGTCCACGGTGCTCAACATCCTGGGTGGCATGGACACGGCGAGCGAGGGGCACGTCGTCATCGACGGAAACGACATCGCCACCTACGACAAACACGGGCTCACGCGCTATCGCCGTGATGACGTGGGTTTCGTATTCCAGTTCTACAACCTCGTCCAGAACCTCACGGCCAAGGAGAACGTAGAGCTTGCGAGCGAGATCGTTGAGGACGCGATGGACCCGGTAGAGGTGCTGGACATGGTGGGGCTCTCGCATCGCGTGAACAACTTCCCTGCGCAGCTCTCTGGCGGCGAGCAACAACGTGTTGCCATCGCCCGAGCCGTGGCCAAGAACCCCAAGATCTTGCTGTGCGACGAGCCCACGGGCGCACTCGACTACAACACGGGCAAGCAGATTCTCCAGATCCTGCAGGACATGAGCCGCAAGCGTGGTGCCACGGTCATCATCGTGACGCACAACTCGGCCATCGCCCCCATCGCGGACCGCGTCATCCGCATGCACGACGGCCGCGTGACGAGCGTCGAGACCAACCGCGCCCCGCGGGCCATTGCGGATATCGAGTGGTAGGCGGGGCCATGGCGCGCTCCAAGAAGAGGATGCTGTGGCGAGACATCCTTGCCACGTTCAGGAAGTCCAAGGGCAGGTTCCTGTCCATCGTCTGCCTCATTGCCCTGGGGTCGTTTGCCCTCGTGGGCCTCAAGGTGGCCGGGCCCGACATGCGCGAGACGTCGGGTGCATACTTCTCGAGCTATGACATGGCGGACCTCGCCGTCATCGGCGGGTTGGGCATCGACGAGGATGACGAGGCGGACATCGAGCGGGCGAGCGGCATCCGCGAGGTGGAGTACGGCTACCTCAAGGACGTCACGATCGCCGGCACGAACGATTCGGTGCGCGTGGAGTCTGTGCCGGAACGCGTGAGCCAGTTCGAGGTCTCGGACGGTCGCATGCCCGAAGCGGACGACGAGATCGCCCTCGACTCCTTCATGGCCGACGATTACCCGATTGGCTCCACGATCGAGTTCTACGAGAAGGAGGGCGCGGGCGGCACCAAGACCCTCAAGCGCGATACGTTCACCGTGGTGGGCCACGTGAGCTCGATGGATATCATCGCGAGCGTCAACAAGGGCAAGACGACCGTGGGCACGGGAGATCTCTCGGGCTACGCCGTGGTGAGCCCGGACGTGTTCGACGTGGACTATCACATGATCGCGCGTCTCACGTTCGACGACACGGAGGGCCTCGACCCGTACGGCGCCGACTACCTCTCCAAGGTCGCGGCCCACAAGGAGGAGCTGAGCGACCTGCTCGCCGACGCTCCCGAGCGGCGCCTGTCCGTCGTGCGCGGCAAGTATGACGAGCAGATCGATGACGGCCAGAAGAAGGTTGACGACGCGTGTCGGCAGCTTGCGGACGCAAAGTCTGCCCTTGATGAGGCTGCGTGCCAGCTTGCCGACGGCCGCATGCAGCTTGCGGCCTCGTGGGAAAAGCTCGAGAGAGCGGCTTCCCAGCTGACGGATGCCCGGCGTGCGCTCGCGGACGGCAAGTGCCAGCTCGCGAGCGCCCAGACTCTGCTCGCGTCCACGCGCCAGCAGCTCGATGAGGGGTGGGCGAGCTACAACGACGGCGCCGCACAGCTCGCAGATGCCAAGGAGCAGGCTGCGGAGCAGATCGGGCAGGCGCAGGCGCAGATCGACGCGAGCCGTGACCAGCTTGAGCAGGGCAAGGCTGCCTACGAGCAGGGGATTGCGCAGTTGCAGGCACTGCTCGCAGACCCGGCGCTGCCCGACGAGCAGCGAGCTGCCCTCCAGGTCCAGCTCGACCAGACCCAGGCAGCCTATGAGCGGTTCATGAACGCGGACGCTGGCTCCGTGGAGGGCGAGCAGGATGGCGGCTGCACGGCGCTCATCGCGCAGCTCAATGCCGCACAGCAGCAGCTGGACGAACAAAAGGCTGCCGGCGAGAGCCAGCTTGCCGCCACGCAGGACGAGCTTGACGTTGCCAAGGCCAAGCTTGATGCCGGCGAGAGCGCCTATGCGGACGGCCTCGCGCAGTACCAGGCCAAGAAGGCGAGCTACGACGCGGGCGTGGCCGAGTACAACGAGGGTCTCACGGCGTACGAGAGTGGCCGCGCGGCCTACGACGGTGCGGCAGGGACTCTCGCGCAGAAGCAGTCCGAGTACGAGAACGGCCTTGCGGAATACAACGACGCCCTGCCCGACGCCGAACGGCAGATAACCGACGGCGAGGCGGACCTCGACGACGCCCGCAAGGCGCGCGACAAGGTCGAGAGGCCCGTCTACAACGTGGATACGCGTCGCGAGACCCCAGGCTCCGAGGGCTACAAGACCTACGACAGCGTGAGCGAGATCGTCGACTCGCTCGCCGACATCTTTCCGTACTTCCTCTATCTCGTAGCCGCGCTCGTGGCCTCCACGACGATGACACGCATGGTGGACGAGGAACGCATCAACTCCGGTACGCTCAAGGCGCTGGGATACCGCGATGCGGACGTCATGAAGAAGTTCGTGGTCTATGGGGCCACGGCCGGCGGCATGGGGTCGCTTCTCGGCATCGCGCTTGGGCACACGCTGCTGCCCTACATCGTCTACGGTGCCTATGCGGCCAAGTTCTCGCTGCCGCCCATCGTGCTGCGGTGGCACCTGGGCGTCTCCGTTGCCGCGCTGCTTCTCGGCCTTGCCGTGGCCGTGGTGCCAGCCGTGCTCGTGGCAAAGCGCTCGCTTGCCGAGAAGCCCGCACAGCTGCTGCTGCCCAAGGCGCCCGCAAGTGGCTCCAAGATCTTCCTCGAGCGCATCAGACCAATCTGGAGCCGCCTTGGCTTCACGCAGAAGGTGACGTGCCGCAACCTCTTTCGCTACAAGAAGCGCATGCTCATGACCGTGATCGGCGTGGCTGGTGCCGTGTGCCTCATGTTCTGCGGTTTTGCCGTGCGCAACTCCATCGATGGCCTTTCTGACACCCAGTTTGGCGACATCATCGGCTATGACCTTATCGTGGCCGAGAACAGCAACGTGGGAGCCGATGAGCAGGCCGCCATAGACGAGGAGCTCGCCTCCGGCGCCGTGACGGACTATTCTTCCATTCGCTATGAGAGCGTCACAAAGGTTGCGGGTGACAAGGGCGACGAGCAGAGCATCAACCTGCTCGTCCCGGCCGACGAGGAGACGTTCACGAGGTATCTCGACATCCGCGACCGCGCGAGCGGGCAGGCCATTCCGCTCTCTGACGACGGGGCCGTGATCTCCGAGCGCCTCGCAAGCCTGCTGGGCGTGGGCGTGGGAGACGAGCTTACCTTCAAGGACTCGGACGGCGTCGAGCGCACGACGCGCGTCTCGGGCATCTGCGAGATGTACATGGAGCACTTCATGTTCATGAGCCCCGCCGCCTACGAGAAGTGCTTTGGCAAGGGGATGGAGACGAATGCCTACGTTGTGACCCTCGCTGATGACAGCACGACGGGTACGCGAGCCGAGGCGGCAAAGTTCATGGGTCTCGATGGCGTTCTCGGGTGCGTCCAGAGCGCCACGCTCATCGACCAGATCAACGTCATCGTGAAGTCGCTCAACAAGATCATGTTCGTGCTCATCGTGGTGGCGGTGCTGCTGGCCGTGGTCATCGTGTACAACCTCGTGACGATTAACGTGGCCGAGCGCATTCGCGAGCTGTCCACGATCAAGGTGCTGGGCTTCTTTGACAACGAGGTCTCGATGTACATCTATCGCGAGACGATTATCAACTCGCTGCTTGCGCTGCCGGTGGGATGGCTGCTTGGCTGGATGCTGCAGCAGTACATCATCTCTGCGGTGCCGCCCGAGAACGTCATGTTCGACCCGGCAACGGGCGTGCTGCCCTACGTCGTGTCGACTGTTGTGGTTGTGGCGGTGGTGGCCGCCATGTACGTGGTGGTGAACCGCAGGCTCAAGAACGTGGACATGCTCGAGGCGCTCAAGAGCGTGGACTAGAGCGACGACGCCCCAAGCGGCTGGATCTGGCCCGTTTGGAGGGCGTTTTGCTGTCCGTTCTTTTCAGGAACTTCGCACTTCTCGCCTTGCGTTGTCGTTTTGGGCAACGAGATGCGCGTAGTGCGAAGTTTCTGAAAATTGAGGACTGGTATGCGGTCGAAGCATATGGCGGCAGCTGATGCCTGGGCATGGGAAGGGCCCCGTCCCTTCTTGAGGGGCGGGACCCTTGCGGCCGGGATGTTTGCCTGCCGCTAGCGGCGGCGGACCAGGGCTGCGGAGGCGATGAGGACGACGCCTGCCGTGGCGAGGCTGACGATGACGGCTCGCGAGACGGTGCCGTCTCCCGTCTGGGGAAGCGCGGGTTTGTCGGCGTGCGTGCCGTTTGCGGGGGTCTCCGCGGGGCTGTCGCTCGAAGGCGTTCCGCCGCTGCCGCCGCCCGTCTCGGGCTGCTTCTCGGCGATGGTGAACGTCGTGGAGGCCGTGCCGGTCTCGGACTCGATGGCGAGCGTGTGGGTGCCCGTGGCGAGTGTCGAGAGGTAGCTGGCCTTGAGCGTCACGATGGTGCTGCCCCCGGAGAGCTCGTAGGACGAGCTCGCGAGCTCGGTGTCGTCCACCAGGACGCGCTTGAACTTGTCGAGAGGAGCGTTGGAGCGAACCGTGAGGTTGGCGGCGCTGCCGGCGGTGAGCTTCTGGTCGGCGCCCTCGACGATGCTCGGGGCGAGCATGGGAATCGTCTCGGCCGCGCCCGTGGTGTCGCAGACCTTGCAGACCTGCTGCCTCGCGCCCTCGGAGCTCGCCGTGGGCTCGACGGTGGTCTTCCACTCAAACTCGTGGTCAGCCTCGTCTATGACGTCGCCGCAGTTGCAGATATGCCAGTGGGAGGTGGAGTCGGTGTGCCAGCCGGAGCCGTCTGCCTCGTGCTTGAGGACGCCCTCGACGGTCACGACGACGTCTGCCTCGGCGCTGTCAACGCGGATTGTGCCGTTGGAGCTCGGCTCGACCTTGGTTCCGTTGATCTTGACGGCGAAGTCGCCAGTCGCGAAGTAGCCGGCGTTGATGCTGACGGAGATGATCGTGTGCCCGTGCCAGGGAATCTCGGTTGACGTCGCGGTGACGGCGCAGCCCGGGCTCGTCGGCAGCGTGACGGTGAGCATGCGGCCGGTCTTGACCGTGACGGTGGTCGCGGGCGAGGCGTCGTGGTTGGCCCCGGCGGCGTAGCGCACGTCATAGGAGCCAGGTGCGAGGCCGGTGAGCTCGCCGTTCTCGGTCACGCTCGTCCAGGAGGCGGCGTCGCTGCGCCTCCACTCCATGTCTGTGGTGAGTCCCGTGATGGCGCCGTCGTGCTTGCCGTAGATGGTCTCGGCCGTGGCCTGAACCACCGGCGCGCCCTGCTCGGCGTTCTTGATCGAGAAGGTGCAGGAGAGGCCCTCGGCGGGCAGCTCGTAGTTGCCGGCATCTGCGCCGATGAGACCGGTGATGGCTGCCTCGTAGGAGCTGCCGGCCTCGGTTGCCGCACCCTCGACGGTTGCGGAGAGATCGTCGTCACCGATGACGTTGCCGAGCGTGGCCTCGGGGCAGTGCTCGTTGCCATCGTAGGTGAACTCCGTGGTGCCCCAGGTGACGTTGAGCGTGCGAGGGCTGATGACGAACGTTCCGGGCAGGAAGGTGATGGAGTAGTTGGGGTTGGCGCCCTCGGCCTGCGAGACCATGATGGTGTAGTTGCCCTCGCGCACGGCCTCGCCCTGCTCGCGGGTCATGGTGATGCCGGTGAGGTCCTCGCCATCCACCAGCTCGCCCGAGAGGAGCTCCCAGCCAAGCTCGGGGTCGGCGTCGCCGTAGGTCTTCTCGGTCCTCGTGGCGTGGACCTTGATGGCGCGGGGGTTCACCTTGAGCGTCACCTGGCCCGTGGCGGTTTCTCCGCCATACTCGAGCTTGTAGTCGATGGTCTTGGTGCCCACGTCCTTGATGGACGGGGCCTCGCTTGTCCACGTGGTGCCGCCGTCGACGCTGTAGCTTGCCGTGACGCCTTCGGGCAGCGTTGCAGTGACGGAGTGCTCCTGGCCGTCGTACTCGTCGTCGTACCCGCTGACGGAGGCGCTGTCGAGTGGCGTGCCGGAGATGGTCCAATACGTGCACGCGCTGCCCGTGTAGCTGCCCGTGCCCTTGATGTAGATGATGTAGTAGGGGAAGTAGTAGCTCCTCGGAGGCGCCGTTGCGGCGCTTGGCACGCTGTGCTCGCCCGCGACGACGGTGTAGTCCACGCCCTCCTTGAGGGTGATCCAGCCGTTGTCGTACCAGCGCACCGTGAACTTGGGGGTGATCGTGGAGCCGGTTGCCTCATAGGTGCGGACGGTGGTGCCCTCGATTTGTGTGTCCGCGCCGCCCTCGAACTCGAAGCGGAGGCTCTTGATCTTGCCCAGCTCAAGCGGGGTGATCTCGAACTTGCGGGTGAGCGTCGCGGTGTCGCCGCTTGCGCTTGTGGCCACGACCTCCACGAGGTACTTGCCGGGCCCTGAGGGGGTGCCGTAGAAGGGCTCGGGTGTGGCGTCCCAGCCGCTCAGGGAGTAGTAGTGCGTCTCGGTGATGGTGGCGATGCTCTCGGAGAGCAGGCCGGTGCCGGTGCGGGGCGTCGTGAGCCGAGGCGTGAGCGCGGCTCCACCGGCGACGCTCAGGCGGTCTCCGCTCTCGGTGGCGTCTGCGAGACCAAGCTCGGCGGTGTAGCCGGAGTATCCACAGTCCTCGGGACGTGCGGTGCCCACGCAGGTGACGCTCATGCGGTACTTTGTGCTGGCATCGGCGGTGAGCCGCCAGACGTGCTCGTGGGCAAGTCTCTTTGCGTAGAGGCTGCCGTCTTCCGTCTGGAACATAACGCCGGCGTTTGTCGAGGTGATCTGCCGTGCGAGCTGCTCGGACGTGAGTCCGCAGGAGCCGATGGCGTAGGTGCTCGGGAGGTTGTTGAACTCGCCGTCATCGATGGTGACGGCCGCCCTGCCCGAGAAGGTGCTGAGAAGGTTGAGGTGGTATCCGTTGTTCAGGCCAACGAGCTTGACCTGGCCGGCCTTGGCCGTGGAGACGGATGTGGAGCCGCCAAGCGTCAGGCTGCCGTGCGCGAGGATGGCATAGCGCCTCTCGTCCTGCTCGCTTTCATTGGAGTAAGGGCTTGCGTACATGTCTGAGACGGTCGTGCCGCTGAGCGTGCACGAGGCGTTGCTCGCGATGGCGATGGCGCTCGTCATGGGCATGTCGTAGGTGGTACCCCAGCTGGTCACCTTGTAGGCGCAGGGGCCAGACCACGTGTTGCTTCGGGCCTGTGAGGTGATGATGCAGCCTGAAAGCGTGACGTTAGCGTTCTTGACGACGATGTTGCCCGAGTGCAGATGACCGGAGTCGATGAGGGCCTTGACGTTATCGGAGACGGTGCAGAAGTTCGAGGTCTGGCAGTTATTGATGAACGTGCAGCCCGTGAGGCTCACGCTTGGCTTGAGCGAGGAGTTGCTTGTGACGCTGAGTGCGCCCGTGCAGGCGCCCGTGTTGTTCTTGAACGTGCAGCCGCTGAACGTCACGTACGGGGCAGACGTGCCGTTCTTTGCGCTCATGCGAATCGTGACAGGGCCTGGCGAGTTCTTGTAGAGCTCGGTGTCATAGGAGAAGTAGTTCGTGGAGTATGGTGTGCGCCAGTCGCTGACCGTCACGCTCTCGAAGCGGACGGTCTCCCCGTCGAGTGCGCAGCCGTACAGCAGGATGCCCGTGGCGCTGTAATCCGTATTTCTGTTGCCCGAGATGGTGAGGTTCTTCACCTTGACGTCAAGCTGGGCACTTCTGGTTGGCGCGTCGTAGTCGTAGGCATAGATGGTCTTCTCGGTCTTGTCGGAGAGGAAGGCGCGCCCGTTGCAGTTGACGGTTGTCGGAGAGGTCGTGTCGCCGATAATCTCGATGTAGCCGCTCTCGAGGGCGAACAGCGGGAGTCTTGGATTGTCTCCACGCTTGTCGCTGAGGGTGCCGGTGATGTAGACGCGCGTGGGCTGGGCCGAGGTGCCGCCCTTGACGATGTACTGCGTGATGTCCACGTCGCCGCTGAGAACGTAGCTCTTGCCCGCCTCGAGCGTAACCTCCGTCTCTCCGTACGCGTATGGAAGCTCGGACTTGAGCTGAGTGGGCCTGATGGCGCCACTCGGCGCGGCGACGGCGGGCGTTGGCATGGCGAGTGTGGCCACGGTGGCGCCGCCGAGCGCCATGGCGCCGACGAGCGCGCAGGCGAGCACGTGCCTCAGCAGGTTTCTCTTCATGGTGCACCCCTTGTTGTGGAGGTTGACTGCGTGGGAGAGCGTGTTTGAGCTGCGTGTTCAGTCAATTCTCGGGGGGAGTGGGGGCGGTTTTTGCGCCATGGCGTGAACGGGTGTCTCTCGGGCGCGAAATGAGGCCTGTTCGGTGAGCGGTGGGGCCGGTAGGCGCCTGGTCCCTATGAGCGGTGCCCGCCTTTGCTTGCGGCGAAGCAGGCCGCGAGGACGGCAAGTGCCACGAGAATGATGCTTCCGCCGGGCTTGAGGCCCGCGTAGAACGACAGGGTGAGACCGACAACGCAAGAGACCGTCCCGATGCTGCATGAGGCAAGGACGAAGCCGCGCCAGCTTCTCGATACCTGGAGCGCCGCTGCGACGGGTATCACCATTACGCCCGAGACGACGAGCGAGCCCACGGTCCTTGCCGCGGTGGAGACGACAAGCGCCGTTGCAATGGTGAACGCGCTGCTGAGCGCGCCCGCCCTCACGCCGAGCAGCCGCGCCGTTTGCTCGTCTGCCGCCAGGAGGAACAGCTGGCGCCTCAGGAGCGTAAAGCCAGCGACGATGCTAGCGCCAATGGCGAGCACCCAGGCCATCTCGGCGTCGCTCACCGTGACGATGCTGCCGAACAGAAAGCTCGAGAAGCTCGCCCCGTTTGGTACGAAGCCCGAGAGCACGCCCGCGAGGCCCACGCCGAGCGAGGTGACGAGCGCGATGGCGAGCTCCGCGCGATCTGCGAGCCTGCGCCGTATGATCTCGATGAAGCCTGCTGACAGCAGTGCCGCCGTCGTGGCGCCGGCAACTGGGTTTACCCCAGCGATGAGGCCGGCGGCGACGCCGGCGAGCGACGCGTGGGAGAGCGCGTCTCCAATCATCGAGAGGCGCCTCGTCACGACGATGGTGCCCACAAGAGGAAGGGCCACGCCGAGCACGATGCCAGAGACGAGCGCACGCTGCATGAACGCGTACTCAAGCATGAATGATGCCTCCGTTCTGGAGCCTTAGGGTCTGGGCCGCCTCTGACAGCGCCCCGAGGCGTGCCACGTCATGGGTGATCATGAGCACGGCCTTGCCCTCTTCCGCCTGCGTGCGCACAAAGCGTGCCACACCGTCGACGGACTGCTGGTCAAGGCCGCTCGTGGGCTCGTCGAGCAGAAGCAGGCTTGGATCGTTCACGCAGGCGCGCGCAAGCAGCACGCGCTGGAGCTGGCCGCCTGACAGCTCTCCGAGCATGTGGCACGCCAGCGCATCGGCATCCTGCTCGGCAAGGGCGGCCTTCGCACGCTCGCGGGCCTCGCGATGCGTGCCCACGACGCTCGCGCGCACGAGCTCGCCAACGGTTGCCGGAAACGCGCGCAACGCCGAGCTGGCGGCCTGGGGAACGTAGCCAACCTTGAGCCAATCCCCTTGCGTAAGCCGGTCGATGGGGCGTCCGAGGACTTTGATGACGCCCTCCTCGGGTTCGAGTTCTCCAAGCAGCAGGCGCATGAGCGTGGACTTGCCCGAACCGTTCTCGCCGACGAGCAGGGTCACCTTCCCGTAGGGGACCTCGAATGAGAGGTCCTCGAGGACCCTCTCCCCAGCATAGGAAAAGGAGACGCCGTCCATGAGGGCGGCGTTTCGCGTATCGTTTGTGCTCATGGCCTAGGACAGCGCCGCGACGAGCTCGTCGAGGTTGGAGCGCATGACGGAGAAGTAGTCCTCGCCCGCGTCAAGCTCGTCCTGCTCGAGGCCCTCGATGGGGTTCAGGACCTTGCACTCCGCGCCCGTGGCGTCGGCGATCTGCTGGGCCACCTTGGGGCTCACGAGCTCCTCGGAGAAGATGGTCTTGATGCCGGTGGCCTTTACCTGGTCGATGATGGAGGCCATAGTCTGGGCGTCGGGCTCCCCCTCGGCGTCCATGCCCGTGATAGCTATCTGCGTGAGGCCGTAGGCGTCGCACAGATAGCCAAAGGCCTCGTGGCTCACGACGATGGTCTTGTTGGGTACGGCAGAGAGTCTGTCGCTGTACTCCTTGTCCAGGTCGTCGAA
Source organism: uncultured Parolsenella sp. (assembly GCA_934668375.1). Classification (GTDB taxonomy): domain Bacteria; phylum Actinomycetota; class Coriobacteriia; order Coriobacteriales; family Atopobiaceae; genus Parolsenella. The sequence goes on along the minus strand of CAKUNF010000020.1, from coordinate 4,130 downwards.
CTTGGCGGCGTACTCGTCGTAGTTGTTCTCGTAGTCGCTTGCGTGGTCGGGGTCTATCTCGCTGAGGGCGTCCTTGATGTTAGCCATCTCGGCCTTGGCATTCTCGGGCGCGAGCCACACGTGCGGGTCGTAGACGGGGCCGTCCTGCTCTTCGCCCTCCTCGGCCTCTCCGGCGCGCAGGCGGAGGCCCTTGGATGCCTCGCAGGTCTTGAGTGAGTCACCCGCGGCGTTCGTGACGTCATCGATCCAGTGCTCCATGCTTGCTCCGTTGTAGACGAGCAGGTCGCTCTTCGTGATGCTCGCCACGTCGGTGGAGGAGGGCTCCCAGTCGTGCGGCTCGGTGCCGGCCGGGACGAGGCACGTGACGCTCACGTCATCGCCGCCCACCTTGGACGTGAAGTCATACGTGGGGTAGAAGCTGGCGGAGACGTTGAGCTTGGCGTCGTCGCTGGTGGTAGCTGTTGCCTGGACGGCCTGCGAGCCGGAGCAGCCGGTCATGAGCAGGGAGGACGCCGCCATGAGGCCGGCGAGGCCCAAGGATGACCTGAGGAAGGTCCTCCTGGTGACGGCCCTAGGGGCGCGGTTCGGTCGGTTGGTGCGCGTGGTCGTGCTGGTCATGCGATGCGTTCCCTTCCGGAACCTCGCTCTCGGCGCGCTGGCAGTCCTCGCATACCCCGCAGATCACGGTTCGCCTCTGGTCGACGACGAATCCGTGGTGCTCCTTGATGTGGTCAGAGAAGGACTGGAGCATGGAGCAATCGAGTGGGAAGGCGCGTCCGCAGCGAACGCACAGCAACTGGCCCTGGGCGTTCTCGCCCTGCCCGGGCATGCGCTTGTAGCAGGCCGAGCTGCCACGCACGCCTGTCACCTTGGCGACTTCGCCGTCTGCGACAAGCTTTTCGACCGTACGATAGACCGTGGTGCGCCCGATGGACGATCCGGCGTCGCGCAGCGTGGCGAGGATGTCATCGACGGTCTGGTAGTGGTCAGCCGCCTTGTCGAGGCACTCGATGACCTGCCTGCGCTGCTCGGTGTTGTATCCCGCTCTCTTGCCCATTCCAGCCTCCCTCTTGAACGCTAGAAGCATCGTAGGGCAGCGATTAGCCTCCGTCTAATCGAGATTCCAAATCGGATATGAAAACCGAATTCATAATAGCGATAGAAAGGCTGCGGTCAATAGAAAATAGAAACGAATTCCGAATTCAATTGTTATGCGACAGATGATGCCCTTCTTGTCTCGCGTGCGAGAGGCCTTACAAAGCCGCGGATTATGTGAAGGCGCTTACGAGGAGGTCGTCGGGTGCGCTAGGGTGGTTCTCATACATAGGATGTAGTCGCAGCCGGCAGACATTGCAGACGGGCGAGATGAAGTTCAAATACCTCATCTCGCCCGTTTTTTGTGGTTCTGTAGCTGCGGAGACAAACGGAAAGGAATCGCCCACATATGCCCACCAACAAGCGAGAGAGCCTCATCTTCACGTTCATCATGTGCTTCTGCATGGTGCTGTGGATGTCCATTTACAACGTCGCCCGCATGTATGGCCACATCGGCATGGACGTGATCGTCGACGCATGGATTGGCTTCCCGCCGGCCTATATCTTCGCCATGCTGTGCGATGTCTTCGTTGCGAGCCCGCTTGCCAAGGGCTTTGCGTTCAAGCACCTCGTGACGCCGGGCAAGAGCTCGCCTCGCGCCATGACGCTTGCTGTCTCGAGCTGCATGGTGGTGCCCATGGTGATTATCATGTCGCTGTACGGTGCGTTCGAGGGTGCCTTCCACGCGGGCACGCTGGCCGTGGTCCCCATGGCCTGGCTCACGAACATCCCCTGGAACTTCGTCATGGCCCTTCCCTGGAACCTGCTCGTCGCTGGCCCCATCGCGCGCTTCCTGTTCCGCCGCGCGTTCCCGATGGGCACGGTCCTTGCCGAGCCCGTCGAGGTTTCCGGCTTCGCTGCCGAGCAGGACGACGAGCCCGTCGCCGGCGTCGAGATGGCGTAGAGCGAGACGCACGGAGCTTTGCCGCAAGGCGCCCAAAAGTCTTTGACGCTTTTGGGCGCCTTTTTTGGGTTCAAGTTGTGCAAACATTTATGGGCGAGCAAAGCTGGGGGAGGGGCGATAGACCGTGAGAGTTGCCATCTGTGACGATGACGCGGCGTTTCTCGGCGAGGCCGCGCAGGCCGTTCGCGCCTGGGCCGAACGCGAGGGCACGGTCGTTGACGTTCGCTGCTGCTCCGGCGGTGGCGAGTTGCTCTCCCTGTGTGGCGGATCCTGCCCGGACCTCGTGCTGCTCGATATCGTGATGCCGGGTATCTCGGGCATGGACGTTGCCCGCGAGCTGCGCGCTCGCAACGAGTCGGTGCGCATCGCATTCCTCACTTCGAGCCCGGAGTATGCCGTTGACTCCTATGAGGTGCATGCCGCCGAGTATCTGCTCAAGCCCGTCTCCCGCGCCCGTCTTGAGCGCCTGCTGGACGAGTGTGCCCACTCCTGCGAGAGCGAGGTGCCGAGCGTGGTGGTGAAGACCGCCTTTGGCTTCCAGCGCATCTTTCTCGCCGACATCGAGTGCGCCGAGGCGCGCAACAAGCGCGTGCTGTTCTGGACGCGCGCCGGCGGGTGCGTGGAGGCCGTCGAGCCGCTGCGCGCCTACGAGCAGCGGCTGACGCTCGAGAACGGCTTCTTCAAGTGCCACCGAAGCTACCTCGTGAACCTTGCCAACGTCGAGCGATTCAGCGCCACGGACGCCGTGATGCGCTCCGGACGTGTCGTGCCGGTGGCACGCAGCGTGCGGCGAGAGTTCCAGGAAGCCTACTTTGCCATGAGGTTCGCGGGCTAGGAGGGGCGCCATGCTCGAGACCGTCCTGTGGGTTGCCCACAACGCAACGACGCTGCTGTTTGGCGTGTTCGTCTCCGCGGCGTTCCTTGGCGTGCGCATGGAGCGTGCCAACGTCTTGTGGCTGCTTGGCTTCTCGGCGGCCTCTGGGGCGGCGTTTGCGCTGGCGAGCGCGTGGGCGGGCGAGTTCGTGGCCCGACAGCTCTACCCGCTCGTGGTCCATGCGCCGCTCGTGGCGTTTCTCGCGTGGCGGTTTGGCCGACGCGTTCCCCTGTGCGTGTTTGCCGTGCTCGTGGCCTACCTCTGCTGCCAGGTGAGCAACTGGATGGGGCTTCTTGCCCTGTGGGCCTGCGGGCTCATGACGGTCTACTACGTCGTGCGCCTTGTGACAACGGTCGTGGTGTTCGTTATCCTGATGCGCGTGCTCGGCGACGTGTCTGGCTGGGTGCTCGAGAAGTCGGGCCGCTCGCTTGGGATATTCGCGATGCTGCCCCTGGTCTACTACGTGTTCGACTACGCCACCAACGTTTATGCGAGCCTTCCCGACTCTGGCCCCAAGGTGGTCTCTGAGTTCACGGCGTTTGCCCTGTGCCTCTTCTACCTGGTGTTCCTCTTTGTCTATGTGCGTCAGTACGAGGAGGGCCGCGCTGCCGAGAAACTCAACTGGATGCTTGAGACCGAGCTTGCCCAGGCATCCCGCGAGGTGGAGGCCCAGCGCCGCAGCGCCAACGAGATCCGTGTGCTGCGCCATGACATGCGCCACTACCTGCAGGGCATCTCGCTTCTTGTGGGACAGGGGGACGAGCGGGCCGCCCAGGAGAAGATTGCCGAGGTCATCGGTTTCATCGATGCGACGGTCGTGCGTCGCTGGAGCGCGAACGACGTCGTGAACATGGTGCTCTCCACCTGGAGCGAGCGTGCGGCGCAGGCGGGCGTGCGCTTTGACGCCCAGGCGACGGTGGGTCGCGAGCTGCCTGTCCCCGAGGCCGACGTGTTTGCAATCATGTCGAACGCGCTTGAGAATGCCGTGCGCGCGGCGGGCGAGGCAGGTGAGGGGCAAGGCGCCGTTGAGGTGTCGCTGCGCGAGTCCGACGGCCGGCTGCTGCTCTCCGTGAGCAACACGTTTGGCGTGGCACCGCGTATCGTGGACGGCGTGCCCATGTCTGTGCGCCGCGTTGACGACGAGGGCGTCGAGCACGGGCTGGGCGTCCAGAGCATGAGGCGCGCGGCCGAGCGGCTTGGCGGCAACCTGCTGTGCTCGGTCGAGGGAGACCGCTTCTGGCTGCGCGCCGTGCTGTA
>CAKUNF010000019.1 GCA_934668375.1 uncultured Parolsenella sp. | reverse complement strand
GCTCGGCTTTGCCGTTCCCGATTTGCAAGTCGAGTTTCTTGATCCCCTGGACACGAGACGTGTGTTCCGCGTTGACCTGCTTTCGAGAAGATCGGACGGCAGTGCCGTGGCAATTGAGATGGATGGGCGTCAGAAATACACTGACCCTCGCATGACGAAGGGGAGAGATGTCCTTGGCGTGCTTATGAACGAGCGCCAGCGCGAGGCTGCGCTCACGGCGTGCGGTCTCGAGGTCATGCGCGTGCGTTACTGCGATTTGAAAAGCAGCCAGAAGCTGTTGCGGCTCATGGAGGCCTATCGCATTCCTCGTGCCTAGGTCGCGATTCCGATACAAATGCTGCGTCTGTCGCACATATACTGTCCGTTAAATACTCGATATGTGCGACAACCGCAGCACATGCACGGTGGCGGCGACAATCGCAGCATCTTCACGTGTCACGCGCTACGCCTCGTCGATGGGCGAGATGACCGAGCAGAGCTGGACCTGGTCGGTGATCTGCTCGTAGTAGCGTCCCTCGATGCTGCCGCCGATTCTCATCGTGTTGATGATCGTCTTGATGCGCTCCTTCGTGAGCGACGTGTTCTCGTGCAGCAGCCAGTTCCTCACGAGCATGAGGTGCAGCTCCACGAGCGACTCGGCAAATCCGGTGCGCAGCACGTCGTCGGGCATGCCGTCGGCGTCCATCGAGATGTGGACGTGGCGCATGAGCTGGGCCCGCAGCTTCTGCTCAAAGTAGGGGTCGCCGTGCGGCCCGAGCATCGCCCGCAGCGGTGCGCTCATGCTCTCGCAGACGTCAAACCACAGGTCAAAGCCATAGGGCGGCATGACGGGAAAGCCCCACTCCGTCTTTGCGCGCTTGGCGTTGATCGAGGCCGCCCCCTCGGCCTCCACGTCGACCCAGTTGAGCTTTGAGATGAGCTGGTCCTCCACGTATTGGGCCACGGCATAGATGTCGGGGAAGTACGTATAGAACGTGCTGCGAACGATGCCGGCCTGCTTGCACAGCGCGCTCACCGGCACGGCGTCGAAGTTCCTCTCGGCCAGCATCGACACATAGGCCTCGACGATGGCGTCACGCGTCTGCTCACGCTTCTTTGTCTTGAACTCGCCATCGCCCATTGCTGTCACCCTACCTGGGCTCTGCCGCTCACCCGTTGCGAGCGGCAGAGCCCAATCCTTTGATTACGACACTGTTAACTCAATTCTACAGGCATCTACCAGCAAAATCGAACACCCAATAGATGAACGGTCAATTCGGACGCCCCCTGTCCGCCGTGTACGAATCGAACACGGACGCCCCTGCCTGTATCGGACCAACCCCGGCCCGCCCCATAGCATTTTTCTCGCAAGGCACCCATTCGGGCCTCACGAGAAAGAAGCGATCATGGCCAACCAAACTGCCAGAAGCCACTATTTGCGCGCCTGGCCCCTCCTGGTCTTCAGCGTCCTGTGCTACTTCATCACCTCCACGGTCGCGAGCTCCATGAACATCGCGGCGGTGCTGCTCGAGCAGGCGCGCGGCTGGGACGGCGTCCTCATCACGTCCATGATCTCGGTCGCAAGCGTGGGCAACGTCGTGGCCGGCTTCATCGCGGGCCGCGCCTGCTCCAAGGCGTCGGCCAAGAAGCTGTGCGTCCTGTGGGGCGTGCTCTACGTCGCCGGCCTCGCCCTCATGGGCATCTCCAAGGAGTTCGCGCTGTTCTCGGTCTCCATGGTCGTGGCAAACGCCGCCTCCTCGGCACTTGGCTATAACACCGTGCCGGTGCTGCTCGCAAACTGGTTCCCCACCAAGAAGGGCACCGTCCAGGGCTTCGTCTCCATGGGCATCCCGCTGGGCGCCGGCTTTGCCTCCATCGTCTACAACATCGGCTTCAACGCGCTCGGCGTTGACGGTGCCTTCGTGCCGTTCATGGTCATCGCGGCCATCGCCCTGGCGCTGCTTGCCTTCGGCGTCTCCGACACTCCCGAGGAGCGCGGCCTTGTCCCCGACACCCTTGAGCGCTGCGAGCCCCACAAGGTCGAGCGCGTCGTGGCCGGCGAGGATGGCAGTGACAAGAACCTCGCGAGTCAGCTGCTGCGCAACCCGCGCTTCATCCTGCTCTCGCTCGTCCTGGGCATCCAGCTCATCTTCTCCGGCGGCCTCATGGTTCAGCTTGCGCCGCGCCTCATCGAGCTTGGCTACACGATGGACGAGGCCCTCGCCGCCATGCTCGCCTCCGCGTTGTTCGCCTGCGCCGGCTCGTTCATCTGCGGCGTCATCGGTGACAAGTTCGGCTCCCGCGTGGGCGCCATCCTCTCGTTCGTCCTGGGCATCGTTGCCATCGCGCTCAACCTCTCGGGCAACTCCGTCTGCGTGTTCGCAAGCCTCGCGCTCATCGGCGTGGTCGTGGGCGGCGCCGACAACTGGCCCGTGAACATCTGCGCCGAGTACTTCGGCCGCGAGGGCTTCGCGAGCTCCTTTGGCCTGATGCTGCCGATCATCCAGCTCGTTGGCGCCATCGGCCCCAGCTTCTTCGCCCTCATCTCCGGAGCCACGGGCTCCTACGTCGTCTCCTACATAGCGGGTGCCGCGCTCATGGCGGCGGGACTCGTCGCGTTTCTCGCACTCACAAGGAACGGAATGCTCGGGGAGGGTGAGGCCAAGGCAAACGACTAGCACTCCCCAGCTCTCCAAATCGTAAGTCCAACCAAGAAGGAGGAATCATGACCAAGGACAAGCTCAAGGTGCTCGTCGGCATCTACAGCTGCGCGCTGTCCCTCATGGCGCTCATCGTCCCCGTGTCGGTCCTGGCCAGCATCGCCCAGGCGTTCCCCGACACCCCCATCACGATGATCCAGCAGATCGTCACCCTGCCCTCGCTCATCGCCATCCCCACGGGCATCATCGTCTCCAAGCTCGCCTCGCGCGTCTACAAGAAGTACAGCGCGCTGTTCTTCACCGCGCTCTACGTCGTCGGCGGCTCCATGCCGGTCTTTTTGCACTCCGACTTCTCGCAGCTGCTCGTCTCGGCATGCCTCGTGGGCGTGTCCCTCGGCGGCCTGCAGAACGCCATGACCACGCTCATCCCCGATTACTTCGAGGGTGAGGCCCGCGGCACCGTGCTCGGCCTGCTCTCCACGTTCGTCTGCCTCGGCGGCTTCATCTACACGAGCGCCGCGGCCGCCCTCGGCGCCCAGGACTGGACGCACGCCTTCTACGCCTATTTCATCGTCGCGATCTTCTTCGTCCTCGAGCTCATCTTCCTGCCCAAGGGCAAGCTCGAGCCCAAGGCCGAGAAGGGTCAGCATGTCGTGGTTCCCAAGGAAGTCATCTTCCTGTGCGTCTTTGGCTTCGTGCTCTACACGTTCGCCCAGCTCTTCAACTCCAACGAGGCCCTCATCGTCGCCGAGCGCGGCCTGGGCGGCACGGCCGAGGCTGGCATGGCCTCCTCCGCCTACACCCTCTCCGGCCTGCTCGCCGGCGTGATCGTGGCCCCGCTCATCAAGATCTTCAAGAAGCAGTCGCCCACCGTCACGTTTGCCTTCACGCTCGTGGGCCTCGTGCTGTACGCCATCGCCCCCAACGTCCCGATGCTGTGCGCCGGCGGCTTCCTCATCGGCCTGGGCTACCAGACGTTCACCCCGTTCGGCGGCATGGGCGCCTCGAACTTCTCGAGCGCCATGGGCATGGCCTTCAACATGGCCCTCTGCAACGCCTGCTGCTCGCTCGGCCAGTCGCTCTCGCCCTTCACCACCTCGTTCCTCGGTGGCCTCGTGGGCGGCTCCATGACCGCGATGATCTGGATCGGTGTCGCCTTCATCGGCGCCCTGTGCGTCGCCGGCTTCATCTACTTCAGCAAGCACGACATCACCCAGCCTGCCGCTGAGTCCCAGGAATAGCAAACCGCGGGCGGGTGCCCGCCGCACCCGCCCCAAACGTCTAGGAGGATTCACATGTCACGCGAGACCGTTACCAAGACCGTCATCTGCAACGGCAACCCCACAGAGATCACGATGCGCCAGATGCTCAACCCCGCCACGCAGGACGAGCTCGACGCCATGACGCCCGAGGAGCGCGAGGACTACAAGTTCCAGTCGCCGCTCAACACGAGCACCTACGAGTGCGCCCCCGGCATCATCTGCATGCAGGACCAGCCCGTGAAGATGCGCGACGGCGTCACCATCTACGTCGACATCTACCGCCCGGCCAACGAGCCGGTCGTGCCGCTCATCGTCTCGTGGTCCTTCTATGGCAAGCGTCCGTTCGACGGACAGTCCGAGTGGCAGATCATGGGCGTCCCGCCCCAGACCGTCTCGAACATGTCCAAGTTCGAGAGCCCCGACCCCGGCTACTGGTGCCGTCACGGCTATGCCGTGGCAAACGTGGACCCGCGTGGCGTGGGTCACTCCGGCGGTGACTTCGTGCAGTTCGGCACGCAGGAGGGCAAGGACGGCTACGACTTCATCGAGTGGGCCGCCGCCCAGGCCTGGTGCAACGGCCACGTTGGCCTGTCCGGCAACTCCTGCGTTGCCATGACGCAGTGGCGCATCGCCTCCCAGCAGCCGCCCCACCTCTCCTGCATCGCCCCGTGGGAGGGCACCTCGGACATGTACCGCGAGAGCCTCTACGAGGGCGGCATCCCCGCGCACACGTTCGTGGGCATGGTCGTTCGCGAGGCCGTGGGCCCCAACTACATCGATGACACCGCGGCCAACGCCGAGCGCTACCCGTTCATCGACTGCGACTACTGGAAGGACAAGGACCCCATCTGGAAGAACATCACGATTCCGGTCTACGCCACGGCGTGCTGGAACCACTTCCACCTTCGCGGCTCCATTCAGGCCTTCCGCAAGATCAAGAGCCGCAAGAAGTGGCTGCGCTGCCACCGCGACTTCGAGTGGCCCGATGCCTACAACAACAAGAACCTCCAGGAGCTCGAGCGCTTCTTTGCCCGCTACCTCAAGGAGGAGAACAACGGCTGGGAGCTCACGCCCACGGTGCGCATCGAGGTTCAGGACGTCGCCGACCTCAACTACCAGGAGGACCGTCCCGAGACGAGCTTCCCGCTCAAGCGCACCAAGTACGAGAAGCTCTACCTGGACGCCTCTGACATGTCGATGAAGGCCGAGCCCGTGGCCAACGAGGCCATGGTGGGCTATGACTCCGAGACCGAGGAGGTCACGTTCGACTACCGCTTCCCGGAGGACACCGAGCTCACTGGCTACATGAAGCTGCGTCTGTGGGTTGCCGCCGAGGACTACGACGACGCCGACCTGTTCGTGAACGTCCAGAAGCTCTCCACCACCGGCGAGTTCCTCCCCATCACGCTCTTTGGCGAGGAGCACCCGGGCGCCTGGGGCAAGATGCGTGTCTCCCGCCGCAAGCTCGACGAGAAGCTCTCCACGGACTTCCAGCCCATCCAGGCCCACACGTGCTCCGAGAAGGTCGAGCCCGGTCAGATCGTTCCCGTTGACATCGAGATCTGGCCCACGAGCCGCTTCTGGCACAAGGGCCAGCAGATCCGCGTCCAGGTTGCCGGTCGCTACATCCGCGAGGGCTGGTTCGAGCCGCTCATGTGGGACACGGACAACCACGGCCGCACGCTCATCTACACCGGCGGCGAGCACGAGTCGTTCCTCCAGATCCCGGTCATCCCGCCGCGCTTCCAGGATGGCGACATCATCATCCGCTAATTTTTCCCGATCTCCCCTCTGGCGCCGGGCCCTGTGCCCCTCACCTCTCCGATGAAGGGCCCGGCGCCTTCTTCCCCACGCCCGTCGCGAAGGGCGGCAGGCGGGCCCGCCTCGTGCGGGTGCCAAGCAGAAAGGAAATGCCATGAACCAGGACGTATTCGACAAGCTCTGCGAGCGCTGCGCCTACGTCTGGGGCGTCGATGCCGCTGACATCACCCCCGAGACCACGTTCGAGGAGCACAACACCAAGTCCGTGCAGATCTCCCAGATGACGACCTTCCTCGAGGACGAGTTCGACATCGAGGTCCCCTACATGCAGTTCAAGCGCAACAAGACCGTTGGCGAGGCTGCCGAGTTCGTGACGGAGCTGCTCGAGGAGGAGTAGCGAGCCGTCTCACATGCTCCCCGGAAAGGGCCCCTGACGTCCGCCTTTGCGTAGGTCTGGGGCCCTATCTATACGCATTCGTCCCCAAGGGGTGACATCATGAACGATTTTCTCCAGGGCATGGTCGATCGCGCCAAGCAGGCGCCCAAGCGCGTGGCCTTCCCCGAGTCTGCAAGCGTAGACATCCTCCGCACGGCCGAGCAGGTCGTGGCGCTCGGAATGGGCACGCCCGTGATGGTCGGGTCTCGCGAGGCCGTCGAGGCGCTGTGCGAGGACAACGGCATCAGCGCCGAGGGCTTCGAGTACTTTGACAACACGAGCGCCGACGAGCGCGAGTCGCTCGCGAGCAAGTACGAGGAGCTCGGCTTTTCCGACTACTCCCACAAGGCCGTGGCGCGCAAGTGCAAGGACCCCGTGAACTGCGGCATGTTCCTCGTCAAGTGCGGCCTGGCAGACTGCTGCGCCGCCGGCAAGGAGTACTCCACCGGAGACGTCGTCTTCTCGGCCATGAGCTTCATCGGTCTGGCCGACGGCGTGGCCTCTCCCTCGAGCCTGGGCATTGCGGACATCCCCAGCTTCGAGGGCCCGCAGGGCTCCATGCTTGCGCTGGCGGACTGCGCCATCACCGCCCAGCCCGACGCCGAGGACCTCGCGGGCATCGCCATCTCATCTGCCGACACCGTCTCGGCGCTCACGGGCTGGGAGCCGCGCGTGGCGCTGCTCGCCTTCTCCACGAAGGGCTCGGCCGAGCACGAGACGATCGACGTGGTCCGCGCCGCCGTCCAGCGCGTCCACGAGCTGCGTCCCGACATCCTGTGTGACGGCGAGCTGCAGCTCGACGCCGCCATCATACCGGCCGCCGCGGCCCACAAGGTCAAGGGTGACTCGCCAGTGGCAGGCCGGGCCAACGTGCTCATCTTCCCCAACCTCCATGCCGGAAACATCGGCGTGAAGCTCGTCCAGATCTTCGGCCACGCGAACGCCTACGGCCCCGTGCTGCAGGGGTTTGCCCAGCCCGTGTGCGACTTCTCGCGCTCGGCGCCTGTCGAGGAGATGCTCGGCAACGTCGCCATGCTCATCATTCGCGCCAACTAGGGAGGTACACAAGTGACCAGTGCCAAGCACCGCATCCTCACCATCAACCCCGGCTCCACGTCCACGAAGGTGGGCGTCTTCGACGGCCCCGACGTCATCTTCTGCGAGACGGTCAGCCACGACGCGGCCAAGCTCGCCGAGTTCGAGAGCGTCTCTGCCCAGATGCCCTACCGCCGCGACACGATCGTCGAGCTGCTCGACAAGCATGGCGTAGACCTCGCGGCGATCGACGCGTTCGTGGGTCGCGGCGGCGGCCTCATCTCGCTCGAGGGCGGCACGTACGAGATCAACGAGAAGATGTACCGCGATGCCGAGCGGACTGCCAACGGGGTGAAGCACCCCGCCCAGCTCGGCCCGCAGCTCGCCTACGAGTTCGCCCAGACCTACGGCAAGCCGGCGTTCGTCGTGAGCCCGCCGGACACCGACGAGTTCTGCGACGAGGCTCGCATGACCGGCATCAAGGGCGTCTACCGCCGCTCGCACCTACACGCCCTCAACATCAAGGAGACAGCCATCCGCCATGCCGCGTCCATGGGCCGCGCCTATGAGGACTGCAGGTTCGTGGTCTGCCACATCGGCGGTGGCATCTCCATCTCGGCCCACGACCATGGCAAGATGATCGACGGCTTCGACATCGTCGAGGGCGAGGGGCCCATGGCCCCCACGCGTTGCGGCGCCGTGCCCGTTACCGAGCTGCTCGACTACCTCGATGCCGGCCACACCACGGAAGAGGCGCGCATGCTCTGCGTGAAGAAGGGCGGCTTCGTGGACCTGCTCGGCACGTCCGACGCCATCGAGGTCACGACGCGTGCGGCGAATGGTGACGCCGCTGCCAAGCGCGCCTGGAACGCCATGTGCTACCAGATCTGCAAGTGCATCGGTGCCATGGCCTGCGCCCTCGGCGGCCACATCGACGGCATCCTGCTCGGCGGCGGCATGGTCCACTCCAAGGACCTCGTCACGCGCATCGTGGCGCGCTGCGGCTGGATCGCGCCCGTCTCGGCCTACCCCGGCGAGTTCGAGCTCGAGGCCATGGCGGCCGGCGCCTGCCGTGTGCTCGACGGCGTCGAGGTTGCCAAGACCTACACGGGCGAGCCGGTGTTCCGTGGTTTCGATGACTAGCGACGCGCGCGCCACGGCGTCCGTGTCCGAGCTCACACGCAGACGCTGGCTCGTGCTCGCGGCCTCGTGCCTCATCAACCTGTGCGTGGGTTCGCTCTACGCCTGGAGCGTGTTCGCCGCGCCCATGGCCGAGCGCCTGAGCGAGCTTGCGGGCGCGCCGGTCACGGGGCTTGCCATCGTCTTCACCATCGCAAACGCCGTGGGGCCCATCACCATGATCGGTGGCGGCGCGGTGACGCGCCGTCTGGGGCCGCGTGCCGTGGTGCTGGCGGGAGGCTGCCTGTTCGCTGCGGGCATGGTGGCCTCCGGCTTCGCCACGAGCAAGGAGATGCTCATGCTCACCTACGGGCTGGGCGTGGGCCTGGGCGTGGGCATGGTGTACGGCGTCACGGTCTCCAACTCCGTGAAGCTCTTCCCGGACAAGAAGGGCCTCGCGGGCGGCCTCGCCACGGCATCCTACGGCTTGTCGAGCGTCATCGTGCCGCCCGTCGCCAACGCGCTCACCGCGAGCCTCGGCGTGGCTTCCTCGTTCAAGGTGCTGGGGCTTGCCATGCTCGCGCTCATCGTGCTCGCCTCCACGCAGGTCGTGGCCGTGCCGGACGGCTTTGTGCCCGAGGGCTGCTCCGTGGCCGCAGGTGGCGCCGCGCCCGCCGTGGCCGACAGGGACTGGCGCCAGATGCTCGCGAGCCCCGTGTTCTACGTCATGATCTCCATGCTCTTGTGCGGGGCCTTCTCGGGTCTCATGGTGACGTCCTCGGCCTCGCCCATGGCGCAGGCCATGGTGGGGATGGACGCCTCCGCGGCGGCGCTCGCGGTGTCCGTGCTGGCGCTGGCGAACGGCGCGGGCCGCGTGGCAGCGGGCTTCATGTCGGACCGCCTGGGCGCCGTGGCGTCGCTGCGCATAACGTTCGTCCTGCTCGCGGCTGCGATGGCGGCGCTGCTCGCCTGCGGTGGCTCCGTTGCCCTGTTCTACGTGGGCCTGTGCCTCACGGGCCTGTGCTTTGGCGCCGTGATGGGCATCTACCCGGGGTTCACGGCCGCGCAGTTCGGCGCGCGCAACAACAGCGTCAACTACGGGATCATGTTCGTGGGCTTTGCGGCCGCCGGGTTCTTCGGACCCCAGGTCATGGGTGCACTGCTCGAGGCCACTGGTGGCTATGCCGCGGCGTTCGGCGTCGCCTGCGCGTTGGCGCTTCTCGGCGTCGCTCTGTCGCTTGTCTTCTCGCGCATGTCCGGGGCGGGCGAGCCCAGGTGAGCGAGCTCATCCGCGCCCGCCGCGTGGCCAGGGGCGTCTGGCAACTCGCCGACGTGCTGGATGACCGCGCCTACCTCGTCGTGGGCGAGCGCCGGGCGCTGCTCGTGGACACGATGTTTGGCTACGGCAACCTGGCGACGGTCGTCGAGGGGCTGTGCGACGTTCCCGTCGAGGTGGCGCTCACGCACCGCCACTTCGACCACGTGGGCGGCGCCTTCCAGTTCGGCCGCGTCCTCATGGGCGAGAAGGACATGGGCCACTTCGACGTGGAGCTCGCGCGTGGCAGGCAGGGATACGCCGGCCTCGTCGAGGCGGGCGTCGTTGACCCCGCGCTTCCCTGGTGGCCGAGGGACGGGCATGTCCCATGCGTCGAGCCGGTGGGGGAGGGCGACGTCCTCGACCTCGGCGGCGTCACGGTCGAGGCCGTGGCGCTGCCCGGGCACACGCCGGGCGGCATGGGATATCTCGTCCGCGAGCGGCGCATCCTGCTCTCGGGCGACGCCGTGACGCCCATCATGTGCCTGTTCTTCGAGGAGTGCCTGGGCGTGGACGCGTGGCTGCGGACCATCTCCAAGATGGAGGACCTGCCCTTCGACCAGTTCTACACGGGCCACCATCGCAACGGCTTCTCTCGCGAATCGCTCGCAGGCTTTCGCGCGTGCGGGGAGTCGTTCGAGACCGAGCGGCCCCTTCCCTGGCAGCACGCGGCGCTTCCGCAGTACAGGGGGTCGCTTCGCATCCACGCGGGCACGGACGCGGAGTCAGAGGACTTCCGCGCCATCATCACGCCGGACCTGCCGCCGCGGCACACCCACGTTCACACAGACAACGGATAGGAGCGAGCAATGGACATCGGCATCATCGGCTCTGGCATGATCAGCGGCCGCTACATCGAGAGCATCAAGAAGAACTTCGGCGAGCTGGACATCCGTGGCATCGCGTCAAACGACATGCCGCAGTGCCGCGCCAAGGCGCAGGAGTACGGACTTGACCCCATGGAGGTGGACGAGCTCCTCGCGCGCGAGGACATCGAGCTCGTCATCGTGCTCGTGCCCGTGGGCGTCCACTACGAGCTCTGCCGCCGCGTGCTCGAGTCCGGCAAGCACTGCTACTGCGAGAAGACCCTCACGGACAATCCGGAGAAGGCCCGCGAGCTGCTCGAGCTTGCCCATGACCGCGGCCTGCTCATCGGTGCGGCACCCGACACGTTTTTGGGCGCTTCGCTCCAGACGGCCCGTCGCGCGGTCGACGACGGCACGCTCGGCGAGCCCACATCGTTCGTCATCGCGCACAACCGCTCCAACGAGTTCTTCCTGCCGCGCTTTCCGTTTCTTCAGCAGAAGGGTGCGGGCATCCTGTACGACTACGGCGTCTACTACATCACGGCGCTCGTGTCGCTTCTCGGCCCCGTGGACTCGGTGTTTGCCTGCGTGGAGAGCCCGATTCGCGAGTACCCCGGCCTCGAGCCGGGTGACGCGCCCATCGAGAACCCCAACGAGAGCCGCGTGAACGCCCTCATTCGCATGAGGAGCGGCGTCGTGGGTACCTACCAGGCAAACTGCGACTCCAACATCTGGGACTTCCACACGTTCAAGCTCTGCGGCACCTCGAGCATCCTCATGCTGGGAGACGCCAACTTCTTCGGCGAGCCCGTCCAGGTGCTCGCGCACGACAAGTTCCCCGATGCGGTCGAGCAGCTCCCGATGCTGCTTCCCGAGTACGCCGAGGAGAGCCGCGGCCTCGGCGCCTGCGACCTTGCCCATGCCGCCGAGGAGGGCCGGGTACCCCGCGTGTCCGGCGAGCTTGCCTGCCACGTGCTCGACGTGCTCACGGCGATGCTTCGCAGCGGCGAGACAGGCCGCTGGGAGAGCGTCGACTCCACCTGCGAGCGGCCGGAGCCGCTGGCGTAGGATCGCCCGATACAAACGCTGCGCCTATCGCACATATACGGTCCGCTAAATGCTCAAATTGTGCGACAACCGCAGCAACTGAGCGCGTACGGCAAACGGCGCCCCAGCGGCGCCATCCTCTCCAAATGCCCCGTCGCTGCTGGTCAACCGCGTTGACTGGCGGCGGCGAGCGGCTCGGACGGCGCGGCGAGCGGCAACGGACCCTCGCCGCGCCGCTTCCACAATCGCTTGCCGAGGGCTGACCGTCTCGACGCCCCTCTCGGCACTAAACTTGAGGGGTCTGTGAATCGCTTAGGAGAAGGAGCGTTCATGTCCAAGATCTTCAACAGCCCCAGCAAGTACATCCAGGGTCCGGACGAGCTCGCCAAGCTCGGCGGCTACGTTGACCCGCTCGGCACCAAGGCACTCGTCATCAACACGCCCTCCGGCGCCAAGCGCGTGGGCGCCAAGGTCGAGGCCGGCTTTGCCGAGGCCAAGGCCACGCCCGTCTACGAGGACTTCAACGGCGAGTGCTCCGAGAACGAGGTCAACCGCCTCGTCGAGGTCGCCCGCGCCAACGGCTGCGACGTCATCGTGGGCATCGGCGGCGGCAAGACGCTCGACACCGCCAAGGCCACGGCCCACTTCATGGGCTGCCCCGTCGTGATCTGCCCCACCATCGCCAGCTCCGACGCCCCCTGCAGCGCCCTGTCCGTCCTCTACACCGACGATGGCCAGTTCGACCGCTACCTGTTCCTGCCGGCCAACCCCAACATCGTCCTCATGGACACCACCGTCATCGCCGCGAGCCCCGTGCGCCTCACGGTCTCCGGCATGGGCGACGCCTTGGCCACCTACTTCGAGGCCCAGGCCACGCACGACGCCGACGGTGCCACCTGCGCCGGCGGCAAGGGCGGCCTCGCGGCCCTCTCGCTCGCCCGCCTGTGCTATGACACGCTGATGGAGGACGGCGTCAAGGCCAAGGTGGCGCTCGAGGCCGGTGCCCTCACGCCCGCCGTCGAGCACGTCATCGAGGCCAACACGCTGCTGTCCGGCATCGGCTTCGAGAGCTCGGGCCTTGCCGCCGCGCATGCCATCCACAACGGCCTCACCCTGCTGCCCGAGTGCCACGGCATGTATCACGGCGAGAAGGTCGCCTTCGGCACGCTCGCCCAGCTCGTCCTTGCCAACGCCTCCACCGAACAGCTCGAGGAGGTCCTCGGCTTCTGCATCGAGGTGGGCCTGCCCGTCACCCTGGGCGAGCTCGGCGTCGAGGAGGTCACGCGCGAGAAGGCCATGATCGTGGCCAAGGCCGCGTGCGCCCCGGACGACACCATGGGCAACATGCCGTTCGACGTCACGCCCGAGATGGTCGCCGACGCCATTCTCGGCGCAGACGCCCTGGGCCACTACTATCTGGACTAGGCCATCGGGGATTTGCCATTTATGGGCGCGCTGGCCGCGGGGCTGGCGCGCCCTTTCTCGTAGGGAGGCGCCATGCGGATCCGGTCCATCATGTGCTGCTGCGGAGGCGGCGTGGGAAGCTCGTTCATCGTGCAGATGAACGTGGAGAGCGTGCTCAAGAAGCATGGCATCGAGGGCGTGAGCGTCGACCACGTCTCGGTCTCCGAGATCTCCATGCACAAGGTGGACCTGTTCGTCGTGGGCAGCGACCTCACGGCGTTTCTCGCCGACAAGCCGCGCGTGGTTACGCTCGACAACATCATGTCCGTGCCCGAGCTGGAGGAGAAGCTCCTCGCCGCGTTCGCGGCAGCCGAGGCCGAGTAGCGCCTGGTTGGGCCGCGGCGGCCGCCTGCGTTACTGCGCAAGCACCATGGCCACGGCGTAGTCGCCCTCGTTCGTGATGGAGACGAGCAGCTCGCGCGCGCCGGTCTGCTCGAGAACGGCGGCGAGCTCGGGCCCCACGCTCACGTAGGGGCTGCCGTCCTCGCGGATGAGCGTCTCCACGATGCGGAAGTCAAAGCCACCCGGCACGAGCGGGGCAAGCGCCTTGAACGCAGCCTCCTTCACGGCAAAGCGCCCGGCGAGAAACTCGGCCGGGTTGTGTCTGCCGCGGGCAAGCGCGAGCTCGCCTGTCGTGAAGCCACGCGTGAGAAACGCGTCGAGCTCGCGCTCTTCCTTCTCGGCCAGACCGTCCGTATAGCGGGCGAACTCGCTGATGCGCGCCATGTCGATCCCGATGCCCCTCACCATGCGCTCTCCTCTCGTCTCGTTCATCGTAGCCGATGGCCGCGGGCACAAAGTCCGCCTCCGGGGATGAAGCAAGGCAAACTCCGCCTCTGAGGATGTAATTGCGCCTGTATCGGGTCTAGATCATCCCGAGAGGCGGAGTTTGCGAGACGCGAGGTGGAAAAACGTCCCAGGAAGCGGACTTTGCGTTCGCGTGACACAACCGTACAGCGTGACGCAACCGTACAAAAAGAGCCCCTCCCGCCTGGGCGAGAGGGGCTTGGCGTCTCAATCGAGATGCTGCGTGCGCGCGCGAACCTAGGCGCTCGGGCAGATCTTCTTGAAGAGGGCCACGACGTCGTCGTGGTTGGCCTCGCGCGGGTTGCCGGGGAAGCAGGCGTCGGCCATGGCGTCGGTGGCGAGCTGGTCGATCTCCTCGGCCTTCATGGCCTCGCAGACGTGCGGGATGTTGACGTCGGCGGAGAGCTGCTTGACGGCGGCGATGGCGGCGTCGGCAGCCTCGTCCTCGCTCATGCCCGTGGTGTCAACGCCCATGGCCACGGCGACCTCGGCGAGACGCTTGGCAACGACGGGCTTGTTGAACTCCATGGCGATCGGGAGCAGCATGGCGCAGGCAACGCCGTGCGGGGTGTCATAGTGCGCGGACAGCGTGTGCGCCATGGCGTGGTCGATGCCCAGGCCCACGTTGGAGAAGCCCATGCCGGCGATGTACTGGCCCAGGGCCATGCCCTCGCGGCCGCTGCCGGGCTGGCCGCTCTTGGCCTCGGCCACGGAGTCGCGGAGGTTCTTGGAGATGAGCTGGATGGCCTTGAAGTGGAACATGTCGGAGAGCTCCCAGGCACCCTTGGTGGTGTAGCCCTCGATGGCGTGCGTCAGGGCGTCCATGCCGGTGGCGGCGGTGAGGCCGGCGGGCATGGAGGCCATCATGTCGGGGTCGACGACGGCGACGTCGGGGATGTCGTTCGTGTCGACGCAGACGAACTTGCGGACCTTCTCGGGGTCGGTGATCACGTAGTTGATCGTGACCTCAGCGGCGGTGCCGGCCGTGGTCGGGACGGCGATGGTGAACGTGGCGTGCTTCTTGGTGTTGGCCACGCCCTCGAGGGAGCGGACGTCGGCGAACTCGGGGTTCTCGACGATGATGCCGATGCCCTTGCAGGTGTCCATGGAGGAGCCGCCGCCGATGGCGACCATCATGTCAGCGCCGGACGCCTTGTAGGCCTCGACGCCGTCCTTGACGTTCTGGATGGTGGGGTTGGGCTTGATCTCGGAGTAGAGCGTCCAGGGGATGCCGGCGGCGTCGAGCTCGTCGGTGACCTTGGCGGTGACGCCGAACTTCACGAGGTCGGGGTCGGAGCAGACGAAGGCCTTCTTGTAGCCGCGGCGCTGAATCTCACCGGGGATCTCCTTGATGGCACCGGCGCCGTGATAGGAAATGTTGTTCAGGACAAAGCGGTTAACAGCCATGTTCCCTCCAAAGGGTTGCTCGCACGACAGCCCCTGTCGTGCACGTCGGGCTCGGCACATGCCGGGCACATTCCAAGAAAGAGGATACCCATTGAGCCGCGAACGGCATCAACCAATCGGGCCAACGGTAGCAAAATGGAACATAGTTCGGCATTGTGAACGTTTTGAAAGCCGTGGCACCAGGCAGCTGGCCCTAGAACGGGGCCTTCGTCACGCGATGCAGGCGAATCTCGTCGCACACGGCGTCCGTGCGGTGGCACAGCAGGTACTCGATGGCGTCCGCCATGTCGTCGGGCACGATCATGGGCGTGCCGGTGAGGTCGGGGCGGGCGATGGCCACCATGTCGGTGAGCACGCCTCCCGGCGAGATGACGTGCACGCGCACGCCCTCGTCGTACACCTCGGCCGCAAACGACTTTGACATGCCGTAGAGCGCGTGCTTGCTCGCCACGTAGGCGCTCTGGTTGGGGTAGCCCGCGTGCGCCACGACCGAGCACACGTTCACGATCTCCGCCGCCCTCGAGGCGCGCAGCAGCGGCAGCGTCTCGCGCATGAGGATGAACGGCGCGCGCACGTTCGTGGCCATGACGGCGTCGAACTGCTCGGTGGGGATGTCCTCGAGCGGCCCCGCCTGAACGATGCCGGCGTTGTTCACGAGTATGTCGAGGCCGCCCTCCTCGGTCACGGCGGCAACGAGCGCGAGGATGGACCGCTCGCTCGTGAGGTCGCACGTGTGGGCGATGGTCGTGGACTCGTGGCCCGCCTGGCGTGCGGCGTCGTTGCACAGCGCGGCCGTCTCCTCGAGCTTCCCGAGCGTTCGTCCCGCGAGCGTCACCGTGCAGCCAAGGCTCGCGAGCCTCACGGCTATGGCCCGCCCGATGCCCGATCCGGCCCCCGTGACGAGCGCCCTCTCTCCCGCGATGCTGGTCTTCATGTGGCTCCCATCTCTCGTCCCTGCCCGCCTCATCGTGCGCCAACTTCCCCCGCACAGGCCCGGCTTTGCGGCAAACGGCGTGGCCTCTGCCGCCGCGTGCTGGACCCCGTGTCGGAAAAGTTAGCCAAAGCTGATATACCTGCAGCTAGATAGTATCAAGCCGCTAACTTCTACCATTAAGCTGCGGCATTCACAAATTCGTCAAATCAGGTGCGGCGAACAGTTGCGCGAACCGAATCTAACTCCGTAATTTGAACGTAACGAGTTTGTCCGGCCAACGTAAGTGAACCTGGGTAAGCTCAAATCTGTAGCCAGACCCTCGCGGGAGCGCGGGGGCGGGGAGCTCCGGTGCCTCGCCGGGGCATGAGTGAGAGGATCGCACCATGAAGAAGTCCACCCAGAACGGCCTGCTCGTCGCCGGCGGCTTCCTTCTCGGCACCGTGGGCGTCAAGGCCCTGAGCTCCGAGACGGCCAAGAAGGGCTACGTCCAGGCCGTGGCCTGCGGCATGCGCGCCAAGAACTCCTACGACGCCATCGTCGAGCAGGCGAAGGCCCAGGTAGACGACATCGTCTCCGAGGCCAGTTACCTCACCAAGAAGGACGACGAGGCCGAGAAGGCCGAGTAAGCCACGCCATGCAGTACACAATCGTCAGTGACATACCCGGCAGGCTGCGTGTGCGGCTTGCCGGCAACGTGCCCGAGGCGGACGTGGAGCCGCTCCAGGCCGCGCTCGAGAAATCGCCGGTAGTTGCGCAGGCGCGCGTCTATCCGCGCATCGGCTCGGTTGCGCTTGCCTATGACGCCACGGATGCCTCCGCGCGCGAGGCCGCGCTGGCCTGGCTCGGCATGCTCGACGCCGCTGCCGTCGACGAGGCGCGCCGTGACTGCGCCGGGGCACTCGCGCCGCGTGCGGACAACCTGCTCATGGACATCGCCGAGCTCGTGGGCTTCCACTACCTCAGGCGTTGGTTCCTGCCCGCGCCCGTCCGCGCGGTCTGGACGCTGTGGGCCTATCGAAAGTTCCTGCTTGCGGGCCTGCGCTCGCTTGTGAACGGTCGTCTCGACGTTCCCGTGCTCGATGCGGCCGCCGTGGGCATCTCGTTCGTCAAGCGCGACTTCCTCACGGCCGGCAGCACGATGTTTCTCCTTAACATCGGCGAGGCGCTCGAGAGCTACACCAAGGCCCGCTCTCAGCACGAGCTCATCTACTCGCTGCTTGCGATGCCAGAGACGGCCCGCCGCATCGAGGACGGCGCCGAGGTCTGCGTGCCCGCCGCCGAGCTTGTCGAGGGAGACCTCGTCGTCGTGCGCACCGGCATGCCCGTGTGCGTGGACGGAGTCGTCGAGCGTGGCTGCGCCATGGTGAACCAGTCCGCGCTCACCGGCGAGCCCCTGGCCGTCGAGCGCGGCGAGGGCGACTCGGTCTATGCCGGCACGGCCTGCGAGGATGGCGAGATGTTCGTGCGCGTCACGCACGGCGCCGGCGGCACGAAGCTCCGCTCGATCGTCTCGATGGTGGAGCAGTCCGAGAACCTCAAGAGCGAGGCGCAAGGCCGCCGCGAGCGTCTGGCGGATGCCATCGTCCCATGGAACTTCCTGCTTGCGGGCATCGTGGCAGCCACCACGCGCAGCCTCGTCAAGACGAGCGCCGCGCTCATGGTGGACTACTCGTGCGCCCTCAAGCTCACGAGCTCCATCTCGGTGCTCTCGGCTATGAGCCAAAGCGCCCGTGCCGGGTTCACCGTCAAGGGTTCCAAGCACTTCGAGGAGCTTGCCGCTGCGGACACGATCGTGTTCGACAAGACGGGCACGCTCACCGAGGCAGCCCCGACCCTGGCCGACGTCCTGGCTTTTGGCGCCTGGCATGAGGACGACGTCCTGCGCTTCTCGGCCTGTCTCGAGGAGCACTTCCCCCATCCCGTGGCGCGCGCCGTCGTGCGGGCGGCCGAGGAGCGCGGTCTGGAGCATCGCGAGCGGCATGCCGAGGTGGAGTACGTTGTTGCTCACGGCATCGCGAGCTCGCTCGAGGGAAAGCGCGTCGTCATCGGTTCGCGTCACTTCGTGGTCGAGGACGAGGGCGTTCGCGTCACTCCCGAGCAGGATGCCCTTATCGATGAGCGTACGGTGGGTCTGTCCTCGCTCTACCTCGCCGTGGACGGGGAGCTCGTGGGCGCGCTGGCGATTGCCGACCCCATCAAGCCCGGCGTGCCTGAGGCCATCGCGAGCCTGCGCGGCCTTGGCTTCACCCACATCGTCATGCTCACGGGAGACAACGAGGTCGCCGCGGCCCGCATTGCCGCCCAGGCTGGCATCACGGAGTTTGCGGCCAACCTCCTGCCCGAGGACAAGCACGCCTACGTCGAGCGCCTGCGCGAGCAGGGAAGGCGCGTCGTCATGGTTGGCGACGGCGTCAACGACTCGCCGTCGCTGTCCGCCGCGAACGTGGGCGTGGCCATGGGCAACGGCACGGCGATCGCGCGAGAGGTGGCAGATGTCACGCTCACGCAGAGCGACATGGCCGCCCTCGTGGGGCTCCGACGTCTCTCCTGCGAGCTCATGGGACGTATGAGCACGACGTTTGCGCAGGTCATAGGGTTTAACTCGGCACTGCTCGCACTCGGGATCGCCGGCGTCATCACGCCGCAGGCGTCGAGCCTGCTGCACAACTCGAGCACGGTGTTCTTCTCGATGAGGGACGCGCGGTCGTTCGAGATATAGCGCGCCGCCTAGCCATCACGCGTATGTCTGGGGCCGTCCGAGCTAGGGCGGCCCCACTTTTGTGTCGTTTCGACTTCGAGCCACCGTTTATGGCAGTTTTTGCCCTCGAGAGTGCGATACGAGAGGGGCGAGGGGTCTTTAAAAGGGCGAAACGATGCCTAATGATATCCGTTAAATTCAGTTGCGGAGCTCTTTTAAGTCCTTCGAGGGGAAATGAGTCTCCACCAGGCGGTGCCACCGCACTCTCGAAGGGTATTTCTGCCAACTACACGCTCTTGAACTGATTCGGTCGCTCGCGCCGCGCCCCTTGTTACAAATCACGTGAAAAAGTTAAAAAGTTCGTGTGCCCGTGCCGCTGTTTTGAGTAAGATACACCTAGTGTAGTTAAGTTCGTAACCAACAAGGAGAAAGGTACGCGAACATGGTCAACGCCCTGGTTGTCTGCCGCGCCGGTGTCGGCTCGAGCATGCTGCTCCAGACGAAGATTCAGCAGATCTGCGCCAAGCGCGGATACCGAATCAACGTTGAGCATGGCAAGCTCGAGGACCTCATCGGCTATGACGGCGACGTCATCATCACCATGAGCGACCTCGCCCCCGAGATCGAGGGCAAGTTCCCCAACGTCATCAGCATCTTCGACATCACCAACGATGAGGAGATCAGCCAGAAGATGGGAGAGTTCACCGTGGCACACGACCACATCCCCTCCGCCGCCGACGACAAGAAGGCCGTTGATGTCTTCCTCGGCATCATGAAGGAGCAGGTTGCCGCCTTCATGGACACGATTGATTACGATTCCATCACCGCTGCCAAGCGCCTCATCCAGGAGGCCGAGGCCAACGGTGGCCGCCTGCACGTGACGGGCATCGGCAAGCCGGGCCACGTCTCCGGCTACGCCGCGTCGCTGTTCTCCTCGACCGGCACCCCCACCTACGAGCTCCACGGCACCGAGTGCGTCCACGGCTCCGCCGGCCAGGTCAAGCCCGGCGACGTCGTCATCGCCATCTCCAACTCGGGCAACACCTCCGAGCTCAAGGCCACCGTCACTTGCCTCAAGGGCAACGGCGTCAAGATCATCTCCCTCACGGGCAACCCCGACAGCTGGCTGGCCCAGGAGGGCGACGTCACCCTCATCGCCGGCGTCAAGGAGGAGGGCGACCCCATGAACAAGCCGCCCCGCGCCTCCATCATTGTGGAGATCCTTATGCTCCAGAGCCTCTCGATCCTGCTTCAGGAGGACTTCGGCCTGAACCCGCAGCAGTACGTCAAGTGGCACCCGGGCGGATCGCTCGGCGCCTCCATCCGCGAGGGCAAGTAGTCAACTCGCCCCAACCTATATAGGTAGCGCGCAAGCGGTTCGTGGCCTTTGGCTGCGGACCGCTTTCTCTTTCGCCATGTCAAGCCGCGCCCGTCCGCCGAGACGGACGCTGCCGCCACGTTTAGCGGACGCCGCCGTGGCTACACTAAGGAGTACGAGTGAAACCGCGCCCGCGGGCGCGCAGAGAAGGGGAGTACGCATGGACGACAAGATTCTCGCTGCGGCGCAGCTCTGGAAGGAGAACGTCACCGAGGCCGACCTCGCCGTCGAGCTCGACGAGCTCATGGCAGACCCGGACCCCGAGAAGCTCTCCGACGCGTTCTATCGCAGCCTCTCGTTTGGCACGGCCGGCCTTCGCGGCACGCTTGGCGTGGGCACCAACCGCATGAACGTCTACACGGTCTCGCAGGCCACGCAGGGACTCGCCACTTACCTCAACGCCCACTACGAGAACCCAACGGTCGCCATCGCGCGTGACTCGCGCAACAAGGGCGAGGACTTCGTGAAGGCCGCGGCCGGCGTGCTTGCCGCCAACGGCATCAAGTCCTACGTCTACCCGCGCATCGAGCCCGTTCCCACGCTGTCGTTTGCCACGCGTGACCTGCACTGCTCCGCCGGCATCGCCGTGACGGCCAGCCACAATCCCGCGCCCTACAACGGCTACAAGGTCTACGGCGACGACGGCTGCCAGATCGCCAATGAGGCCGCCGATGAGATCCAGAACACCATCTACGAGACAGACATCTTCACGGGCGTCAAGCGCATGGACTTCGACGAGGCGCTCGAGGCCGGCCTCGTGGTCTGGACGCCCGACGAGGTGCTCGACCGCTTCATCGACGCCGTGGCCTCCCAGTCCATCGGGGCCAAGCCCAACCCCGACTTCTCGGTTGTCTACACGCCGCTCAACGGCACGGGCATCGAGTGCATGAACAAGATCCTGGCCCGCGTGGGCATCACGAACGTCACGGTCGTGCCCGAGCAGGCCGAGCCGGATGGCAACTTCCCCACCTGCCCCTATCCCAACCCCGAGTTCCGCGAGGCGCTCGAGAAGGGCCTCGAGCTGTGCGACAAGGTCCACCCCGATCTCATGCTCGCGACCGACCCGGATGCGGACCGCATGGGCGTGGCCGTGCCGCATGACGGCGACTACAAGCTCATGACGGGCAACGAGATGGGCACCCTGCTCATCGACTGGCTCGCGCGCATGAAGGCTGAGGCTGGCGAGGACGTCTCCCGCAAGGTCGTGGTGACCACGATCGTCTCGTCTGCCATGCCCGACGCCCTGGCCAGGCACTATGGCTTCGAGACCCGCCGCGTGCTCACGGGCTTCAAGAACATCGGCGGCCAGATGGACCAGCTTGTCGAGGCGGGCGAGGGCGACCGCTTCCTGCTGGGCTTCGAGGAGAGCTACGGCTACCTCGTCGGCCTGCACGCGCGTGACAAGGACGCCATCGTGGCGAGCATGCTCACCTGCGAGATGGCCGCTTGGTACGCCGAGCGTGGCATGGATCTGTACGAGGCCATGGAGGCGCTCTACAAGGAGTACGGCTACTACCTCAACGGCGTGGTGAACGTGAGCTTCCCGGGCGCTGCCGGTGCGGACAAGATGAGCGCCATCATGAGCGGTCTGCGCGAGAACCCGCCCACCGAGATTGCGGGCATTCCGGTCAGGGGCTTCGTTGACTACAAGTCCGACGTTCAGATGACAGTTGCCGGTGGCGACGGCTCGTGCCCCGAGCAGTTGCTTCCCAAGAGCAACGTGCTTGAGTTCCAGCTCGACGAGGGCGTGAAGGTCATCGTGCGCCCGTCCGGCACCGAGCCCAAGATCAAGGCCTACCTCTTCAGCAGGGGCGACACCCGCGAGGCCTCCCAGGCCCTCAACGACAGGCTCGCCGAGGTCGCCAAGACCGAGCTGCTCGCCTAGCACATACATAGACATATGGACGCTTGGCCGAGGGGGGCTGGGGGCGCGAATCCCCGGCCCCCATCCCGTAGGGCGCGCCCCCTCGGTCGAAATGTGTGCAAGCCGTGGAGGCCCCCGCGCCCCCTTGCGGGGCCCCGCGGGGGAGCGTAT
>CAKUNF010000018.1 GCA_934668375.1 uncultured Parolsenella sp. | reverse complement strand
ACGGGGCCTATGTCGGAGCAAAGCGAGAACTACTTGGAGGCGCTCTCCAGCTTCGGCTTCATGACGACGAGGATGGCGAACTAAGCGAGAACGTTGTACTCCTCGCTAGCCTTCTCGTCCTCATCGCTCAGAGGAGGCTTAAGCAGCGAGAGCACGATACCTCCGACGAGAGCTCCCACAACGATGGCCAGCGCATACCAGCCAGGATTCGTAACGACAGGAAGGACAATGAATCCGCCGTGGGGGACCGGGCACCCGACGTTGCCAAAAGCGCCAACGAGGCAGCCGGCGATGCAGCCGCAAATCATTGAAGGAACGACACGCTTGAGGTCCTTAGCAGCAAAGGGGATCACGCCCTCAGTGATGCCAAGGCATCCGATGATGGCAATAGACTTAGCAAGATCACGATCAGAGGCGCTCCATTTGTTCTTCGCAATAATCGTAGAGACAAAGATGGCGATGGGCGGAACAGCACAGATGATTCGGAAAAGGCCGTTCGGGAAGTAATTGCCCTCATTGATAAGCGAAAGAGTGAACATCGAGACGGCCTTGGTGACAGGACCGCCGTAATCAAGCTCGCCAAAGATTCCGATGGCGACGGCGAGAGCATACTTACCAGCACCCTGAAGGTTATTCATAAGGTTGGTAAGGCCATCCATAATCCAAGCACAGGGAGTCGCAAAGACAAAGTAATATGCAAAACCACAAATGAGCGTGGTCAGAGTCGGGATAACGAGGATGGGCATAATCGTGCGAAGAGTCTTGCCGACCTTCCAGCCCTTCATCCACTTTGCGACATAGCCAGCCAGAAGACCAAGAACCAAAGCACCGAGGAAACCGCTCTTTACCTGGGTCTCAGTGCCAAACACAGCGACAGCGTTATTGGCAACGAAACCAAGAATGAAGCCAGGGGCCAGGCCGGGCTTTGCCGCCACCGAATAAGCAATGTAAGCCGAGAACACCGGGATCATCATTGACAGTCCGGCCTTGCCAAGGACGGACAGGTAGGTCATTATCGGTCCGTTAGGAACGAGGCCCTTGTCAGTAGTCGTTGCCCCAAGAATTGAAATGGCATAGATAATACCGCCGGCGACAACCATGGGAATCATGAAGGAAACGCCACTCAGAAGGTGGCGCTGCACGTCCTTCCAAAATGACTTTCCCTTAATCTTTTCAGACATTTTGATACCTTCCCTTCCAGAGAACTAGGCTCTGTTCTGCTCAACCAACGCAACTGCATCATCCACAACCTGCTCAGGATGACCAATCGCATCGTTCACGTCTGCGTTCAGAACCAAAGCATTGTCGAAACGCTCGGTGCCCTCGATGACAACGCCAACAGCGATGATGGCAACGTCCGCCTCGTCGACCTCCTCCTGCGTCAGCTCGTTTTCAGGCCCAAAAGCCCCCTGTGTTTCAATCTTGACCTCAAAACCGCGACGCTTGCACTCTTTCTCAAGAGCCTCCTGAGCCATATACGTATGTGCGATCCCAGTGGGACAAGCAGTAATTCCTACGACCTTCATTTGTGTCTCCCCTACTTGTTAAAAAACTTATCAATTCCGGCCTCAAAGGAAGCAAGGTCAGCCGCAAGAGCATCACTATCCATATCAATGATGTGTTGCTTCTTGAAAATTCCACCTGCAGAACCCACGTAGCTGTAGCCACCGGCAAAGACCTCATCGACATTGCCGGCATTCACGCCGCCGACGGCCATGAGCTTTAAATCGCCCAGAGGCTCTCTCACTTTCTTGGCATAAGAGTGAGACAGCTCGTTAGCGGGGAAAACCTTCACGATGTCGCAACCGCGACGGAAGCACTCGTGAATCTCACTTGGCGTATAGGCACCTGGAATAGAAACAATGTCGTTATCGTTGCAGAAGGTAATCATCTCGGACGTCATCATGTCTGGCGCGAGAGCGAAACGGGCACCACAGGCAGCTGCGTGCCTGAGATTGCCAATGTCAAGAACAGTACCTGCGCCGATGTTAAGCCTGGTGCCGAACTCATTTGAAAGCATCTCGATGGTCTCAAAGCAACCATCGGTATTAAGAGTAACCTCCATGTTCTTAACGTATCGAGAATCAAGGAGCACCTCAGCAACGGCCTTCACCTGATCGGATGAATACCCGCGATAAATGCCAGTAGCAACGCTTAGCTCAGCCTTCATATCTCTCCCATCTGCTCACCGATTTGGACGCTTCCATTTGTTGCGCCACTCAATTAATCGGGACACAATATTTAAGAAAGAAAAGAAGTTTAATTACTTCTTTAGTTTCTAAAGTGAATCTAAACTAGATTTAGTTTTACTCAATATTGGTTTAGCCGAACGGTGCCATTTTGTATCCGAACGGTTCGATAAAGGAGCGGGCTTTACTATGAGCTTTGCTGAAAACTTATCCGCTCTTCTAAATCTGCGAGGCCTGACTCAGGAAGAGGTCGCAAAGGCGGCGGGAGTCACCCCAGGTGCCGTAACAGGATGGCGCAACGGCTCAAGACCGAGAAAGGCTGCACTTGAGAACCTTTGCGCGTCATACGGGCTAACACAAGACGACCTTTTATCCGACAGCTTTGGACTAGCCTCGAAAGTCGAAACTCGCGATCTCGACTCACTCCAAATACCCGTGCCGCTTATCGAAGGAATCGACCCATCTAGAGAGATGGGAAGAGCGTCAAGGTTCATAGCAGTGCCAGCTTCAGCGCTAAGGAACCGACCAAACGCATACGCGATTACAGTCAAAGATGATGGCATGAGCCAAAGGATACCAGTAGGCTCGCATGCTGTTATAGATCCAGATGAGCCCGTGCCAAGAAACGGCTCTGTGGTGGCTTTCAAAATTACTGATTTCCAGTCAGTCGACGTGCTCTGGACAAGTGGCCACAGCATTCTGATCAGAAAGTGGTATGTAGGCGTTTCGCATGTAATGCTTTCCCCAAGAAGCTATCGAGAAAAAGTCGAAGACATCGTCCTAAGACTCGAAGATGCAGCGTCGTCAATCGAACTACTAGGGACAGTTGTTTGGTTTCAGTCGGCGGGAGACCCGCGTTAACCTTACGTCAATAATCAGACTCACAAAGAGCTGTAAAATTACTTGTCTTATATATGGGAAGCTCTTTGGAGACATTAAATGGACGTCACCATCACACCACATGCCATCGAGGGAAGCATCGAGGCGATCGCGAGCAAGTCGATGGCCCACAGGCTGCTCATCTGCGCCGCGCTCTGCCCGGGACCCACGGCGATTCGCTGCACCACGTCCTCGAAGGACATCGAGGCAACCATCGCATGCCTCGAGGCGCTCGGCGCACGCATCGAGAGAGATGGTGACCTGCTGCATGTGACGCCGCTGCCCGGCGCCCCCGCCTCTGACAACATCCGCCAGGGAAAGGCCGGGGCACTGCTCGACTGCGGCGAGTCCGGCTCCACGCTTCGATTCATGCTGCCCGTTGCCTGCGCGCTCGGCTGCGGAGCCTCGCTCACCGGCCACGGGAGGCTCGCCCAGCGCCCGCTCTCCCCGCTCTACGAGGAGCTCATCGCCGGTGGCTGCGACCTCAGCGAGCAGGGCGAGTTCCCGCTCAAGACGTCCGGCACGCTCCGCCCCGGCCGCTTTGAGCTCCCGGGCAACGTAAGCTCCCAGTACATCAGCGGCCTACTCCTCGCGGCCCCGCTTCTCGACGGCCCCACGGAGGTCTGCGTGGCCGAGCCCATCGAGAGCCGACCCTACGTCAACCTCACGACGAGCGCCCTCAAGACGTTCGGCGTCCACGTCGAGGAGGTGCGCGACGTCACCGAGAACGGAGGCCGCGTCACGCGCTTCCTCGTCTCCCCCGCAACGCCCTACCGCTCCTGCGGCAGCGTGAACGTCGAAGGCGACTGGTCCAACGCCGGCTTCTGGCTGGCGGCCGGAGCCCTCGGAGACGGCGTCTCCGTCACTGGCCTTGACCTCGCGAGCCGCCAGGGAGACCGATCCATGCTCGCGGCCCTGGCAAAGCTCGGCGCCCGCGTGGAGCGCGCGGGCGACACGGCAAGCGTCTCGAGCGGAGCGCCCACCGCGTGCGAGATGAACGTCTCGGACTTCCCAGACCTCGTTCCGCCGCTTGCGGCCGTGGCGTCGCTCGCACCAGGCACCACGAGACTCACCGGCTGCGGCAGGCTCCGCCTCAAGGAGTCCGATCGCATCGAGACGGTCTGCGCGGGTCTTGCGGCCCTGGGCGCCGACATCACGAGCGAGGGCGACGACATCGTCATCTCCGGCCGCGAGTCCCTTGACGGTGGCGAGGTTGACGCCGCGAACGACCACCGCATCGCGATGATGGCAGCCGTTGCCGCGAGCCGTTGCACGGGCCCCGTCACCATCCATGGCGCCGAGTGCGTCCAGAAGTCCTATCCGGCGTTCTTCGACGACTACACCAAGCTTGGCGGCATCGTAGAGGGCACGGTGAGGTAGCCATGGCATCGAGCATCGGCCACTCCGTGCGCCTCTCCATCTTTGGCCAGTCCCACTCCGAGGCGATCGGCTGCGTCGTCGAGGGCCTCCCCGCCGGCCTCTCGGTTGACCTTGACGAGCTGCAGGCGTTCCTCGCACGACGTGCCCCGGGCCGCTCTGACACAGCGACGGCTCGCCGCGAGCCGGACCGTCCGCGCGTCCTCTCTGGCCTCGTGGACGGCCACACGTGCGGCGCGCCGCTCTCGGCCATCATCGAGAACACGAACACCCGCAGCCAGGACTACGAGGGCCTGCGCCGCGTTCCTCGCCCCGGGCACGCTGACTACCCCGCGTACCTTCGCTACGGCAACCACCACGACGTCGCGGGCGGCGGGCACTTCTCCGGCCGTCTCACGGCACCGCTGTGCATCGCAGGCGGCATCGCCCTGCAGGCGCTCGAGCAGACGCTGGGGATTCGCGTCGTCGCGCACATCTCCCAGCTCGGGCCCGAGGGCATAGCCGACGAGCCGCTCGACAGCATGGCGCTCGACGCCAGGCAGCTCGAGGCCATCAGCGCAAACGAGCTCCCCTGCATAAGCTCCGATGCGGCCCGCGCCATGCACGAGGCCATCCTCGCCGCCAAGTCGGACCTGGACTCCGTGGGCGGCGTCATCGAGTGCGTGGCCTACGGCATGCCCGCAGGCATCGGCGACCCGATGTTCGATGGTCTCGAGAACCGCATCGCGCGCATCGCCTACGGCATCCCCGCCGTCAAGGGCGTCGAGTTTGGTGCGGGCTTTGGCGTGTCCGCGCTACTTGGCTCGCAGGACAACGACCCGTACCGCGTGGTTGACGACCGCATCGTGACCGAGAAGAACGACGCGGGCGGCATCCTCGGCGGCATCTCCACAGGCATGCCCATCGTCTGGCGAGCCGCCTTCAAGCCCACGCCCTCCATCGGAAGGCGCCAGGAAAGCGTGGACCTCGCCACTCGCGAGGACGCGGACCTCGTCGTCCACGGACGCCACGACCCCTGCATCGTCCCCAGAGCGGTGCCCGTCGTGGAGGCCGCGTGCGCGCTCGCGCTGCTCGACGCACTCGTGGACGACGGCGCCCTGCCCACGCCCAAGCCCGCCGAGCTCTCCTCGCACGCAATCTAGCAACAACCACCAGCTATCACCCACCGTTTGGAGCACCATGGCCGACCTCACAGAAATCCGCGCCCGCATCGACGCGATCGACACCCAGATCTGCGACCTCTTTGCCCAGCGCATGCAGTGCACGCACGAGGTGGCCGAATACAAGCGCGAGAGCGGCAAGCCCATCCTGGACCGCGGCCGCGAGCGCGCCAAGCTCGCAGACGTGGCGACGAAGGTTCCCGAGAAGCTCAGGGACTACTCGCAGGTGCTGTTCAGCCTCATCATGGAGATCTCCCGCTCCGAGCAGAGCGCAGAGCTCAACCATCAGTCAGAGCTCGCCGGGCAGATCGCCGCGGCGCTCAATGAAACGCCCGCACTTTTCCCGCAGGACGCGTTCGTGGCCTGTCAGGGCGTGGAGGGCGCCTATTCGCAGCTGGCGGCAGACCGCCTCTTCAAGCGCGCCAAGATAAGCTACTTCGACTCGTGGGAGGGCGTGTTCCGTGCCGTTGACGAGGGCTTCTGCAGCTACGGCGTGCTCCCCGTGGAGAACTCCACAGCAGGTACCGTCAACCAGGTCTATGACCTCATGATGCGTCACAACTTCCACATCGTGCGCAGCGTGCGTCTCAAGGTGGACCACAACGTGCTTGCCCTGCCCGGAGCCAAGCTCAGCGGCATCCGCGACATCTACAGTCACCAGCAGGCGATCGCCCAGTGCAAGGGCTTCCTTGAGAAGCACCCTGAGGTCACGGTCCATGTCTGCGAGAACACCGCCGCAGCCGCCAAGATGGTGGCCGAGAGCGGGCGCACCGACGTAGCCGCGCTCTCGAGCCGCTCGTGCGCCGAGCTCTACAACCTCGTGGCGCTGGCGAGAAACGTCCAGGACAGCGACGCCAACTACACGCGCTTCGCCTGCATCACCAAGAACCTAGAGATCTACCCGGGCGCGGATCGCACGTCACTCATGGTGGTGACCCCCAACGAACCGGGAAGCCTCTACAAGGTGCTCGCTCGCTTCTATGCGCTCGACATCAACCTCCTCAAGCTCGAGAGCCGCCCGATTCCCAACTCGGACTTCGACTTCATGTTCTACTTCGACATCGACTGCCCCGTCGCCGCGCCGGAGTTCCCCAAGCTCATCGCCTCGCTCGACGACGTCTGCGAGGAGTACCGCTACCTCGGCAGCTATACGGAGCTGGTTTAGCCATGGATGCGCCGCGCATGCACCCGCCCGTGACGTATGGCCTTCTCGGCTGCACGCTCAGGCACAGTTGGAGCCCGCAGATTCATGACCGCCTGGGGACAACCCCCTACGAGCTCGTGGAGCTCGAGCCGGACGAGCTCGCCGTCTTCGTTCGCGAGGGCACCTGGCAGGGCCTCAACTGCACGATTCCCTACAAGCAAGACCTGGTAGGCATCGTTGACGAGCTGCGCCCCAACGCCGCCCGCATAGGCGCGGTGAACACGCTGCTGCACGGGGCGGACGGTTGCATCATCGGAGACAACACCGACCTGTTCGGCTTCGCATGGATGCTGGGACGCTTCTGCGAGAGGCACCTTGGGAGCAGAGACACCCTGCGCGGATCCAAGGCCCTCGTGCTTGGCTCGGGCGGCGCGTCCAAGGCCGTTGTGGCGGCGCTCGAGGATGCGGGAGCCACGCCCGTCGTCATCTCGCGCCACGGGACGGACACCTACGAGACCGTCACCGTGCGTCATTCGGACGCGGCACTCATCGTGAACACGACGCCCGTGGGAATGTATCCAAACTGCCCGGCCTCACCGCTGCCGGAGGGAACGCTCGAGGCGCTTGCCGGCCTACGAGGCGTCGTAGACGTCGTCTACAACCCCGAGCGGACGGGCATCATGCTCGATGCCGACAGGCTCGGCATTCCAGCCGAGAGCGGCCTGGTGATGCTCGTGGGCCAGGCATGGCTCTCGAGTGCGATGTGGCAGGGACGCGAGCTGGACGAGGAACTCATCGGCTCCATCGAGCGCGAGATAACGCTCCAGTGTCGCAACGTGGCGCTCATCGGCATGCCAGGGAGCGGCAAGACGAGCGCAGGTCGAAACCTCGCCGAGCTCACAGGTCGCACGTTCGTCGACATGGACGTGGACTTCTCCCAGCGCTACGGAAGGACGCCCGCAGACGTCATTCAGACACAGGGCGAGGAGACCTTCCGCAGGATGGAGACAAAGGCGCTCGCCGAGGTGGCCAAGGGCAGCTCGCTTGTCATTTCGTGTGGGGGCGGTGTGGTCACCAGGCCGGAGAACCTGCCGCTTTTGCGCCAGAACTCCTCGGTTGTCATGATTGACCGCAAGATCGAGGAGCTCTCCAGCAAGGGGCGCCCCCTCTCCCAGCAACGGGGCGTCGCGGCGCTTGCGCGAGAGCGCCTGCCCCTCTACCGAGCCTGGGCAGACCACATCGTCTCCTGCACGGGCTCGGCAAGGGGTGACGCGTTGGAGATTGTGCGAAGGCTTGGTCTCTAACACCCGCTCGGCGGAGAGGCATGCCACTTCCACAAATTTCTCGTCGCATTGCAGGCCGGAACGTGTAAGTCTAGAGCGTCACTACGAATGGCTCACGAGGCGCGAACGAATCGCCCTCGAGAAGGGATAGCACCATGGAGTACCGGGAAGTCGCCGGCAAGATTTTGACCGCCGTGGGAGGCAGCGACAACGTCACGAGCGTCATGACGTGCCTCACGCGACTCCGGCTCACGCTCAACGACCAGAGCGCCGTTGATGCAGAGGGACTCAAGGCCATCAGGGGCGTCCTGGGCACCGTGAAGCGCGGAGCAAGCGGGATCGAGGTCGTGTTGGGACCCGCCTCCATCGAGGGCGTCTCTCGAGAGTTCTCGATTCAGTCTGGCGTGGGCGTAAGCGGCCCCTCCTCCGCACCAAGAAGCCCGATGGAGTCCCTTGCGGAGAAGAAGGACGATCCAAAAACCGAGGAGACCAAACCCGAGCCCAAGAAGCAGGATCGAATCGTCATCACACCTGGCCGCAGAAGCTCCTACCGCGCACAGCAGCGCGCCGCCATCAACGACGAGCGCCTGGGCAAGGAGGACATGGACGCGCTACGAGCCTTCCTCGATGACGGCGCTAAAGCAGCCGCTTCCGCAAGGCCCGAGAAGAGCGGCAAGTCCGTTCTCGTCATCAACGGGCCCAACATCAACATGCTCGGCATTCGCGAGCCCAGCATCTACGGCAAGGCAGACTACGCGGCGCTCGTACGCACGTGCAAGGCCGCGGCTGCCGAAGCGGGCTTTACGGGTGTCCGCTGCTTCCAGAGCAACCACGAGGGCGCCATCGTCGACGAGATCCAGGCAGCCCTCGGAACCTATGACGGCATCGTCATGAACCCTGCCGCCTACACGCACACCTCCGTCGCCATCCTCGATGCGCTGAAGGCCGTGTCGCTCCCCTGCGTGGAGATTCACATCTCCCGCGTGGAGGACCGCGAGGACTTCCGCCAGGTCTCCTACGTGAGGCAGGCCTGCTTCGAGACCATCACCGGCATGGGTCTGGAAGGCTACCGCAAGGCCATTCTCGACCTCGCCGCCCACCTGGGGATGTAGACCCAGGCAAGCAGCGCGCAATTGACCCGCGAGCCACCTGCACACAATACGAGGTTATCGGAACGCTAGAGCTAAAATACGTTCCGATAACCTCGTTTTTCGTGCAGAAAGCCGCTCTAGGCAGCCCAAATATTCAGATAACCCCAAATTACGTGCAGCTCAACTACATCGTGTGCGTACCGAAGAGCGGGCCATCGTCCCAGAGGGTGATCTGGCCGGTCTCGCGCGTCTTGGGAAGGTCGATGAGGCGTTGGTTGGCAGAGCCGCGAAAACGCAGCGTGATGTCTTTTTCAGCCTCGATGAAGGGCCCATCGACGAGGACGTCGATGCAGTCGAGCAGGCGGTCGGTGACGCCCTCGACATAGCGTCTACCACCAGCAACCAGGTCTCGTTCATAGACGTAGCCCGTGTAGCACCAGATGTCCTTCTCGGGCAGTTCCATGACGACGCGCTCGCAGAGCTCGAGAAGCTCCGGCTGGTGCTCTGGCTCCATGGGGTCGCCACCCAACAGCGACAGGCCACGCACATAGGAGGGCCTGAGGCTCTCCAGCAGATCGCTCTCGGTCTCGCGGGAGAACAGCTCGCCATACCCGAAGTCCTGGGCCTCACCGTTAAAGCAACCAGGACAGTGGACCCTGCACCCTGAGACGAACAGGGACGTCCTCACGCCCACGCCGTTGGCGATGTCACAGTACTTGATGGCTCCGTAGTTCACTGGTCTCCCCCATGGGCTTCTCGAGTCGAGAACAGACGCAAAAGGGCCCCGCCACAAATCCGACGGGACCCACGCAAAGGCTCTTACAGATGCAGCACGCGGTCGCGAATCTCCTCGGTGCGACCCTGGTTCCAGAACTGCGTGCCGATGTAGCCGCAGGTGCGACGCGCCACGTTGAGCTTGCTCTGGTCACGGTTGCCGCAGTGCGGGCATTCCCAGACGAGCTTGCCGTCATCCTCGACTATTCTGATCTCGCCATCGTAGCCGCAGACCTGGCAGTAGTCGCTCTTGGTGTTGAGCTCGGCGTACATGATGTTGTCGTAGATGTAGTGCAGCACGCTCATGACGGCCTCGAGGTTGTCCTGCATGTTGGGAACCTCGACATAGGAGATGGCACCACCCGGAGACAGGCGCTGGAACTCGCTCTCGAACTTGAGCTTCGTGAAGGCGTCGATCTTCTCGCGCACGTTCACGTGGTAACTGTTCGTGATGTATCCGTGGTCCGTGATGCCCTCGATGACGCCAAAGCGGCGCTGGAGGCACTTGGCGAACTTGTACGTCGTGGACTCGAGCGGTGTGCCATAGATCGAGTAGTCGATGTCCTCGGCCGTCTTCCACTCGGTGCACTTGTCGTTCATCTTCTGCATGATGGACAGTGCGAACGGCGTGGCCTCGGGGTCGGTGTGAGAATGGCCCGTCATGTACTTGACGCACTCGTAGAGACCCGCGTAGCCCAGGCTGATCGTGGAGTAGCCGCCATAGAGCAGCGGGTCGATCTTGGCGCCCTTGGGAAGACGCGCGAGCGCGCCGTACTGCCACAGGATGGGCGCGGCGTCAGAGAGCGTTCCCTTGAGACGCTCGTGACGGCAGCGGAGGGCCTTGTGGCACAGCTCGAGACGCTCCTCGAAGATCTGCCAGAACTTGTCCACGTCTCCGCCGGAAGAGAGCGCGACGTCCGGCAGGTTGATCGTGACGACGCCCTGGTTAAAGCGGCCGTAGTACTTGGGCTTGCTCGGATCGTAGTTCTTGGCCTGGGCCACGTTGCCAAAGCCGTTGCCAGAACGGTCGGGCGTAAGGAAGCTGCGGCAGCCCATGCAGGTGTAGCAGTCGCCGTTGCCGGGCGTCTCGCCCTTGGAGAGCTTGAGCTCGCGCATCTTCTTCTCGGAGATGTAGTCGGGCACCATGCGCTTGGCCGTGCACTTGGCCGCAAGCTCGGTGAGGTAGTAGTACTTCTGGCCCGGCTCGATGTTGTCGTCCTCGAGCACGTAGATGAGCTTGGGGAACGCCGGGGTGATCCAGACGCCGGCCTCGTTCTTGACGCCCTCGTAGCGCTGGCGCAGCGTCTCCTTGATGATGAGGGCGAGGTCGTGCTTCTCCTGGGCGGAACGGGCCTCGTTGAGGTACATGAACACCGTGACGAACGGGGCCTGGCCGTTCGTGGTCATGAGGGTCACGACCTGGTACTGGATGGTCTGCACGCCGCGGCGAATCTCGTCGAGAAGGCGGTTCTCCACGACGGAGCGCACCTTATCCTCGTTGGCCTCGACACCAAGCTCGGCAAGCTCGGCCTGGACCTCGCGACGAATCTTGCGCCTGCTGACCTCGACGAACGGGGCGAGGTGCGTGAGCGAGATGGACTGGCCGCCATACTGGGACGAGGCCACCTGGGCGATGATCTGCGTGGCGATGTTGCAGGCGGTCGAGAAGCTGTGCGGCTTCTCGATGAGCGTGCCGGAGATGACGGTGCCGTTCTGCAGCATGTCCTCAAGGTTCACGAGGTCGCAGTTGTGCATGTGCTGGGCATAGTAGTCAGAGTCGTGGAAGTGGATGATGCCCTCGTTGTGGGCCTCCACGACGTCTTCGGGCAGCAGCATGCGCATCGTGAGGTCCTTGGAGACCTCGCCGGCCATGTAGTCGCGCTGGACGGAGTTGACCGTGGGGTTCTTGTTGGAGTTCTCCTGCTTGACCTCTTCGTTGTTGCACTCGATGAGCGAGAGGATCTTGTCGTCCGTCGTGTTGTTCTGGCGCTTGAGGCCCTGGACGTAGCGGTACGTGATGTAGTTGCGCGCCACGGAGAACGCGCCCTTGGCCATGATCTGGTCCTCGACCATGTCCTGGACTTCCTCGACGGTGACGGTGTGGCCGCACACGCTCGCCTCGGCCTCGACGGCGTCGCCCGCGTCCACGACCTGCTCGTGCGTGAGGCGCTGCTCGAGCGGCACGGTGATGTTGGCGCGCTCGATCGCCGAAACGATCTTGTTGACGTCAAACGTTACCTCTGAGCCATTGCGCTTCACGATCTTCATGAGCCGTCTCCTCCAAATTGCACAGCGCCCGACGACGAGATCTCGGGGGCGCGTCTAATCTTGAGTGGCACCCGCGCCATCAAAGGGGCGCGTTGCGCTATTGATACTAGGCGAACCGTCTGGCAATTCCAGTCTTGACATTCTGCTCGAGAGTGTCTGCGCACACAATACACATGGTGATTCGGAATGCATGACCACAATATCTTGTGCATATAAGGGAAAGGGGCCGCAAAGCCGCAGGTAGGCGCCATTCGACCGGAACGCGGGCTTGTCGTACCATAACGGGGTCACATTCTATGCTCGCGCGAGGCGGGCAGAACGGAAGGGCCCGACGCCCGCATAGGAGGAACACATGCCCAACGAGGGAAGCTACGAGGTTGCCAAGCGCCGTAGTGACGCCATCCGCGCAGACCTGCCAAACAACCCCGGCAACTACACGATGCTCACCGGTGACCGCCCGACAGGTCGCCTGCACCTGGGCCACTACTTTGGCACGCTCAAGGGACGAGTGGAGCTCCAGGACATGGGCGTTCGCACGAACGTCTTGATCGCCGACTACCAGGTCATTACTGACCGCGACACCACCGAGCACATCCAGGACAACGTCTACAACATGGTCATGGACTATCTCGCCTGCGGCATCGACCCCGACAAGACCATGATCTACACGCACT
Source organism: uncultured Parolsenella sp. (assembly GCA_934668375.1). GTDB lineage: Bacteria > Actinomycetota > Coriobacteriia > Coriobacteriales > Atopobiaceae > Parolsenella. Next base: position 14,976 of record CAKUNF010000018.1, on the reverse strand, counting down.
CGGCCGTGCCTGCCGCCAACCAGCTGATGCTTCCGTTCCTCTCGCTCGTCTCTGAGGCGGAGCTGCAGCGCAACCCCACGGTCAAGGCCGAGATGGAGGCGAGCGGTCACGAGCTTACAGGGCTTCTTCTCACCTACCCCGTGCACCAGGCGTGCGACATCCTGTTCTGCAAGGGCAACGTGGTGCCCGTGGGCCGAGACCAGCTGCCCCACATCGAGCTCACGCGTCTCATCGCCCGCAAGTTCAACAACCGCTATGGAAAGGTGTTCCCCGAGGTGGACGCGCTGCTCTCCGACGTGCCGCTGCTCCCGGGCCTCGACGGCCGCAAGATGAGCAAGTCCTACGGAAACGCCATCTCCATCTCCATGACACCCGAGGAGACCGCCAAGCGCATCAAGAAGAGCCAGACTGACGGCGAACGCATGATCACGTTCGATCCCGAGAATCGCCCTGGCGTCTCGGGCCTGCTCTCCACGGCCGCCATCTGCACGGGCCGCGACCCCATCGAGATTGCCGACGAGATTGGCATGGGCGGCTCCGGTGCGCTCAAGAAGTACACGACCGAGGCTGTCAACGGCTACTTCGCCGAGATTCGCGAGCGTCGCCATGCCTACGAGAATGACCTTGGCTACGTGAAGGACGTCCTGCACGAGGGCAACCGCCGCGCCAACGAAATCGCGAACGCCACCCTCGCCGAGGTCCGCGAGGCCATGGGGATGGTGTACTAGCACCGTTTCGCTTGATATCTGATTCAAGCGCAAGGTCAGCGGCCCCAGGGCTCCTATCGTCTGCTCAGACAGCTTCGCCGATGGCGAAGAACTCGCATCCGATAGGAGCCCTGGGGCCTTTCTTGTTGCGCTTTTAAGCCACAAGCATCGGTTCGGCTGCATCCTCTTGGGACGCGGGTCCGTCGATTTGTAGCTGAAGAGGAAAGTTTCAGATGAATTGGCCCGGCGGGGTCCATCGAATGCGAGTTCTTCGCAAAAGCGAAGCTGTCTGAGCAGGCGATGGGCACCGCCGGGCCTTGCGTGCGCTTCGGAGTTTAGAACTTGTCCGCAAACAGGACGCGCTCGACAATCTCGCAGGCGTCTTGGATGCAACCGGGACAGCTGCGCAGCATTCCGTGGTCACAGCCGATGCCCTTGAGCTCGCGACAGACCGTGGAGCCGTTCTTCTCGGCAAAGGCACTCACGATCTGCTCGGAGAGCTTGTAGCTCTCACGCTTGCTCGCAGGCTTCTCGAGATTGGCGTCGCTCGCGACGAGGCCCGCAAGATATACGGCGCCGGAGATGGCGCCGCACGTGGCCGACATGCCGCCCATACCGCGGCCGAACGCCTCCATGCCGCGGAACACCTCGGCCTCGTCGGCCCCAACAAGGTCGCAGTATGCGCAGGCAACGGCCTGGGCGCAGTTGTAGCCCTTGCGGTGCAGCTCGTCTGCCCTAGTGACCCTCGAATCCATGTCCCTCTCCCCTTCCGTCGTATGTAAGCTCGCAGGCCAGCTTGACGCAGCTACTCGGCGTCTCCCGGAAGCAGGCCCATCCCGAGCTTCTTGCCGCCCATAACATGCATGTGGAAGTGCATGACCGTCTGGCCGGCGTCGGCGCCAGCGTTGCTGATGACGCGATACCCGGTCTTGTCGATGCCTTCGGCCTTCGTGACCTCATCGATGGCGTGGGCCATGGCGGCGAGCGTCTCGGCAGGAACGCCGTCGCAGATGTTGGCGTGATGCTTCTTGGGAATCACGAGCACGTGCGTTGGCGCCTGGGGATCAAGGTCGCGGAAGGCGATGACCTGCTCGTCCTCGTAGACCGTGGTCGAGGGAATCTCGTGGTTGGCAATCTTGCAGAAGATGCAGTCGCTCATGTTCGTCTCCTAGCTCTCGCTTGTGGCATTGGCGGTCGTGGTGTCGGGCGCCTCTACCTCGCTCGTGCTGTCGAGAAGCACCTGGACCCTCTGCTCGGCGTGGGCGAGGCGATCGCGCAGGCTGCGCAGCAGCTCGACACCGCGAGTGTAGCGCTCCAGCGCGTCCTCGAGCTCGAGGTCTCCGGACTCCAGCTGGCGAACGACCCGCTCGAGCTCGACCGACGCCTCCTTGAACGTGAGCTCCCCGACTTGCTTCTCATCCTTCTCGAGCGCCATGGCGCCCCTCCTTATCTCGTGGCCGCAAGAGCGGCTGTACATCCGTTATGCCCGCACTGACGTCACCGTGGCATCAAACGAGCCCTCGCCCAAGTGCACGCTCACCTGGTCTCCCCGAGAGAGCGCCTGGGCATCGGTCACAACGTGGCCATCCGGATCGCGCGCGATGGCATAGCCTCTTCCGAGCACCTTGAGCGGAGAAAGCGCGTCGAGCGTGGCGGCAAGGCTTCCCACCCGAGCCTCATAGGGCCTCACGATGCGGGGACCCACATCTGATAGCCGGCCCGCCAGGGTGTCAAGCTCGCGTCCGCTTCGTTCCAACGAGCGCGGCAGGGCATCGAGCAGGCGCTGCTCGGCCTGAAGCAGGCTCGTCTCGCGATCCGACACGATCGTCATGGGGTCGCGCAGGCAACGCCTGTTCGCTAGCGCCTCAACGCGAAGGGACTCATGGGAGATCCTCGAGCTCATCGATCGCTGCATGAGAAGGCCTTGCTGGCCGATCGAACGCGCGTGCTGCTCGAGAATGACGTCGATGGCGCGCGAGAGGCGCTCACGACGCGTGTTGATGGACCCCACGATCTCATCAAGCGCCGGCGCCACGCTCTCGGCAGCGCCGGTGGGCGTGGAGGCCCTGCGGTCGCTCACATCATCGACGATGGGCCAGTCGGGCTCGTGCCCGATGCCAGTGATGACCGGCACGGGACACGATGCGACGGCACGGCAGAGCCCCTCGTCATTGAAGGTCATGAGGTCCTCGTAGGAACCCCCGCCACGGACGAGCAGGATGGCGTCGGGTCGCGCCGCCGCCGCGATGCCGAGTGCCCGGATGATGTCCTCGGGAGCACCGGCACCCTGAATTCTCGCACCGACGACCTGAATCTCAACGAGCTTGTTGCGGCGAAGCAGCGTGCGCTTGACGTCGTCGATGACCTCGCCGGATATGCTGCCGATGACGGCCACACGCGTGCAGAAGCGCGGAATCGGACGCTTGCGGGCAGGGTCCGCGAGCCCCTCCGCCTTGAGCTTGGCCCTCAGGGCCTCAACCTGACGCTGAAGCGGGCCCTCTCCGGCCACGGAGATGCGCTTGGCGATAAAGGAGAGCTCGCCATTGCCGGCATAGACATCAAAGCTGCCCCAGATCTCCAGCTGGAGCCCGTCCTTGAGCTCAACGCCGCTCTTTGCGTAGATACCCTTCCAGACCTTCACGCTCATGACTGCCGAGTCGTCCTTGACCTGGAAGTAGCAGTGACCCGAGCGGGCGTTGGGGCCGCGAAAGCCCGACACCTCGCCCGTGACGAGCATGGGACCGAGCTTCTGGACGCTGGCGCTGGCGGCACCGACGGCTGCGCTCACGCTCAGGGCATCGGAGCCCACCCCAACCACCGAGCTCACGGATCGCGCTCCCCTCGTGGCCGCACTCGTCCACGCCACTAGCGATCGCCCCTGCGGTCGGCCTTGGAGAGGTAGTAGAGCAGCTGGAGCACGGAGACGAGCGCCGCAGCCACATAGGTGAGCGCCGCGGCCGTAAGCACCTTCTTGGCGCCACGGACGGCCTGGGGCCCCAAACCGCTGCGCTCCACATAGGCCACCGCACGGCGCGAGGCGTCGAACTCGACCGGCAAGGTCACGATCTGGAAGATGACCGAGAACGCAAAGAGGGCGATCGCAAAGCGCATGAGGCCGGCGGCACCCATGGCGATGCCCAGGAAAAACACGACCATCCAAGCATTAGACGTGAAGTTGACGACGGGCACGAGGGCGGAGCGAATCTTTACGGGCACGTACCCGCGCGCATGTTGGACGGCATGGCCCGCCTCGTGACAGGCCACCGCAGCACTTGCAACCGACCCCCCGTGCATGTTGCCCCGAGAGAGGTGCAAGACGTTGCTTCTCGGGTCGTAGTTGTCCGTGAGCTCTCCGCCGATGGCCTCTATGCCAACGCCCGAGACGCCCTCGTCCGAGAGCATGCGCCTCGCGACATCCGCGCCAGTGAGCGTGGAGTCGAGGGGCACCTTTGACCACTTCCCGTACGTGGACTTGATGTAGCTCTGCGTTGCCATGCCTAGCACGGTGGAGACCACGATGAGCAGCAGATACATGGGGTCATAACCCATGCCGTAGCCGTAGTACATAAGACCGCCTTCCGTCGACGACTTGGGAAAGTATGTACCCACTACCGGACACAAAGTAAACCAGCGGGCAAGCGAGCCAAACTAGAGGATCTCGACCCGACCGTCCTTCACCGTGAGGCCGCAGGCGCCAGACAGAAGCCCTTCGAGGCGCTTGCCGGCAAGCTCGTAGCGCCAGCCCTGCGAGAGCGACGCCCCCTCCTCGCCGGACATGAAATCGAGCAGCTCGTCTCGCGTGGCAATGAGCTGCGTGGCGACGCCGGAACGTTCGGAGATGATGCGCAGCATCGCGTACATGAGGTCAACGACGCTCTCCTGCTCGCCAGATGGGCGCGAGCGCCTGGGGACGCTCGGATACCGGGACGCGGGACACGACAGACCGCGTGAGACGGCATGAAGCAGGGCCGCGGAATCCCTCTCAGAAAGCTGCTCGGTGCCGCGAATCCTCCTGAGGCGCTGCTCGTTTGCGGGCATGCGGCGGCAGACCTCGATGAGGACCTCATCGGAGATCACCCACTTGCGAGGGATGTCGCGCTTGGCAGCGAGCTTCTCGCGCCAGGCGCACGCCTCCCTCGCTACGGCGAGCTGACGCTTTGTGAGCGAGCTCACGCGCTTGAGGTGCAGGTAGGCGAGCATTGGGTCATGGCGGTAGTGCGAGGGGTCGAGGAGGGCCTGCATCTCGGGAAGCACCATGGAGAGGCGGTCGCGCTCGACGAGCTCGGAGCGCATCTGCTCGTAGATGCCCGGCAGGTATCGGACGTCATCCTCGGCGTAGACGAGCTGCTCGGGATCGAGAGGTCGGCGGGACCAGTCGGTGAGGCTCTCGGCCTTGGCGAGGTGCACGCCCGTGTAGGACTCAACAAGCGCGCCATAGCCGAGCTGCATCCTGTGACCGAGGAACGCAGCCGCGAGCTGAGTGTCGAACATCGGCGAGGGGACGCAGCCCATGGCGCCGTCGATGACCTCGAGGTCCTGCGAGCAGGCATGGAGGACCTTCACGATGGAGGGATCCTTGAAGAGCTTCGCTATGGGCGTGAGGTCGGAGATGGCGATGGGATCGACCGCCGCGATGTCGTCCGCGGAGGTGGCAAGCTGGATGAGGCAAAGCCTGGGACGATACGTGCGCTCGCGGAGGAACTCCGTGTCAACGGCAAGAACCGGGCTGGAGGACGCGCGCTCGCAGAAGCGCTCGAGCTCCTCATACGTGGAGATGAACAAGGAAGGACCTCTCAGCCCCAGGCGCGTTCGCGGAAGCGGGGCAAAATCGGCTACCATGGCATGCGTGCGCGCATGCGCACAGACAGGAGGATACCATGCGCTGCCTCATCGTACATAATCCACGCTCGGGCTTTGGCTCGGATGCCGTATTCGCGTTCGAGCGGGAGCTCGTCCACGCGGGCGACGAATGCGTCCTTCGCGTCCTTGGCGAAGACTGCGACAACGAGCAGGTCCTCGCCGATGCCGAGAGCTTCGACGTCGTCGTGGTGTCCGGCGGCGACGGCACGGTCTCGAACCTCCTCTACACGTTGCGCGATCGCAGCGTCGACACCTGCGTCTTCCCCTCCGGCACGGCAAACCTGCTGTTTGCTAACATCGGCAACTCACCTGAGCCGGCCGCTCTCGCACGAGCCTGCAGGTGGGGAGACATTGCCGTCTGCGACCTCGGTGAGGCTAGCTGGGAGCTCGACGGAAGGCGCCAGACGAGAGGCTTCTCCATCATGGCTGGCACGGGATTTGACGCCGAGCTCATGGCGGCTGCGGCGCCCAACAAGAAGGCCATGGGCGAGGCGGCCTACTTCATGGCGGCGCTCGCAGACCCCACGCCGAGGGTCGTGAACTACACAATCGAGGTCGACGGCGTGACCCACGAGCGCGAGGGCATCGCCTGCCTCGTGGCGAACAACGCCATGATCCAAATGGACATGGAAATAGTGCCGGACTGCATGATGAATGATGGCGTGCTCGACGTGATCGTGCTCGAGGCGAGCCACACCGCCCAGCTCATCCGGCCGCTTTTGAGCGGCCTTCTGGACCCAAAGGGAAAGTCGGGTCGTCCCACGCTCGAGACGTTCCGAGGAAAGGCCGTCTCCATCACCGCCTCGGAGCCTGTCCCCATGCAGATAGATGGCGAGCCCATAGCAGACGCCGTGACGCACTGGGATGCCCGCGTGCTTGGAGGCGCCAACAACCTCGTGGTAGACGGCCTAAGCCGTTACGCGCCGAGTACGCCGAGAAGCACGCCGAAGCATCCCGTCTCCGCAGACCTCCCCTTCCCCGAGTAGCAAGCCACGTCCCTTAGGCTCCCCAGCGCAAAGCACCACCCACGCAAACGAGAGACCCCCGCCTCGGACCAATGGGACCGTGGCGGGGGTCTCAGCATAAAAGCGTAGAGGCAGGCGAAGGACTACTTGAGCTCGCCAGTCGAGAGGGCGATGCCCTCAAGATACTTGCCGTACTCGGTCTTCTGGATCTTGCTGGCAAGCGAGAGCAGCTGCGCGCGGCCAATCCAGCCCTTGCGATAGGCGATCTCCTCGATGGAGGCAATCTTGGTGCCCGTGGACTGCTGGACCACGCGGACGAACTCGCCTGCGTGGAAGAGGTCATCCACCGTGCGCGGGCTGAACCAGGCAAATCCCTCGGGCAGCGTCGAGGTGTAGAGCTGCTTGTGGTCGAGGTAGATCTGGTTGAGGTCCGTGATCTCCAGCTCGCCGCGCGCAGAAGGCTTGAGCGTCTTGGCGTACTCGACGACCTTCTCGTCATAGACATACAGGCCGGTGGCCACGTAGTTGGTGCGTGCCTCCTCGGGCTTCTCCTCGATGTAGGAGACCTTCTTGGTGGAGGCGTCGAAGTCGATGACGGCATAGGACTCGGGGTGCTTCACCTGGTAGCCAAAGACCGTGGCGCCCTTCTTGCGGTTGATGGCCTCGGAGAGGTTCTGGTCAAAGCCCGAGCCGTAGAAGATGCTGTCTGCCAGAATGAGGGCCACACGGTCCCCGTCGATGAAGTCCTCGCCGATGAGGAACGCCTGGGCGATGCCGTCACGGCTCTCCTGGGCCTTGTACTGGATGTTCATGCCAAGCTGCGAGCCGTCCCCAAAGTGAGCCTCGTAGGCGCCCATGTCCTGCGGGTTCACGATGAACAAGACGTCACGGATGTCGGCCTTCATGAGCGTTGCGAGCGAGTAGTAGACGAGCGGCTTGTCATAGATGGGAAGCAGGTGCTTGGAGCCAGAGAACGTCATGGGATACAGGTGGGTGCCGAAGCCTCCGGCCAAAACGATGCCCTTCACTTGGATGAGCCTCCTTGGGTCGCGTGTGTGCTCTGAAGAAGTATAGCGCCCCAAGCGCGGCTGGCCCGGGCTCACCACGTCAATCGGGCGGCGTATACTTATGCGGTCTATGTACCTGAGCAAGGAGGACTCCTACATGTCCGACAGCACCAAGCCCGTGCGCGTGCGCTTTGCCCCGTCTCCCACGGGCAAGCTCCACGTTGGCGGCGCACGTACCGCAATCTTCAACTGGGCTTTCGCCCGCGCCAACAACGGCACGTTCATCCTGCGCATCGATGACACCGACCCGACGCGCTCGACCGACGAGAACACCCAGATCATCCTGCGTGCCATGCGATGGATGGGCCTTGACTGGGACGAGGGCCCAGACGTGGGCGGCGAGTACGGCCCCTATGCCCAGACCGAGCGCCTCGACATGTACAAGGCCGCGGCCCAGAAGCTGTGGGACGAGGGCAGGGCCTACCCCTGCTTCTGCACGCCCGAGCAGCTCGCTGCAGACCGCGAGGCCGCCAAGGCCCGCAAGGACCCCTTCCAGGGTTACCAGCGCCGCTGCCGTGACCTCGACCCCGCGGAGGCCAAGCGCCGCATCGAGGCCGGCGAGCCCTACGTCCTGCGCATCAAGGTCCCCGATGGGCGCGGCGACGTCGTCATCCACGACGCCGTTCACGGCGACGTGACCTTTGACGCCAAGGAGCTCGACGACTTCGTGATCTTCCGCTCCGACGGCACGCCCACCTACAACTTCGCAACCGTCGTCGACGACGCCGCCATGGGCATCACGCACGTCATCCGCGGTGACGACCACCTCTCCAACACGCCGCGCCAGGTCATGGTCTACGAGGCCCTCGGCGCACCCGTGCCCGTCTTTGCCCACATCTCCATGATCTTGGGCGCCGATGGCAAGAAACTCTCGAAGCGCCACGGCGCCACGAGCGTCGAAGAGTTCCGCGACGAGGGCTACCTGCCCGACGCCTTCGTGAACTACCTCGCGCTTCTTGGCTGGTCTCCGGATGGGGAGACGACGATCGTGCCTCGCGACGTGCTCGCCTCGACGTTCTCGCTCGACCGCGTCTCCAAGAACCCCGCCACGTTCGACCCGGCCAAGCTCGACTGGATCAACGCCGAGTATCTCGCCGGCATGAGCGACGAGGAGTTCACCGACAAGATCATGGTGCCGGAGCTTCTCGAGGCCGGCCTCATTGCCGAGGGCGATCGCAGCCGTGACTGGCTGGTGACGCTCGCCTCCGTCGTGCGACCGCGCACGAAGCACCTCGGTGATGTGGCCGGAATCTGCTCGATGGTATTTGCCACGGCAGAGACGCTCGACTACGAGGAGAAGGCCGTGAGCAAGGGCCTTGCCAAGGAAGGCATGGCAGACGTGCTCGCCGCCGCCTCCTCCGCGCTCGAGGGCGTCTCTGAGCAGAGCTGGAACGCCGAGGCCATCGATGCCGCGCTCGAGGAGCTTCCTGAGAGGCTTGACGCCAAGAAGCGCCTCGTCTTCCAGGCCATTCGCGCCGCCGTCTGCGGCAACCTTGTGAGCCCGCCGCTTGGCGTGGTCATCGAGCTCGTGGGCAAGGCCGACGCCCTCGCCCGCATCGAGCGCGCCAAGGGCATGGCTCTCTAGGCGCAGGCACATACGCCACGCAGAGGCGGGCGCCCCGGGAGATGTCTCCCGGGGCGCCCGCTATTGTTTTAGCTCGAGGAAAGGACAGGGAAGGAAGGCTGGCTACTTCTTCTGAGAGCCGGTCTTCTTGATGACGACCTTCTTGGAAGCGGCCTTCTTGGGCTTGTAGGCGACTCCACCACGCCGTCCTCGAACCCCGGCCCTTCTGCCACGGCCGAGCCAACGCTGGACGCGATGATAGATGCTCTCTCGATGAGAGCTCTTGAGGCCGATCATGGGAAGAGCGGCGAACGTGGGCAGGAAGAACGTCACGACACGCCACACGAGAAAGCCAGCCGTGGCGGAGCTTCCAAGCATGGGACCAAAGAACAGCGCAAAGCCACCCTCGGCACCGCCCGTGCCACCGGGAAGGGGCACGGCCGTGGAGACAAGCTGGACCATTGAGCCCGCCGCGAGGCACGTGAGGAAGTCCGCCTCGATGCCAAAGGCATGAAGCACGAACCACGGAACCATATAGAGGAAGCCCAGCTGCGTCATGGTGATGACAAGCGTGAGGACCATGTCGGGCACATTGGCAGCCGAGCGCCTGAACGCCGAGGAGAACTGTGCAACCTGGACGTTGATCATCTCATCCCACTTGTCGTAGTTCTTGACCCAGCCGTGGCCGTTGGCCCATCGCAGAAGCCCGCTGCCCGCACGCCTCACGAAGTTGGGACACAGGCACACCACGAAAAGGCCGATGAGCTCAAGGGCATGGCCCGCAAACACGAGCAAATTGAGGATGACGATGTCACCGTAGCTCTCGAGGAAGAAACCGAGCTTGGCCCACAGCATGATGCCCGCAAATAGCACGACGCCAAACTGGAACATGATGAAGCGCGTGAACTGCGTGGCAGAGGCCGCGCCAACGGAGAGGCCTGCCTTGGTGAGCTGGTAGATCTGCGAGGGAAGCGCGCCCATCTGCATGGGCGTGAGGTTGCCAAAGAAGTTGCCAGACGCCTCGACGGCCATGAGGTCGCGAAAGCCCACTGGGGAGTCGTGGTCCAGATAGACCGCCGTGACATAGGCAAGCGTGCCGAGCAGGAAGTACAGGCACACGCAGATGACCGCGCCCACGAGCCACCTCATCTCGACGTTGGCGAACGCCGAGACAAACTCATCAATCTGGCCGGAGAAGAACAGGAACGCCACATAGGCGCCAAACACGAGACCGATGAACTGGGCGCCGCGCGCGGCCTGCTTCTTATCGGGATCGGCGGGTTTCTCCTCCGATGCCGGCCCATGCCTGCGCACAGGCGTACCGGCGACTCTCGGCTTGGGAGCATGGACCTTACGCACGGGCTTCTTGTTCACGACGTCGTTCGTCCCAGCGCCGGTGCCGGAAGGGTGCGTCGAGTTGTCTTCGGTCTTTGCCATGGGGCTCCCGTGTTCATGCGGTCCGTTGCCGCCCGAGCTAATCTTCAGAATTTTACCGCGCCAATCGATCACGGCAGACGTCACGCGGCGTCTGCACCGGGAATGAACAAAAGGGCGTCAGGCCACTAGACCCGACGCCCTCGCAGGCGATGCATATGACACAGAAGGGCTTACTCGGCAGCCTGCTGCGCACGCTCGACGGCCGCGACCTTGGTGCGGTAGGCGGCGGCGAGAATGTCAACGCAGCCCTGACGGCCAAAGCGCGCACGGTTCACCACGACGTCCTTCTCGGAGTGAAGCGTCCATTTGCCGGCAGAATAGCGCTTGTAGAACATCTCGCGGGCGCGCTGCATGCGCTTCACGAGCTTCTTGGCCTTCTTCTCGGTGATGCCACGCTTGGCGCGCACGATCTCCACGCGAGCCTCGAGCGGGGCGGTCACGAGCACGGAGATGCGGTTGGGGTTGTCGCGCAGGATGTAGTCGGACAGACGGCCCTCGATGATGCAGCTCTGCGTGGACCCAAGGTCGCGGATGACGCCCTCCATCTGCTTGAAGAGCTTGTCGGCGGCAGATCGCGTGTCCACGCGGTCGGGCAGAAAGGCCGCAACCTCGGCAGCAAGGCTCTCATCGTAGGCGGCGATCTGATCGGTCGTCACGCCGGCACGCATCGAGGCACGCACGAGGATCTCATTGTCATATAGAGGAATGCCCAGCTCCGTTGAGAGCATCTTGCCAATCTCATGGCCCTCGGCACCAAAGTCGCGGGCAATCGTGATGACAACCGGGTACGTGTTCGTATCAGGGCTGACCTGTTCTATGGACTTGTCAGACATGGTCTCTCCTTAGGCGGCGACGACGCGACGCTGATAGGCGCGCACAAGCAGCGAGATGCCAAAGTTGAGCGCGAAGTACAGCAGGAACACAAAACCATACACGAGAAGCACGTCGTTCAGGCTCGTTGTCTTGGCCATGACGACCTTGGAGCAGTACATGAACTCCGCCACGTTGATGCCAGCGAGATAGGAGCTGTCCTTGATGACCGTCGTGCACTGGCTGAACAGGGCCGGGATGATCGTCTTGAACGTCTGCGGCAGGATGATGAGGCGCATCGTGGCAAAGAAGCCGAAGCCCTGGGAGCGTGCGGCCTCGAACTGGCTCGTGGGAATGGAGTTGAGGCCGCCGCGGACGATCTCTGCCATGACGGCCGAGGTGAAGATCGTGAACGCCAGGACGGAAATCACGACGTCGTTGCCCTTGACCGTGAAGTAGATGAACAGGATCCATAGCAGGTTGGGCGTACAGCGGAACAGCTCGATGTAGGCGCTCACGAGCCAGCGGAAGGGGCGAGCGGCGTAGGACTTCACGAGCGCGAGGACCGTGCCGAGGATGAGCGAGAACACTATGGCGAAGAACGAGACGACGAGCGTCTTGCCAAAGCCGGCGAGCATGAAGCTCATGTTGTCCGGGGTGAACAGTTCCATGTCCTAGGCCTCCTTGGCAGTCTCGGTCGTGACGCCAGGGATGACCTTGGCACGCGGACGCTTCTTGGAACGGGCCTCGAGCCACTGGACGAGGATGGCCAGCGGGAAGCAGATGATGAAGTACAGCACGCAGGCCATGATGTAGCCCTGCAGGTATCCATAGGTGGAGACAAAGTTATCCGCGTTGTACATGAGGTCTCCGCCTGCGATGAGCGCGAGCACCGAGGTGTTCTTCACGAGGTTGAGCGCCTGGTTGCACAGCGGGGGCAGGATGACCTTGAACGTCTGCGGCAACACGATGTACGCATAGGACTGCAAGCGTGAGAAGCCCTGCGAGAGCGCCGCCTCAAACTGACCGCGCGGCACGGACTCGATGCCCGTTCGGATGACCTCGGAGACATAGGCGGCATGGTACAGACCCACGCCAAGCGTGCCAAGCGCGAACGCGCTCGTGCGCACCGGGTCAGACGTGCCCAGGATGGCCTGGAGCAGCTTGGGGCCGGCCATGTACATGAAGAACACCTGCACCGGCAGCGGCGTGTTCTGGAAGAACTCGACGTACACACGGCTGATGCCGCGCAGCACGCGAGAGCGAGTGGTGGAGAACACGCCGAGAATCGTGCCAAGCACGAGCGACAACGCGAGACCCGCGAGGACGACCTTGAGCGTGAGCGCAAAGCCCGTCCATAGGGAGTCCATCTCGGCGAAGGTCAGCGACCATCGCATCGGATCGAGGAGTCCGTCTAGCATCTCGTTCCCTTCGTAACCATATGCGAGGTCGCCCGGAAGTCAGCTCCCGGGCGACCCGCCAGGGCCCTCGATGAGGGCCGCACATTCAAAAACTTAGAGCAGACCCCAGGTCTGGATCTCCTCGTCGATCCAGCCGTTGCTGGTGACGTCCTTCACGACGGCCTCGGTGACCTCGGAGAGGTCGGAGCCCTTCTTGGTGGCGATGCCGTAGTCCTGGGCGCCGAACTCGATCTCGGGCTGCAGGAGTTCCTTGTCGTCGGTCGTGTAGGTCTTGAGCGTCGAGCGGTCCATGGCGAACGCATCGATCTGGCCGGCGTCAAGCGCGCTGTTGATGGAGGGGTAGTCAGGATACTCGTCGAACTGCGGCGTTGCCGAGAAGCCGTTGTCCTCGAGCATCTTGGTGATGGCGTCCTTGGTCGTGGAGCCCTGGGAGACGCCGATGTGCTTGCCGTCAAGGTCGGCCATGGTGGACATGGAGCCCTTCTTGATCAGGATGCCCACGTGGTCCGTGCGGTAGGGATCAGTGAAGTCCCAGCTCTGCTTGCGCTCGTCGGTGATGGTGTAGGTGGCGCAGATGAGGTCGAGCGTGTCGTTGTCGATGAGCGGTCCACGCGTCTTGGGCGTGACGTCGGTGAACTCGACGAGGTCCTTGTCCTTGGCGTCCTCGTAGGAGACGTCGAAGATCTTGGCGGCCACCTGGTAGCACAGGTCGATCTCCATGCCCTCGTACTTGCCCGTGGCGGTGTCGAGCAGGCCGTAGCCCACGACGTCCTTCTTGACGCCGCACTTGAGCTTACCGCGGTCCTTGATGGTCTGAACCTTGGAGCCGGAGTCGGAGCTGGCGCTCGAGCTGCCACCGCAGCCGACGAGGCCGAGGCCCGCAACGGCGGCCGCGGCAACACCCATGGACCCGATGAACTGACGACGAGAGATGGTACGCATGGTAGAACCCCTTTCGTGTTGGTGACGCATTCTGGAAGGTAAGGTACCGACCCAGCGACGGGGCCGGAGAGAGGTGCCTAGCGGAGGATCTTGCTGAGGAAGAGCTTCGTGCGCTCGCTGCTCGGATTGGTGAAGAAGTGCTCGGGCGTGCCCTCCTCGATGATCTGGCCGTCCTCGACGAAGATGACGCGATCCGCGACCTCGCGGGCAAATCCCATCTCGTGCGTGACGCACATCATCGTGATGTTCTCCTGCGCAAGCTCGACCATCACGTTGAGCACCTCCTGGACCATCTCGGGGTCGAGGGCACTCGTGGGCTCGTCGAACAGGATGATAGGCTGCTTGGTGCAGAGTGCGCGGGCGATGGCCACGCGCTGCTGCTGGCCGCCGGAGAGGTTCTGCGGGTACTCCCCCGCCTTGGCCTCCAGGCCCACGCGGCGAAGCGCCTCGAGAGCCGTCTTGGTTGCCTCCTCCTTGCTCTTCTTCTGGAGCTTGATGGGAGCAAGCGTGAGGTTTCCAAGCACCGTCATGTTCGGGTAGAGGTTGAACTGCTGGAAGACCATGGACGAGTACTTGCGAGCCATTTCCAGGTGGTTCTTCTTGGTGAGCTCCGTGCCGTCGATCTTGATGGTGCCGCTCGTGGGCTCCTCGAGATAGTTGACGCAGCGAATGAGCGTCGACTTGCCCGAACCGGACGGACCGATGATGACGAGTTTCTCGCCCTCCTTCACCGTGAGGTTGATGTCCTTGAGGACATGGACGTCACCGAAGTACTTGTTGAGATCGTGGATCTCGATCATGTTCTTGGCCTCGGCCATAGCGCACATCCCTTTTCTCTTGAACTTACGACTTCTACCTTACGGTACGTTTTCAGCCAGTGGAACGAATCGTACCCAACTGTGACTAAGTAGAAACACGTTCGCTACATGCAGAAACGCTCTCTATTTGCGAGAACAACGAACGAACGCAAGCTGAATACGAAAACGGGCCGCTTTCGCGACCCGTCCAACTTTTGGTAGCCCGTACCAGATTCGAACTGGTGATCTCCGCCTTGAGAGGGCGGCGTCCTGAACCGCTAGACGAACGGGCCATATGTAAAGGGACTCGGAGTGTCCCGAAGAACTCATGGTAGCCCGTACCAGATTCGAACTGGTGATCTCCGCCTTGAGAGGGCGGCGTCCTGAACCGCTAGACGAACGGGCC
>CAKUNF010000017.1 GCA_934668375.1 uncultured Parolsenella sp. | reverse complement strand
CACTTTGACCCCGTCCCCAAGCGTCACCTTGCGCTCACGCGCTAAAATCGGTGCGTTATGCATGTTGACACGTCGGCCAGCCGCGACAACACAGGAGGAGCCGCATGATCGATCGCTACACCCGTCCCGAGATGGGGCACATCTTCTCGCTCGAGAACAAGTACGCCATTTGGCAGGAGATTGAGGTGCTCGCCTGCGAGGCCCAGGCCGAGCTGGGAAAGATCGGCATCACCAAGGATGACGCCGCCTGGATTCGCGACCATGCAAAGTTCGAGAAGTCCGAGGTCGATGCCATCGAGGAGGTCACGCGCCACGACGTCATCGCCTTCCTCACGAACATGAAGGACTACATCGACGCCGACGTGCCGGAGGGGCAGCCCAAGCCCAGCCGCTGGGTCCACTACGGCATGACGAGCTCAGACCTTGGAGACACGGCCCTGTGCTACCAGCTCACCCAGGCCTGCGACCTCATCATCGAGGACGTCCAGAAGCTCGGGGAGATCTGCAAGCGTCGTGCCTTCGAGGAGCGCGAGACCCTCTGCGCCGGCCGCACCCACGGCATCCACGCCGAGCCCATGACGTTCGGCATGAAGTTCGGCTCCTGGGCATGGGAGCTCAAGCGCGACCTCGACCGTCTGCGTGACGCCCGCAGGAGCGTGGCGTTCGGCGCCATCTCCGGTGCCGTAGGCACCTACTCCAGCATCGACCCGTTCGTTGAGGAGTACGTCTGCGAGCACCTCGGCCTCGTTCACGATCCGCTGTCCACGCAGGTCATCAGCCGCGACCACCACGCCTACCTCGCGGGCGTCCTCGCCACGACGGCCGCCACGTGCGAGCGCATCGCCACCGAGGTCCGCAACCTCCAGAAGACCGACACCCTTGAGGCCGAGGAGCCGTTCCGCAAGGGCCAGAAGGGCAGCTCGGCCATGCCGCACAAGCGCAACCCCATCACGATGGAGAAGGTCTGCGGCCTGTCTCGCGTGGTGAAGGCGAACGCTCAGGTGGCCTTTGACAACGTGGCCCTGTGGCACGAGCGCGACATCTCCCACTCGTCCGCGGAGCGCGTGGCGCAGGCAGACAGCTTCATTGCCCTCGACCACATGTTCCAGTGCCTCATCCGCGTCATCGACGGCCTGCAGCTCTACCCGGCCCGCATGATGGCCAACCTCAACAAGACGCGCGGCCTCATCTTCTCGTCCAAGGTGCTGCTCGCCCTCGTCGACACCGGCATCACGCGCGAGGACGCCTATGCCATCGTTCAGGAGAACGCCATGGCCACGTGGCACGAGGTGCAGGACTGCGTCTCCGGCCCCACGTTCAAGGAGCGCCTCGAGGCCGATTCGCGCTGCACCGTGAGCGCCGAGAAGCTCGATGAGATCTTTGACCCATGGGACTTCCTCACGCGCATCGACGTGGTCTTTGACCGTCTGGAGCAGCTGAGCTTCGAGTAGGCGCGACAGCACAACTGGTATGGCCGTGCCGGGAAGCGGGGATACTTCTCGGCACGGCTTGTTTCGACAGGAGGAGAATTATGTTCAGCTATGACTTCCGCCCGCGTGGCGTGTGCTCCCGCATGATCCACATCGGCCTGTCCGATGACGGCAACACCATCGAGCAGGTCTCGTTCGAGGGTGGCTGCAATGGCAACCTCAAGGCCATCTCCAAGCTCGTGGCTGGTCACTCCGTTGACGAGATTTCCGGCATTCTTGCTGGTAACACCTGTGGCCCGCGCCAGACCTCCTGCGCAGACCAGCTCACCCGCGGCCTGGCTGAGGCCCGCGAGGCCGCTCAGGCGTAGCCGAGACCCATGCCTATCCTTCCGAGCAACATATCGAGGCGCTCCTTCCTTCGCGGCACCGCGGCGACTGCTGCCGGCGCGGCCGCCATCTCGGTGCTGTCGTCGTGCGGCAAGCCCGCAGAGTCGACCTCCGATCCCGTCGTCGTGGACTCGGGCACGGCCACCTATGTCGTGGGCTCCGGAGACATCCAGGGCACCTACGAGCTGGCCGCAGACGGCCGCGGCACGGCGTCGCTTGCGGAGGCAGGCTCATGGAACCTGCCGCTCGGCTGCGTGCTGCGTCCGTCCGAGGGCCCGTGGAAGCCATACGTGGTGCCAAGCGAGACGCCCTCTGCCATGACGAGCGCCGGCGCCTTCTCGGTCTCCTCGGGAACGAATTCGCTGCTCGTTGACGTCTCGAGGACGGGCGGCAACTTCGTCATCTACGACGCGCAGTGCTCGGACTCCGTGTTTGCCTGGACCGAGCTGGACATCGTGAGCCACGACTGGCGCCTGTTTGCCGCTCCCTTCTCAGACGGCAGCCTCGGCACGGTCACGACGCTGTGGAAGGGAGACGCGGACTATGACCCGCCGCTGGCCTGCTGCTCGGGAACGAGCGTCATCTGGCTTGTCATGCCGTCCTCGTCTGGCTCCAAGTCAACGGAGAGCTCCTCGTGCTACCTGTGGAAGGCCGGTGCCGACTCTGCCGATGAGGTCGTTCGGTCCCAAGGGCGCTTCGCCTGTGCGCCCACGGTGTCGGACGGCAACGTCACGCTCGTCCCGCGCGTGCGCGTGAGCGAGGGCCGTTACTACGGCATTACGGCCTACTCGCTTGACTCGGACCTGTCCACGCAGGTTGACCAGCTTGTCCTGCCCGCGAGCGTCGCCCCGATGTATGCCACCCACATGGACGGGAAGTTCGTTTTCTCCATCGAGGCCAACTACGGAACGGGCGGCCTTCTTGGCAACATGGGTACCTACATCGGTTCCGGCGACGGCTCGTTTGTCGTGCTGCCGCGCGAGCCGGCCGCGGTCGTCGCGGGCAAGGGTGGCGTCTACCTTGTCAAGACGCGCGCCTCGCACGTGATCGTTGACACGAACGCGCAGACCTACGCCACGTTGTCTGCCCCCAACCGCACGCTCGACTTTGGCGACTACCCGGCGAGCGTGGGCACGACGTCGACGTTCGTGACGTTTGCCACGGTGAAGGACGAGCAGTCGGGTTATCCCAGCTCAGTTACGGTGCGCGCTTGGTCGCTCTAGGACGTGTGGCAGCCGCACGCAAGCCTTGTGGTTAGCTGAATGTCCCGTTGGGGTAAACTGCGAAATAGGAATGCCGAGCGTCTGCGCTTGGCCTAAAGCTGATAGGGAGGCCGTCATGGCTTCGGACACTAAGAAGATTCTGCTGGTCGAGGACGAGAAGGCCATTCGCGAGGCTGTCGCCGCATACTTCGAGCGCGAGGGCTACTGGGTCCGTGCCGTGGGTGACGGCCAGGCCGCCGTCGACGAGTTCGAGAAGCATGGCTTTGACCTCGTCGTGCTCGACCTCATGCTCCCCAAGCTCTCTGGCGAGCGCGTCTGCCGCGCCATCCGCGACCAGTCCGATGTGCCCATCATCATGGTCACGGCCAAGGACCAGGTCGAGGACCGCATCATTGGCCTCGAGCTTGGTGCGGACGACTACCTCGTGAAGCCGTTCTCGCCGCGCGAGCTCGTTGCCCGCGTGCGCGCGCTGCTGCGTCGCGCCCGCACCGAGAGCGAGCCCACGCTCGAGGTGCTGGACTACGGTGACCTCGTCATCAACATCTCCGCGCACAAGGTCACGGTCCGCGGCAAGGAGGTTGACCTCACCGCCTCTGAGTTCAAGCTGCTCGTGACGCTCGCCCGTTATCCCGGCCAGGTCTACAGCCGCATGGAGCTTGTCGAGAAGGTCCTGGGCTACGACTTCGAGGGCTATGAGCGCACGATTGACTCCCACGTCAAGAACCTGCGCGCCAAGCTCGGCGACGACCCACGCAATCCCACGTGGCTCTACACGGTGCACGGCGTTGGCTATCGCTTCGATGCCCCCGAGCCTGCGGAGAAGGAAGAGAAGTAGCCGAGGCCGAGGGAGAGTGACCTGTTGGCCGCCAAGTTCGTCATAGGCAAGAAGATTCGTCAGGAGCGCCCCGAGGATGACATTCCCGAGGCGCTCAAGACGTCCGATGGCTCGAAGGCCTCATGGAAGACCCTCTCGAACCGCCAGTCGCGGCACATGTCGTACCGTGGCAAGATGACGCTCATGTTCGCCGGCGTTGCCGCCGTAACGGCGATCATCCTCATCACCGTTCTGGGCGTCAACTGGGAAGCCCAGTTCATGAGCTACACGCGCTCGAACATGGAGCGCTATGCGTCCGTCATCGCCGACGGCCTGGCCGAGTCATATGACACGGTGAACGGCTGGTCCGATGAGGACGTGGATCGCACCGTGCAGTCCTCGTCCATATCGAGCGAGGTCGGCGTCCAGGTGATCGATGCCAATGGCGGCATCGTCTACGACGACACGTGGTCTCGCGGTGCCGAGCACGAGGACGCCGGAGAGGTCGCGAGCGCGGCCACGGCGTCGCGTTCCAAGGGCGTCTCGCTGGCGCCCACGGACGCGGACTCGGTCGTGTCGCATGACATCACCGATTCGTCTGGCAACGTGGTGGGAACGGTGCGCCTGTGGGCCTTTGGCAGCGATGCCCTGCTCACAAAGGGTGACGCCGCCTTCCGCACCACCTCGTACAACGCCGTTGTCTACGCGGCGATCGTCGCCGTCATTCTCGCGTGCGTCATGGGCGTCATCGTCTCCCGCAAGCTGGCGAAGCCCATCAAGTCCATCACCTCAACGGCCGCCCAGATTCGTTCCGGCGATCTCACGGCTCGCACCGGCATCGTCGGTGACGACGAGATCGGCCAGCTGGGCGAGACGTTCGACGACATGGCGACCTCGCTCGAGCGCGATCTCAAGCTCGAGCATCGCCTCACGAGCGACGTTGCCCACGAGCTGCGCACGCCGCTCATGGCCATGCTCGCAACCGTCGAGGCCATGCAGGATGGCGTGCTGCCGGCAGACGAGGAGCATCTTGAGACCGTGGCCAGTGAGGTGAGGCGCCTGTCTCGTCTCGTCTCCGCGATGCTGCAGCTCTCGCGCATCGAGAACGGAACCACGAAGTTCAATCCCGAGAAGACGGACATGATTCGCCTCGTTCGTTCCGTGGTCGAGGCCCAGGAGCAGCTGTTCGCAGACCGCGGCCTTCGCCTGAAGCTCGATGTCAAGACGAACCGCCGCGAGCTCTTCTGCGAGGTGGACCGCGACATGATTCGCCAAGCTATCATCAACCTCATGTCCAACGCCCTGCGCTACACGCCCGAGGACGGCTATGTGGTCGTGAGCGTGGCCCAGGAGGGCAGAGACGTGCTGGTGTCTGTTGCGGACACGGGCATTGGCATCGCCAAGGAGGACCTCGCGCGCGTGTTCAGCCGCTTCTGGCGCTCCGATGCCAGCCGTGAGCGCGTGAGTGGTGGCCTTGGCGTGGGCCTTGCCGTGACGAAGGAGATCATCGACCGTCACCACGGCTTTATCGGCGTGGAGTCCGAGCTGGGCAAGGGCACCAAGTTCACGCTCCACATCCCTCGCGTGCAGGAGCGCACCCCTCAGCTTCCCGGAGAGGAGAAGTAGTCCCGATTCACGTGGCTTCCAGGCTTGTTGCGGCGCTCCTCGTCCTAGGCGGGGAGCGCTTTTCTACTACAATAGACGGGTTATTGCCGGTTTTGCGTAACTCAACCGAGGGGAAGCGGTGCCGTATGGCAGCAATGGGGAAGCGCCCAGACTCGCAAGGCAAGGTCCGAGACATCTACGACTGCGGTGACTCGCTGCTGATGGTCGCGAGCGATCGCATCAGCGCGTACGACTTCATCCTTCCGGATGAGATTCCGTACAAGGGAGAGATCCTCACGCGTGTCTCGGCCTTCTGGTTCAAGAAGTTCGAGGATATTCTGCCCAACCACGTCATCTCGCTTGACCCGGCTGATTATCCGGCCGAGTTTGCCGAGTACAAGGATTACCTCCTCGGCCGTTCCATGCTCGTGAAGAAGGCCACGACCGTGCCCATCGAGTGCATCGTCCGCGGCTACCTCACCGGCTCGGGCAAGAAGACCTATGACGAGAACGGCACGGTCTGCGGCATCAAGCTCCCCGAGGGTCTTACCGAGGCCTCGAAGCTCCCCGAGCCCATCTTCACGCCGTCGACGAAGGCCGCCTTGGGCGATCACGACGAGAACATCTCGTTCGAGCGCTGCGCAGAGATTGTGGGTCAAGACGTTGCCACCCAGCTGCGCGACGCCTCGCTTGCCATCTACAAGGCCGCTGCCGAGTATGCCGCCACGCGCGGCATCATCATCGCCGACACCAAGTTCGAGTTTGGCTTCATCGATGGCAAGCTTGCCATCATTGACGAGTGCCTCACGCCCGACTCCAGCCGCTTCTGGCCGGCGGAGGGCTACGCCGAGGGTCACGTGCAGCCCAGCTTCGACAAGCAGTACGTCCGTGACTGGCTGCGCGCGAACTGGGACATGACGGGCGAGCCGCCCCACCTGCCCTCCGAGGTCGTCGCCGGCGCCTCTCAGCGCTACCAGGAGGCCTACGAGATCATCACCGGCGAGAAGTTCGTTCCAATGAAGGAGAGCAATGTCCCAGCGTAGCCCGTTCAACAAGCGAAACCAGCCTCAGACGGATGAGGAGAAGAAGTCTTCCTCCTCGGGTATGACGCGCAAGTCGCCCACGAAGGCCAAGCCCGTTCGCGAGGCCGCCGGTTCTGTGCGCGTCGTGGCCAAGAAGAAGAATCCTGATGGCTCCACGTCCACCGTCGGCATGACGAAGGAGGAGAAGAAGGAGGTCCGCCGCGCCGAGCGCGAAGAGGAGGACATCTTCAACTCCCTTACGAACGCCCTGCTCAAGGCGGACGAGCTCTACGCCTCGCGCCGCCGCATGTGGTGGGTGTTCCTCGGCTTGGGCCTTCTGTTCGTCGTGGGCGCGTTCGCTTTCGGCTACATTGGGGCTCCCGACGGCTCCAACATGTATAACCTCTCGACGACGGGCGGCGTTCTGTCCGTGGTCTCGCTCGTGCTTGCCTATGTCTTCATCATCACCTCGCTTGTCTACGAGTGGATGAAGATTCGTCCGATTCGCAATGAGAAGCAGGATAAGGTCGCGAGCCTGAGCCCCAAGAAGCGTCGTGCCATGCTTTCCGACCTCTATGAGGCGGAAGAGCGTAAGCGTGCCGAGAAGAAGTCGGGCAAGTAGCGTTAGAATAGGTTATTGCCCACATCGTGGGAGCCGGGTTCGCTCGGCAACATAAGCCTTCGTAGCTCAGGGGATAGAGCACCGCTCTCCTAAAGCGGGTGTCGGCCGTTCGAATCGGCCCGGGGGCACCAGAAATGGCAGCGGGCCGGGACGTCAAGCCCCGGCCCGCTTTTTGTACGTGGGGTGCCGCTTCCCGCAGGGGAAACGGCGCCCCTTTTGCTGCTGAATCGGACGACGTCCATGGCCGCTCGGCGCGAGTGTAGGTAATGAGTCATTTAGGGGTGCCTGAGAAGGGCCAATATGACTCATTACCTACACTCGCGAAAGTGTGAGTACGAAGGCATGAGAAAAGCGCCGTCTCCCGAGTGGGAGGCGGCGCCAGTCGTTGAGATGCTCCGAGGCCTGGATTAGTTGCTGCCGGAGTCCTCGTCGCCCGTCTCGCTATTGCCGGTGTCAGACGAGGACGAGCTGTTGCCGCCGGTCGAAGTGCCGGAGTTGCCAGAGTTTCCGGAGTTACCGGAGTTGCCGGAGTTGGTGCTCTGGTTGCTCTGTGCGGGGTCGGGACCGTCGGAGACCCTCAGCGTGATCGTGGTGTCCTTGGACTGGTTGCCTGTGGGGCTCTGGCTGATGACGTAGCCCTTGGACACGCTGCTGCTGTAGGCGTGCGACACGCTGATGTTCGTGAAGCCAAGCGAGTTGAGCTCGCTCTTGGCAGAGCTCAGCGATTCGCCGGAGTGGTCGCCCGCATCTGCCTTGCCTACGCCGGAAGAGAGGTGGTACGTGATCGTGTCGCCCTCCTTGGCGTCGCCGCCGGCAGCCTGGTCCTGGCCGGCGACCTTGCCGCTCTCGACGTCGTCGGACTCAACGGAGTCTCCCACAGCTCCCTTGAGGTTGAGCTTTGCCAGCGCGGACTCGGCCTCAGACGGCGTCATGCCCTTGAGGTCTGGGACCGTCACGGTGGCGGCGGGCTTCTTGCCCTTGGAGAAGACGAGGCTCACCTTGGTGCCCTTCTCGCACTGGGTGTTGCGAGCCGGGTCCTGGCTGATGAGCTTGCCCTCCTCGATGTTGTCGTCGTACTGCTCGGACGTGCTCACCACAAAGAAGCCATCGCCGTACTCGGCAAGCTTGGCCGTGGCCTCGTCCTTGGTCATTCCCTCGAGGTTGGGCATGGCCTTGGTGCCGGAGCCGTTGCCCATGAGGGCCATGGCACCGCCTGCGATGAGCGCAATGGCGGCGATGACGCCAATCACGATGGCGGCAATCTTGCCCTTGCTCATGGGCTTCTTCTCGGGCACCTGCATGCTGGAGGCATGGCTGGCGCCCGCGGTGGGAATGCGACCCGTGGTGGTGGGGGAGACGGCAGCCCTGGGCATGGCCTGCGTGCGGCCTCCCGGCGTGCGGTTGAGCTGCGAGGTGGGGGCGGCGGTGAGCAGCGAGGTGGCCTCACCGAGGTTCACGATGCGGCCGGCCAAGTAGTCATTGAGCACGCGGCGCAGCTCGTCTGCCGTCTGGAAGCGCTCGGCGGGGTTCTTGCGCATGCACTTGAGGATGATGCCCTCGAGCGTGGCGTCCACGTTCGGGTTTACCTGGCTGGGCGGAACGGGCTGCTCGTTGACCTGCTTGAGCGCCACGGCGATGGCGTCGTCCCCATCGAACGGCACGCGGCCGGTGGCCGCCTCGTACATGACGATGCCGAGGGAGTACAGGTCGCTCGTGGGGCCGAGCTCCTTGCCCTGCGTCTGCTCGGGCGAGACGTAGTGCGCCGTGCCGAGAACCGAGTTGTCGGCCGTGAGGTGGCTGTTCTTTGCGCGCGCGATGCCGAAGTCCATCACCTTGATGTTGCCGTCTGGCTGCACCATGATGTTCTGCGGCTTGATGTCGCGGTGGATGATGTCGTGTCCGTGTGCCACGGAGAGCGCCTGGCAGATCTGCGAGCCGATCTGGGCCACCTTGCGGCAGTCGAGAGCGCCGTGCTTGCGGATACCGCTCTTGAGGTCCGTGCCGCGCAGGTACTCCATGACGATGTAGTAGGTGTCGCCATCCTTGCCCCAGTCGTAGACACCCACGATGTAGGGGCTCTGGAGAGCCGCGGCGGCCTGTGCCTCCTGCTTGAAGCGAGCGGCGAACGAGGGGTCGGCCGCGTACTGCGGCAGCATCGTCTTGATGGCGACCGTGCGTCCAAGCACGGTGTCCAGACCGCGGTAGACCGTGGCCATGCCTCCGATGCCAATCTTGTCCTGGACGGTGTAGCGTCCGCCGAGAACCCTATCTGCCATGCTCTGCTCCCATCGAGAATCCGCGCTCGCCCGCGCGGCGTCTGCTAATCATCTCATCAATCGCGTCTGTCTGGGACGCGAGTTTGCGTCTTGTGGCGCGTGTGTTGGGACAGCCTCCGCAGCCGCTCAGAAGCCCGCCAGTGCCCTGGTGTCGCGGTGACGTCCCCATGGTTCGGCTACTCATCACTGCTCCGATCCCGAGGCCTGCGCGTTCAGGGACTTGGAGAGTACCTGGCCGGCGAGCTGTGCTGCGACGCCGCTCACGCTGTCGGAGTCCGTTCCCTCGAGGTAGACGGAAATCGCGAGTGTGGGGCTGTCGTACGGGGCAAACCCGATGAACGAGGAGTTCACGTGGCCGCCTGCCTCGGCGGTTCCCGTCTTGCCTGCCACGCGCGCGCCACGAACCTGCGCTGCCATGCCGGTGCCGCTCTGTACAACCTCGAGCATTGCCTGCTTGACCTGTTCGGCCGTGCTGGCGCTGATGGCCTGTCCCAGGCTCTTGGGCTGGGTGGTGCTCACGGTGACGCCCTCGGGGGAGAGTACGTGGTCAACGACGTAGGGGCTCATGACCACACCGCCGTTGGCGATGGCTGCGGCCACGACCGCGTTCTGCATCACGGTCGTCTGAGGGCCGGCGGGGCTTGCGTGCTGGCCCACGGGCTGGCCGGCGCCTGCCCAGGCAGTCTCCCACTCCGTCATCTCGCCCGGATCTGGCATGAGCGAGGCCGCGGACGAGAAGTCCTGGCCGAGCGAGGTGCCGTAGCCAAAGGCGCGGGCGTAGCGCACGAGCGAGTCTGCGCCAATCTGGGTGGCAACCTGGCCGTAAGCCGTGTTGGCCGAGTGGGCAAAGGCCTCCTCGAGCGTTGTCTGGCCAAAGTCCTCGCCGTTCATGTTCGTGACCGCGGCGCCGCCGATGTCGAGCGAGGCCGGCGCGCTCACGGAGGAGTCGAGCGTGAACTGGCCGCCGTCGAGTGCCGCGGAGAGGGTCACGACCTTGAACGTGGAGCCGGGCGTGTAGAGCGCGCCCGTGGTGCGGTCGAGCAGCTCGCCGTTGGAGTCGCCGTTCTGAAGGATGTTGCTGATGTCGTTGTAGGAGTAGGTGGGCGAGGACGCCTTGGCGAGCACCGCGCCCGTGCTCGGGTCGAGCACGACGATGCCGCCCACGTGGCCCTGGAGCGCCTCCTCGGCCGCCTGCTGGATGCGCGAGTCAATCGTGAGTACCACGGAGTTGCCGGGCTGGCTCACGCCGGCGAGCGCATAGAGCGTGCTCGTCCAGTTGGAGTAGTCGGCGTGACCGGTGAGCGAGTCGTTCATCGAGGCCTCGACGCCGGTGGCGCCGTACTGGGTGGAGAGGTAGCCAACCGTGTGCGCCGCAAGCGAGCCCTGCGGGTAGGTGCGCACGTAGGTGCCGTCTGCCTGCTTGAGCGACTCTGCGAGGGTCACGCCGTCCGAGGTGAGGATGGCCCCGCGTTGCACGTAGGCGCTCCTCGCGATCGTGTGGTTGTTGTTGGGCAGCTCCTGGTAATAGCTCGCCTTGATGACCTGGATGTAGGTGAGGTTGGCGATGAGCGCGGCAAACAGCAGCGCAAAGAACGTCACGAGCAGCGTGAGCCTGTTGCCGAGCGCCACGCGGCCAAGCACGCCGCCCTCCTCGGTGCCTAGGCCAAAGCTCGCTCGGGCGTGCCTGCCCTGGACCACGGGCTGCGCGCCCGTGACGCCGGGGACGGCGACGGGCGCCGCGGTGGACGTGCCGTTGCCGTCTGGCAGGGCCGCGCGCCCCGTGCCCTCGTCGCCCGCGCGGAGCAGCAGGGCCACGGCGATGAAGCTCGAGAGCAGCGACGAGCCGCCCTGGCTCATGAACGGCAGCGTGACGCCCGTGAGGGGCAGCAGACGCGTGACGCCGCCCACGATGAGGAACGCCTGGAACGAGAGGGACGCCACGAGGCCGACGGCCGTGAACGCGCTCATGTCGCTCTTTGCACGCGCCGCCGTGGTGAGGCCGCGTACGGCGAGCAACATGAACAGCAGCAGCACGGCCGCGCCGCCCAGAAGGCCCATCTCCTCGGCGATGGCCGAGAAGATGAAGTCACTCTTGACCACGGGGATGAGCGTGGGCATGCCCTTGCCGATGCCGGCGCCGGACAGGCCGCCGTCCGCGATGGAGTAGAGCGACTGCACGATCTGCAGGCCCGTGTTGGAGGGGTCCGCGAACGGGTCGAGCCAGATCTGGAAGCGCACGCGCACGTGGTTGAAGAGCTGGTAGCAGACGAAGCCGCCGATGGCGAGCAGTCCCAGGCTCACGAACACGTAGCCCAGGCGTCCCGTCGCCGCGTAGAGCATGACGACGAACATCGTGAAGAACAGCGCCGCGCTGCCCAGGTCTCGCTCAAAGACCACGACGAGCAGGCACATGCCCCACATGACGAGCATGGGCGTGAGCATGCGCAGGCGCGGCAGCGTGAACGGGCCCACCTTGCGCGAGGACGCCGCGAGCGCCTCGCGGTTCTCGGAGAGGTAGGCGGCGAGGAACAGGACGATGAGAACCTTGGCGATCTCACCGGGCTGGAACGAGAAGCCGCCGATGCGAATCCAGAGCTTTGAGCCGTAGATCTCCGTGCCGACGAGTGCGGGCAGCAGCAATAGCGCCACGCCGGCGATGCCGAGCGTGAACTTGTACTCGGCGAGCCTGTCGAGGTTGGGGACGAGCGCAAGCACGCCCACCATCGCCGCTACGGAGACGAACAGCCAGATTACCTGGCCCATGGCGTCCTCCGGCGCCAGGCGCGTCACGAACGTGACGCCGATGCCGGAGAGCACAAACACGATGGGCAGGATGGCCGGGTCCGCGCCGGGCGCCAGGAAGCGCACGGCGATGTGCGCGGCCACGAATGCGACGACGAGGCCGATGGGCACGGCGAGCGTCTCGAGCGACAGCTGGGCGCCGGTGTTGATGACGTACATGGAGTAGAGCAGCAGCACGGGTATGGCACCCGCGCACAGGAGAAGCAGCTCGGTCGTTCTCCTCGAGCCCCCGATTCCGTGTGCCATGTCCTACTCGCCTCCCTGCTGCGTCTGGGCGGCCTCGGGACCGGAGTCCCCCGCCTTGCTGCCAACCGATCCATCCGTGCTTTCGGACTGTGCGTCCGAGGCGGCCTTCTGGACCTTCGCCTTTTCCTCCTCGATCTGCTGCGCGTATGCGCTCACGGTCGCGCGCGCCTTGTCGACGCTGTCCACCGTGATGCCGCCGGCAAGCTGGTGCTGCGTTGTCTCGGGCAGGTCTTGGAGGCTCACCGTGCTTGTCTCGACGAGCTCGGAGAGCGGGATGCCGAGAAACGAGCCGTGAATGCCCTTGTAGATGCCCACGTTCCCGGCTGACGTGCCTATGTACCAGGAGTTGTTCACGATGAGCGCAAGGACAACCGCCGCGGCGACGGCCACGCCGGCAAGCACGCCGAGCGCGCCGATGACGGCGTGCTTCCTCGCGCGGCTCCTCTGTTCCTCGCGGCCGTCGCTCACCACGTCCACGACGATGACGGAGACGTTGTCGTGGCCACCGGCGACGAGCGCCGCGCTCACGAGCTGGTCTGTGCAGTCGATGGGGGAAGCCGTGGAGACGGCGATGGTCTCGATGCCGCTGTCGGGCACCATCGAGGACAGGCCGTCCGAGCAGATGATGATGCGGTCTCCGCGCTCGACGTCGAGCGAGAAGTGGTCTGCGTACATGTCTGGGTCGGAGCCGAGCGCTCGGGTGATGATGGAGCGCGAGGGATGGACGCGTGCCTCGTCCGCCGTGATCTCTCCGGCGTCGACGAGCTCCTCCACATAGGAGTGGTCGTGCGTGATGCGCACGAGCGTGCCTGCGTGGAGCAGGTAGATGCGCGAGTCTCCCACGTGCGCCACGGCCATGCGAGTTCCCTCGATGACGCAGCAGCTTGCCGTGCAGCCCATGCCGGGCTTGCCCTCGCCTGTCTCGGCGCCCTTGATGACGGCCTCGTTGGCCGCCTCCACGGCGGCGCCGAGCAGGCTGTCGTCCGCGCTTGCGGGGGCATGGCTCGAGATGGTGCGGACGGCGATGGCGCTCGCCACCTCGCCGGCGGCGTGGCCTCCCATGCCGTCGCAGACGCCAAACAGGGGATTGCTCACGAGGTAGGAGTCCTCGTTGTGGCCGCGCACGAGGCCGACGTCCGTCCTCGCCGCCCAGGACAGGCGCGTGTCGGCGCCAATCTCGACGCCGCCGCCGGGGCGGGCGTCAAGGTCGATCGTGGGGCGTGCCGGCTCGGCCGCGGCATGGCGGCCGTGGATCTGGACAAATCCGCTGGCCGCATGTGCCATGCGGCTTGCGATGGGGATGGGGCCCGTGGAACCTCGGCCCTGCGTGGGATGTTGCTCGACGTCGCTCATCGGCGGCTCACCCTCATGACCACGTCCCCCACCTGGACCTCGTCGCCATCGCGCAGCGTCACGGGGTCAAGGATGGAACGGCCGTTCACGAGCGTGCCGTTCGTGGAGTTGAGGTCCTCGAGTACGAGCGCCGGTCCCTGGAGCGTGAAGCGCGCGTGCGTGGACGAGACAAACGGCTCGGAGATGACGATGTCGCTCGACGGCGAGCGGCCCACCACGACGGGGCCGAGCATGTCAACGTGCAGGCCGCGCAGCTGCCGCGGGCCCTTGTCGACGTCAACGCACCAGATCGCAGGGTCCTTGCGCTGGCCCTTCACGAGGCCGATGCCCGTCTTCATGACGATGAAGAGGAACAGGTACAGGATGGCCACGAGCGCGATGCGCCCGACGAACAAGACGAGGTCAATCATGCTAGTTCTCCCGGAACTCGAGGTTCGTGAGACCAAGCGTGATGAGGTCTCCGTCGCGAAGCGGGCACTCGTCGACGTCCACGTCGTTCACGAGCGTGCCGTTCGTGGAGTTGAGGTCGCGGATGCGCCAGCCCTGCGTGTCGTGGCTGAGCTCGGCGTGGCTGCGCGAGACGTTGGGGTCGTGCAGGACGACGCCACCAGGCGTGCGCTCGCGGCCGATGACGGTACGCGGGGCGCTCGCGGTGTAGGTGCGGCCCGACTGCCTGTCGATGAGCAGGCAGGTGACGGGCGCCACGGGCGCGGCTGGCACCGGGGCGGGTACGGCCTGCGGCGCCCGGACGGTCTGGGGAACCTGCTGCGCGGCGCGCTGCTGGACGGGCGCGGCGGCGGGTGCGGGGACACGTGCGGGCGTTGCGGGCTGCGGTGCGGGGGCGGCGGCTGGCTGCTGGTAGGCGGGCCTGGCTGCGGGTGCACTTGCGGGCATCGGAGGCACGGCGGGCATCTGCGGCGAGCCCGCCTGCCTGCTGCCGGTCAGCGGGACGTTCTGGATCTGACGCGCCGCGCCGCGGGCGAGCAGTGCCTGCTCGGCGTCGAGCACGGCCTCCTGCGGCATGACGTCGAGGCCGGCCGACATACTGTCTGCCGGGGACGGCTTTGCGGGCGCGGGCTGGGGGATTGGACGAAGGCCGGGGGCCGCCGGCTGGGGCTGGGGCGCACGGTTGCCGTGCGGGCCCGCGGCGCCGCCAAGGCCGCCCGCGCGAGAGCTTCCCACGCCGAGGAACAGGGCCTCCTCCTCTCGGAGTCGGTTGAGGGTCTGCACGTCGACGTTCTCGGCAAAGACGGAGAACTTGCCGCTCTTGAGTGAGGGGTCTGCCATGAAGCGAACGACGGGCCTTCCCACGAAGGCGTAGCCCTTGCCCTGCGCCTGGCCCTCGATGAACTGGGCCGTCTCCTTCGTGATCTGCGCGTAGAGCGGACGCATGGCGAGGTCGTCCTCGCTGGAGACGAGGATGGTGTAGAGCGCCGGCGCGGTGTCGACACCGTTGATGACGTAGGTCTCGGCCTCCATCTCGCGGGCGGCCTTCTTGGCGAGCTTCTTGAAGGAGAACGGGGCGGTGAGACCTTGGGCGGTGGCGCCGAACAGGCTGCCGACGCGCTGCTCAAAGACGTTAAGGAAGTTCACGCTACTCATCCTCCATATGTCTCGGCGAGGGGCCGATGGTCGAGGTGACAATGCTCACAAGTACTGCACAGACTACCGCAACTGCTATACCCGCTGCGTCAGGCACTGTCCATAACCCGCCATTCTCCACTCTGGCGTCGAGAACCTGAGCGGCGATAAGGATGGCGGCGCACACCGCCTGGCCTGCGATTCCCCTGGCGCCGCCCCGGCCCGCCCCAATGACTGAGGCCGCCCACGCACCGCTCGCGCAGCCTGCAACGGAGAGCCAGGCTTCCGGGCGACAAAGCGTCTCGGCGACAGCCGCCGCAAAGGCGTCCCCAGACGCCGCCTGGGCGATGTTGGCGAGGACGAGCTCGAGTGCGGCCCCCGCGGCGCCGGTGGCCAGCGCTGCCGTCGGGTCGAGCACGGCGCCGGCAACGGCGGGCCCCGCGAACGGGGAGCCGAGCGCAGACGGAAGCAGGAGCGCCGCATGGGAGGGGCCCTGGCAGCTGGCCACGGACGCGCGCCATGCGAGGAGGGCCACTGCCATGAGCGCGGCTACGAGAAACGCCGGCGAGTACATGCCGCAGGACAGCATGCCCGCCACGGCGAGCACGCATGCCGTGGTGCCGCCTGCCGCGGGGGAGAGTGCGGAGAGCAGCGCGAGTGCAGTTGCGAACGCCGCCGATGCGGCAAGGGGCGCGGCCTGCGCGCCCAGGGCCGTTGCGATTTCCGGGGCAACGCGCCAGGCCACACCGCCTGCCGCCAGCGCTGATACGGACCTCTCGATGGCAGCGGGAAGCCACGGCCAGCGCTCGATGGCTCTCACGTGGGCCGCCTGCTCCCACGCCTGGGCGTTTGGATCTGGCTCGCCGGTTGCCTGTGCCACGAGCGAGGCCACGGACGTGTGACCCTCGTCCTCATCGCCCAGGTAGGGAACGGCGAGCTTGGCGAGCTCGCCTGCAGTCGAGGGTCGCTCGGAGGGGTCGGCGGAGAGGGCGCGCGCGATGAGGTCGCTTGCCGGGCCGGCCAGCTCGGGCTCAACCTTGGCAAGCGGCTTGGCGCCGCGCTCGATCTTTCTGCGAGAGGCCTCGGCGTCCTTTGCCAGGAACGGGGAGGCGCCCGTGAGGGCCTGGTAGCAGACGACGCCGAGGGCGAACACGTCTGTGCGCTCGTCCACGAGCTCGCCCGCAAGCTGCTCGGGGGGCATGTAGCCCACGGTTCCGCCGCGAGCGCCCTCCCAGCCGGCGACGCTCGCGAGGCTCGCCATGCCAAAGTCTCCGAGCTTCACGGCACCCGAGCTGTCGATGAAGATGTTGGACGGCTTGATGTCGAGGTGCAGCACGTCGTTGGCATGGGCAAAGTCAAGCGCCGCGGCCAGGCTTGACAGCAGGTGCGCGCACTCGTCGTAGGTGAGCACGCCGCCCTCGACGCGCGCGAGAAGCTCGGCGAGCGTAAGGCCGCTCACGTACTCCATGATGAGGTAGGCCACGCTGCCCCTGACCTCGAAGTCGTGAACGGTGACGATGTTTGGGTGGGTGAGGCGAGACGTGATGCGCGCCTCGTCGAGTGCCTCGGCAAGCGTCGAGGCTGACATGCCCGGCGCGGCGGCGAGGGGCATGCACTTGATGGCGACCCTGCGCTCGAGCCTTGTGTCCCAGCAGACCTGCACGGAGCCAAACCCGCCCGTGCCGCGGGTCTCGACCACACGGTAGCGGCCGAGCAGCAACGCCTGCTCGGCTTGGGGCTGCGCCTGGTATGGCGGCGTGGCCCAACCCTGTTGCGTGGGGGTGGGATCTTGCACGGCCTTTGTCCTCGTTTCAGTTGCGTTTGCTGCCGTAGCGTCGATGCTGCCATTCTAGCAGCTGCGTTCTCGCGCCGTTTTGCCCGGCTGTTCTCGGATTGCGAAAAAAGTTCTTGCGAAGCGGCGTGCGCATGGGGTATAGTCATTCCTGCATCTGCGGGCGTGGCGGAATTGGCAGACGCGTACGGTTCAGGTCCGTATGGGGGCAACCCCATGAAGGTTCAAGTCCTTTCGCCCGCACCATGAATGAGATGAGGCCCTGGGTTCGCCCGGGGCCTTTTTTCATGTCAAAGGGGATGGGCCCGTCGTCATGGCGGATGAACCCGTCCCCCTTGCCAGGTGCTACTTGTTGTCGTCGTCGAAGAAGGACCAGCCGCTCTCGTCGTCTTCCTCGTCCTCGTACTGGTCAAAGTCCTTGCGCGTCTTGCGCTCGAGGATGACGGCGGCGATGAGGAAGCCCACGAGAATGATGCCGAGAAGGACGAGCACGCCCTCCCTGGAGCTAAAGAGCCAGCTGAAGATGCCTGCGATATCCATGGGGTGCTGCCCTTCCGGTCTGGTTTGCCCGCGCGATGCGGGCGCGTGCGCGTTCGTCAATAACGGTCATAAGTATATACTTGCCTCTCAGTACATCCTGCGGGTCTCGGGCCCGTTGGGGGCGAGCGGCACGTGGCCGCGCGCCTTGGGGCAGGGCTGGGTACCTGTGCCCCGTGAGACAGCAACGAGAGGGAGCACCCATGCTCGACATGAAGTTTGTCCGCGAAAACCCTGACGCCATCGACAAGGCCATGGCCGACCGCCAGTCTAGCTGGGACCGCGAGAAGTTCTTCGAGCTCGACGACGAGCGCCGCGCCGTCATCGGCGAGGTCGAGGAGCTCCAGGCCACGCGCAACGCAGAGTCCAAGAAGATCGGCGCTCTCATGAAGGAGGGCAAGAAGGACGAGGCCGAGGCCGCCAAGGAGGCCGTCCGCGAGGTCAACGAGAAGATCGACGGCCTGGCCGAGCGCCGCAGCAAGCTCGAGGCCGACCTCTACGACTTCATGGCCCACCTGCCCAACATCCCGTGCGAGGCCACGCCCGTGGGCGTCGACGAGACCGAGAACATCGAGCGCCGCCGCTGGGGCACCCCGCGCGACTTCAAGGCCGAGGGCTTTGAGTTCAAGGCCCACTGGGACCTGGGCACCGACCTCGACATCCTCGACTTCGAGCGCGGCAACAAGCTCTCCGGCAGCCGATTCACCGTCCTCGGTGGCGCCGGCGCCCGCCTCGAGCGCGCGCTCATCAACTTCTTCATCGACACGCACACGAGCCGCGGCTTCAAGGAGTGGTGGCCGCCCATCGTCGTGAAGCGCCAGACCATGTTCGGCACGGGCCAGCTGCCCAAGTTCGAGGACGACGCCTACCACGTCTCCGGCGACAACTTCCTCATCCCCACGGCCGAGGTCGTGCTCACGAACCTCCATGCCGGCGAGGTCCTCGAGGCTGACTCCCTGCCGCGCTGGTATACCGCCTTCACCCCGTGCTTCCGTGAGGAGGCCGGCTCCGCTGGCCGTGACACCCGCGGCATCATCCGCCAGCACGAGTTCGACAAGGTCGAGATGGTCAAGTTCGCCAAGCCGGAGGACTCCGACAACCAGCTCGAGAGCATGACGGCCGAGGCAGAGTACCTGCTCCAGCAGCTTGGCCTTCCCTATCGCGTCATCTCCCTGTGCACCGGCGACCTGGGCTTCTCTGCCCGCCAGACGTATGACATCGAGGTCTGGCTGCCCAGCTACAACGCCTACAAGGAGATTTCCTCCTGCTCCAACTGCGGTGACTTCCAGGCCCGTCGCGCCAACATCAAGTACCGCGACCCCGAGAACTTCAAGGGCACGCGCTACCTGCACACGCTCAACGGTTCCGGCCTGCCCGCCGGCCGCACGATGGCTGCCATCCTCGAGAACTACCAGAACGCCGACGGTTCCATCACGGTGCCCGAGGTCCTGCGCCCCTACATGGGCTGCGACAAGATCGAGCGCGCCTAGCGCGGCCTTCTCGCAAAGAGACTCGCAAAGCAAGCGGGTCGGCCTGGGGAATTCCCGGCCGGCCCGCTTTTTGTTTATTCGCTTTGACCGCGAGCGCTGCAAATCAGACGCTTATGCGCTTCTATCGGGGCTTAACCGTCTGATTTGCAGCGCTCGGCGATGAGGGTGCCGCGGATGGCGCCCTACCAGATGGTCATGGGGCGGTCTTGGCCGGCGGCGCAGATGGTGAGCGAGCCGTCTGGGGTGCGCGCCTCGGTGAACGTGTCGTTCGCGGCCTCGGCGCCAACGGCGGAGGCGAGCGTGCGTACGGCTATGCTCGGGCGGTTGTTCTCCTGCGAGAGGTGCATGGCCACCACGGTCTCCGTCGCCGGCCCCACGAGCTCGCGAAG
This sequence comes from uncultured Parolsenella sp., assembly GCA_934668375.1. GTDB lineage: Bacteria > Actinomycetota > Coriobacteriia > Coriobacteriales > Atopobiaceae > Parolsenella. The sequence continues at coordinate 11,971 of CAKUNF010000017.1, read as the reverse complement.
CGCCTCGGCTGCCTGGTCATTGGAGAGGTGCCCGTGGTCGCCCGCCACGCGCGCCTTGAGCATGGCGGGGTAGGGACCTGTCGCGAGCATTCGGGCGTCGTGGTTGCTCTCGAGCGCGAGAATCCTCACGCCGCGCAGCAGCTCCATGGCCCGCTTGCCCAGCACGCCCGTGTCCGTGCAAAAGCCCAGCGAGTCAATGCCGGCCTCGGAGGCGCAGTCGAAGCGCAGGCCAAACGGGTCCGCCACGTCGTGCGAGGTGGGAAACGTCCGCACGCGCATGCCGCCCGCCTCGAACTCGTCGACGGCGCCAACGAGCTCAAACGGTAGCGCCGCAAGGTACTTGCGGCCGCCCGCCGTGCCTGCGGTTGCCATGAGACGGCCGTCGTACTTGTTGCAGAAGACGGAGAGCCCGCTCACGTGGTCGCTGTGCTCGTGCGTCACGATGACGCACTCAATGCGGTCCATGTCGATGCCCAGCTCGTCCGCCCGGCGCATGAGCTCGCGCCGGGACAGCCCGTCGTCGATGAGGACGGAGCCCTCTGGTCCCTCTACCACGGCCGCGTTGCCCTTAGATCCGCTTGCGAGCACGTGGAGGTGCATCAGCGGGGCGCGCGCCGGTGGCTCCTCGGGCCAAGGCAGGTTGGCGTCCGTGCTTGCGTCGTGCGTGCCGAACTCCGTCTCCCATCCGTTCACAGGCGCACCCCGCGCTTCTCGGCCACGGACTCGAGCGCAACGAGGTCCGCGCGGTCTGGGGCGGTGTCAAAGCTGCCGCCGGCCGCGACCTCCGCGCGCTTGGCACGGATGAGGTCTGCGAGCAGTGCGTCCGCGGCCTCCGCTGAGGCATGAAGTGCCTGGTAGACGAGCGTGGGGACGATCGCGTAGCGCCCCAGGAGGAAGTGACAGCCAACGAAGTCGTTGGGGTCCTTAGCGGGATCGAGCACGGGCGTGTTGCGCCTGCTCGTGAGAAGGGCAATGCCCAGGCTGTTCACGGGGTCGATGAGCGTGAACGTGCCCGTCCAACCAGTGTGGCCGACGGCCGCCGCGTCCGGTACCTGTGAGAACACGGCGGTGTAGCCGTCGTGTGCCTTGCGGCGCCAGCCAAGTCCATAGCTGGGGTCCGCGTCCTTGGGCTTGATGAAGCGGTCGAGCGTGTCCTCGTCAAACAGGCGGACGTTGCCGTATCCGCCTCGGTTGAGCATGACCTGCTCGAGAACGGCAACGTCGCTTGCGGTCGAGAAGAGGCCCGCGTGGCCGGAGACGCCGCCCATGACGTGAAACGCCTTGGCGTCGTGGCACTGCCCCTGGACGGTCTCGCGCCGTACGTTCGTAAAGCCCACGGCACCGTCTCGCGTGTTGCCGTTAAGCTCGGTTGCAGCACAGTCACCCTTCTCAAAACCGTGCTCGAGCGGCCGATACGTCGTGCGCGCGAGGCCGAGGGGTCCATAAACCTCCTGCTCAAGGTACTCGTCGAGCCTCATGCCCGTAATGGCCTCGACGATGAAGCCCAGCAGCATGTAGTCAACATCCGAGTAGCGCGTGGCCGTGCCGGGTGCGTACTCGAGCGGCGTGGCGATGATCTTCTCGAGCGCCTCGTCGCGGTTCTGCGTGAACAGCGTGGCGTTGGCGTTGCTCCCGGCGACGACCTTGTGCTGGGAGGGGTCGTAGTCCTCGTTGTGGTAGCTCGGGTCTGCGGGGAACCCCGCCTGGTGCTGGAGCAGCTCGGTGACGGTGAGCTCGTTCTTGCCGGGAATCTCGGCGCCGGGCAGGTCGCGGAACTCGGGCAGGTAGTCGCTCACGCGGGCGTCCAGGTCGAGCAGCCCCTCGCTGGCAAGCTTCTGCAGGGCCATGTTGCAGGCGTACATCTTGGTGTTGCTCGCCATGTCAAAGAGCGTCTCGTCCGTGACGGGCACGCGGGCATCGGTTGGCAGCGGCGTGCCGTCCTGCTCGTAGGAGTTCACGGCGCCGTAGTGGCTGCGCTTGATGACGGCGCCGTCCTTCACCACCACGAGCTGCGCGCACGAGAAGCCCGCCCTGACCTCCGCCTGCGCAATCTGGTCGAGAAGCATGAGGGACGGGTTGCACGCCCAGGTGGCTGTGTCGTCCCTCAGGGTGGGGTAGGGCACGCGAGCCTCGAGGCTCGCGCCCTCGTCGGCCAGGCAGCTGACCTGCAGGTAGTTGTCCCCGTTGACGGTGGCGCCTGCGATGCTCGCGCAGTGCCACTCGTCTGCGGTGACGCCATCGAGCGATACGGGCGTGCCGTTGACGAACACGCGGAACGCCTCGGGCCGCGCGCAACGAACGAGCAGCTCCCCCTGCTTCTCGAAGCCAACGAAGGTCCTGGTGGCGTTCGTGACGAGCGACTGGTCGTAGCCGTTGGAGCCCGGAGCGGCGGGGCAGACGAGCTCGAGCTGATAGGCCATGGGGCGGCTCCCCTCTCATGCGGCGCGCGGGCGGCCCCACGCGCCTGATCTTGGGGACGCGTACGAGCGTCCCCAAGCGGTCGTAAACTAGACAACCTAACAGGATAGCCCGCGCGGACACGCCCGGGCCCAACGGATGGGGTGAGCGCGCTTGCCAAGCGTCAGCAGCAGATATGCGCACGGTCAGTCCTTCGAGCGTCCCAGCGGCCGTCCGGGGCCGGAGTCGCGCGGGCCCGTCGTGCTCATGGTGTCGGGCGGGGCAGACTCCACGGCCCTGCTCGTGCTGGCAGCCACCTCGGCGCTCGATATCGCGGACGGTCGCGGCAGGGCCGTCGTTGCCCGCGAGCGCTTGCATGTCTTGCACGTAAATCACCAGCTCAGAGGTATCGATGCCGATGAAGACGAGGAGTTCGTCCGCGAGATGGCGGCTCGCTACGGCATCCCCGTGACCGTGCGTCGCGTCGACGTCGCCCGTCTCGCCGCATCGGCCGAGCTAGGGGACACGAACGTCGAGAACGTCGCTCGCGAGGTGCGCTATGCCGCGGCCAACCAGCTTGCCAACGAGCTGTGCGCCGCCGCCGGCCTGCCGCGCTCGAGCGCGCGGATCCTCACGGCCCACACGGCCAACGACCGTGCCGAGACGTTCTTCATGCACGCGATAAAGGGCTCGGGCACGCAGGGGCTTTCCTCGATCCCGTGGCGCCGCAACCGCGTCGTGCGGCCGCTGCTGGACCACACCCACGAGCAGCTCTGTGACCTGCTGCGCATGCGCGGCATCGTCTGGCGCGAGGACGCGACGAACGCCGATACCCGCTACCTGCGCAACTTCGTGCGCCATGAGATCGTCCCGCTGGCGAGGCAACGCAACCCCCGGCTCTTCGAGAGTATGGCCGCCACGTGTGACATCCTCTCGGACGAGGACGCCTACCTCACGCAGGTGGCCTCTCGCGCCTATCGCGCGCTCGAGCGTCGGCGGGGCCAGGGCCTCGTGACGCTCGATGCTGCCCGCCTCGCCGCGGCCGACGTCGCCATTGCCCGGCGCGTCGTGCGCATGGCCGTGCTCGACGCCTGCCCGCAGTGCCGGCTCGACGCCCGCCACGTGGCGCGCGTCCTTGAGGCCGTTGCTGCCGGGGAGGGCTCGGTGAGCCTGCCGGCCGGCGTTGACGCCCGCGTGACGTATGGCGCGCTGTTCATTCGCTCGCGCGAGGCCCAGGGCCATTCGGACACGAGCGGCTGGCTCGAGGTTCCCGGTCTTCCCGGCCCGGCTGGCGCGAGCGCGTCTCTCGCGGCTCCCGGGGCGGCGGGCACGCTTGCGCTCGGGGCCGGAACGCTCACGGCCCGTCTGCGCGAGGTGTCCGCGGGCAACAGCCCGGAGGCGCTTGCCCGCGCCCATGGCCGCGAGTGGGAGGGGCTGTCGGTGCTGCTCGACGCCACGGCCTGCGGAATCGGGCAGCTGGGCGGCCGCTTGTGGGTCTCGGGACCGGAGGTGGGCGAGGTGCTCTGCCCGCTTGGGATGCACGGCCAGTCCAAGAAGCTCTCCGACCTGCTCATCGACGCGAAGGTTCCCGCGAGCGAGCGCGCGGCCGTGCCCGTCGTGCGCGCGGGTGTCTCGGGCCCCGTGCTGTGGGTGGCGCCGATGCGTGCCGATGAGCGCGTCCGGGTCTCGGATGCCTCCCGCGTGCTTCTCGAGCTTGCCTGGAAGCCAAAATAAGACGAGGGGACGACCCGTTGTTTCATTTCTCGCTCCCTTGCCGGTATGTGTCCGGATAGGTTGCTAGAATCTAATTTCCACTGAGTGTGCCTGACGAGCGGCGCCGGTGGTCACGGGGCTTCTCGCCCCAGAAGGGAAAGAGGATCGCGCCATGGAGCAGATTCATCCGGACGTCAGCAAGGTCATCCTGTCCGAGGAGGACATCAAGGGCATCGTCGCGCGTATGGGCGCAGAGATCACGAAGGACTATGCCGGCAAGAACCCGCTGCTCATCGCGGTTCTTCGTGGCGCGGTCGTCTTCATGGGAGACGTGATGCGCGCCATCGACTGCCCGCTCGGCATCGACTTCATGGCCGTCTCGAGCTACGGCGATGGCGCCGTCTCCTCGGGCGTCGTCCGCATCGTGAAGGACCTTGACACCAAGATCGAGGGCCGCGACGTCCTGATCATCGAGGACATCCTGGACTCGGGTCTCACGCTCAAGTACCTCATGAAGAACCTGCGCTCGCGCCACCCGGCCTCTCTGGAGATCGCCGCCTTCCTCGTGAAGGACGTCCCGGGCCAGGAGACGGCCGTGACCCCGCGCTACGTCGGCGCTCACGTGCCCGACGAGTTCATCGTGGGCTATGGCCTCGACTTCGCCGAGCGCTACCGCAACCTGCCCTACATCGGAATCCTCAAGCCGGAGGTCTACGGAAAGTAGCCGGAAAGTAGCATATGAGCAGCAACAACACCGAGAACAACAACCAGCCGGGAGGTCCTCAGCGCGAGCCCAACTCGCCGCGCATGAACAAGATCTCCCTCATCATCGCCATCGCGCTCGTGGCATACCTCGTGTACTCGATGGTGCCGTCGATGTTTGGCGCCAAGAGCGCTGACACGATGCCCACGAGCGACGTCGTTGCCGCTGTGAAGGATGACCGCGTCTCCACGCTCACGTACCGCATCTCCTCCGGTGAGCTCACGGGAACGTACTGGGCCAACGACGCCGACAAGGGCGACGAATCCAAGCTCGTCTCCTTCAAGAGCACCTACGCCGGCACCGACAACCTCGCCGAGCTCATGGAGAGCCACCCCGAGGTCACCTACACCGTGGACACCTCGAGCGACGAGTGGCTCGACACGCTGCTGTTCTCCGTGCTTCCCACGCTGCTCATGATTGGCGTGTTCGTCTACTTCATGCGCGGCATGCAGAGCCAGGGCGGCGGCGCCATGGGCTTTGGCAAGACGAAGGCCAAGACCACCGAGGAGACTCGCCCCAAGGTGAAGTTCTCCGACGTCGCCGGCGTGGACGAGGCCGTCGAGGAGCTCAAGGAGATCCGCGACTTCCTCGCCGAGCCCGAGCGCTTCCACAAGATGGGTGCCAAGATTCCGCGCGGCGTGCTGCTCGTGGGCCCTCCGGGCACGGGCAAGACGCTGCTTGCGAAGGCCGTCGCCGGCGAGGCGGGCGTGCCGTTCTTCTCCATCTCGGGCTCTGACTTCGTGGAGATGTTCGTGGGCGTGGGCGCGAGCCGCGTGCGCGACCTGTTCAAGCAGGCCAAGGCCGCGAGTCCCTCCATCATCTTCATCGACGAGATCGACGCCGTGGGACGCCAGCGCGGCGCCGGCCTCGGCGGTGGCCACGACGAGCGCGAGCAGACGCTCAACCAGCTGCTTGTCGAGATGGACGGCTTCGAGGCCAATGACGCCGTCATCCTCATTGCGGCCACGAACCGCCCCGACATCCTCGACCCGGCCCTGCTGCGCCCCGGCCGCTTCGACCGCCAGGTCACGGTGGACCGCCCCGACCTCTCCGGCCGCGAGCAGATCATTCGCGTGCACTCCGAGGGCAAGCCACTTGCCGGGGACATCGACTTTGGCCGCCTGGCGAAGCTCACGCCGGGCTTCACGGGTGCCGACCTCATGAACCTCATGAACGAGAGCGCGCTGCTTGCCGCCCGCCGTCACAAGCCCAAGATCACGATGGCCGAGGTCGAGGAGGCCATGGAGCGCGTCATCGCCGGTCCCGAGCGCAAGAGCCGCGTCATGACCGCGAGCGAGCGCAAGACGATTGCCTACCACGAGAGCGGCCATGCGCTTGTGGGCCACATCCTCGAGAACTCCGACCCGGTGCACAAGATCTCGATCATCGCCCGCGGGCAGGCGCTTGGCTACACGCTTCAGCTGCCGGAGGAGGACCACTTCCTCAACACGCGTGACGGTATGCTCGACCAGATCGCCGTGCTGCTGGGCGGCCGTACCGCCGAGGAGCTCTTCTGCGACGACATCACTACCGGCGCGAGCAACGACCTCGAGCGCGCCACGAAGATCGCCCGCCAGATGGTCACGCGTCTTGGCATGAGCGAGGCGCTCGGCACGCAGGTCTTTGGCGAGGCGCAGCACGAGGTGTTCCTCGGCCGTGACTACGCGGACCACCAGGACTACTCGGCCGAGACCGCCAAGCGCATCGACGACGAGGTGGAGCGCATCATGCGCGAGGCCCACAGGCGCGCCCGCGAGGTGCTCGAGGCTCGTCGCGACCAGATGGACACGATGGCCAAGGTGCTCCTTGCGCGCGAGACCGTCGAGGGTGACGTCGTGAACGCGCTGCTCGACAACGAGTGGGACGCCTACGTGGCCGAGCACCCGGAGGTCGTGCAGTCCGAGGAGCCCAAGCCCGCGACCAAGCCCGGCGAGGTCGATGAGGACGTTGCCGCGGAGGCCGCCGAGGCCGCACGCGCCGCCGTCGCCGCCGAGACGGCTGGTGAAGATGCTGCGCCAGGCGACTCGGGCGAGACCGGGAACACAAACGAGTAAAAGCGACAACGGCTGCCCATGGGTGGCCGTTGTCCCATATGCAAGGGGGAAGCAATGATCAACGAGACCATGTACGGCTACGGGGCGTCCAAGAGCTCCATCCGCGAGATTGCTGCGTATGGCGCCGCCCGCAAGGCAGAGATCGGGGCCGAGAACGTCTTTGACTTCAGCCTGGGCAACCCGAGCGTTCCCGCGCCCGCCGAGGTCGCGGCGTCCCTCAAGACGTCTGCCGAGCTTCCTCCCGCGCAGGTGCACGGCTACACCCCCGCCAACGGCCTGCCCGCCTGTCGCGAGGCGGTTGCCTCCTCGCTCACGCGCCGCTTTGCCGCCGAGATGGGCGAGCGCCCCGTGGCGAGCGCCAATGACCTTTACATCACCTGCGGCGCCGCGGCCTCGCTCACCATCACACTGCATGCCGTGACCAACCCCGGTGACGAGGTCATCGTCATCGCCCCGTACTTCCCCGAGTACCGCGTCTGGATCGAGACGTGCGGCTGCACCTGCGTGGAGGTCATGGCCGACGCCTCCACGTTCCAGGTTGACGCGGACGCCGTTGCCGCCGCGATCACCGAGCGCACCGCTGCTGTCATCATCGACTCGCCGAACAACCCGGTGGGCACCGTCTACACGCGCGAGACCCTCGAGAAGCTCGCGGCCGTGCTCGAGAGTCGCGGGCAGGAGACGGGGCACCCCATCTATCTCATCTCCGACGAGCCGTATCGTGAGATCACCTATGGCGCGGAGGTCCCCTGGGTCCCGGCCGTCTACGAGCGCACCATCGTCTGCTACAGCTACTCCAAGAGCCTGTCGCTGCCGGGCGAGCGCATTGGCTGGGTGCTCGTGCCTCCTACGAACCCCGAGCACGACCGTCTCGTTCCCACGGTGGCCGGCGCGGGCCGTACGTTGGGATTCGTCTGCGCCCCGGCCATCTTCCAGCGCGTCGTCACCGACTGCGTTGACGTGCCGAGCGACGTTGACGCCTATGCGCGCAACCGCGAGGCCCTCACGCGTGGCCTCACGGAGGCCGGCTACGAGTACATCGAGCCCGATGGCGCCTTCTACCTGTGGGTCAAGGCGCTCGAGTCGGACGCCAACGCGTTCTTCGAGCGTGCGAAGGCCCATGAGCTGCTGCCCGTGCCGTCCGACTCCTTCGGCTGTCCGGGCTGGGTCCGTGTTGGCTACTGCGTGAGCTATGAGACCATCGTGAACTCCATGCCCGCGTGGCAGGCGCTTGCGGCCGAGTACAAGTAACGACGGGGCCGGGCGCGTGCGTCCGGCCTTTTTCATGATCGCCCACGCGGCGCTTCAGAAGGAGACCCATGCTCAAGAACCTGTGCGACACCCACACCCACACGCTCTACTCGCGCCACTCGTACTCCACGATTCGCGAGAACGTCTCGGCCGCCCGCGACGCTGGTCTCGAGCTGCTTGCCTCGACGGACCACTACAGCCCCATGCTCTATCCCGAGCAGCACATGCGAAACTTCCAGTTCTTCTACAACTACGCCGCGTGGCCCCATGAGTGGGAGGGCGTACGTCTGCTGCATGGCTGCGAGGCGGACATCGTTGACCTGGACGGCCACCTGTTTGGCTGGGACATCCCCGTGGACATCGAGATTAACGGCTGCCCGCTCGAGAGGCCCGAGATCCTCAAGGACCGCGTGTTCAAGGGTTGCGAGTACGTCATCGCGAGCGTCCACGACCGTTCGTTCTCGCGCGGCGCCACGCTTGCCCAGACCACGCAGATGTACGTGAATGCCCTGCACGAGTCAAAGGTGCTCATGCTCGCCCACACGGGGCGCTCGGCCGTTCCGTTTGACGTTCGTGAGGTTGTCTCAGAGGCGGTTCGCCTGAACAAGCTCATCGAGATTAACGACCACAGCCTTGAGTTCAGGCGTCCGGCGGTAGACGCCGCCTGTCGCGAGATCGCCGAGACGTGCGCCGAGCTGGGCTGCAAGATTGCCGTGAACACCGATGCCCACATCTGCCTGGGCATCGGCAGGTTTGACCACGCCCTTGCCATGCTCGAGGAAATCCACTTCCCCCAGGAGCTCGTCGCCACGACCGACGCCGAGACGTTCCTCTCTGCCGTGGACGCGGCCAACATCCACTAGGTGACACTTGGGGACGGGGTCAATCTGTCACCATTTTGGTGACAGTTCGACCCCGTCCCCGGTTGTCACGTTACAGCTTGATCGTGAGCTCCACGGGGCAGTGGTCGCTGCCGTAGACCTCGGAGAGGATCGAGGCGCCCGTCACGCGCTCGGCGACATCGTTGCTTACGAGGAAGTAGTCGATGCGCCAGCCCGCGTTGTTCTTGCGCGCGTTGAAGCGGTAGCTCCACCAGCTGTATGCGTCCGTAAGCTCGGGGAATCGCGCACGGAACGTATCGGTGAAGCCCGCATCGAGAAGCTCGGTGAAGCTCGCGCGCTCCTCGTCCGAGAATCCCGCGTTGCCGCGGTTTGGTCCGGGGTTCTTGAGGTCGATCTCCTCGTGTGCCACGTTGAAGTCGCCGCAGGTCACGACGGGCTTCTCGCCGGCGAGGCGTGCGAGGAACTCTCGGTAGACGCGGTCCCAGGCCAGGCGCGTGTCGATGCGCGCGAGCTCGCCCTGGGCGTTGGGCGTGTAGACGTTCACGAACCAGTACGTCTCGAACTCAAGCGCGCAGACGCGTCCCTCGGTGGCGGCCACGGCAAAGAGCTGCTCGTCGTCTGCGCTCAGGACCTCGTGGGCAATCGGAAGCATGGCATCTGCATGCAGGACGCGCAGGGGCTTCACACGTGAGAATACGGCCGTGCCAGAGTAGCCCTTGCGCGCGGCGTAGCTCCACGTCTGATGGTATCCAGGCAGGTCGAGCTCAATCTGCCCCTCCTGGAGCTTCGTCTCCTGGATGGCGAACACGTCTGCTCCGATGCTCTCGACCACGTCGACGAAGCTCGGGTCCTTCTTCATGACGGCGCGCAGGCCGTTGACGTTCCAGGAAACGAGCCGCAGCTCGTGGGTGTCGCTCATGTGGTCCTCCTCAATGGTGACGGCGGTGCCGGGGTCAATTGCCACCGGCACCGCTACTTGGTGAGCCAATCCAGCCAGCGGTCCATCTCGCGTTCGGCGAGCGCGTGGCCCTGGTCAAAGACTGCCCGCAGCTTGTCCACGTTCGTCTCGGTGTTGTGGATGGGCATGGTCTCGGGGCGCACGACAAGGGCACGGCCGACTCGCTCGAGCTCGTCCAGGTGATCGAGCGCGGCGTTGTATCGCCCGGCGCGTGTCGCGAGCGCCTCGTACAGATGCGGCTGCCCGGCGCAGAGGCGACGCATGAGCCCGCGCTTTCCTCGGCCCATCGGCGCCTTGCGGTAGCCCGCCGGCCTCGTGCCGACGAAGAAGAACCGCTCGTAGCCGTCCTCCTCGGCCAGGTGCAGCGGGATGCCCGCGCCTGTGCCCAGGCCGCCGTCGAGCATGACCTGGCCGTTTACCTCGATGGGGTTCATGACAAACGGCATCGTGGAGCTTGCGCGCACGAGGCGTGCCATCGTGAGAGGCGAGGTCATGTCCTGCCGCGTCCACGTGACGGTTCGCCCGGTGTCGCGTTCGAAGGACTGGATGCGTGCCTGGATGGGATTTGCCTGGAAGGCGTTCCAGTCCATGGGCAGGGTGCCGTCTTGGATGGCCTCGTCGTAGAGCCACTGCGAGTTGAAGAAGCCATCGTGGTGCATGAGCGAGCCGATGCCGCCAAAGCGCTTGTCACCCGCGATGTCCACGAAGCACATGCGCGTGCGCTCCGCGTCCCGCGCGATGTAGTTCACCGTGTTCGAGGAGCCCGCGGACAGGCCGCAGACGTAGGGAAACCACGCCTCGTGCTCGATGAGCGCGGCCACGATGCCGGCCGTGTGGGCCGCTCGCATGCCCCCGCCCTCGAGAACGAGCGCCACATGCTGCAGATTCGTTGCCTTGCTGCTCATCGTGCCCTCCTCGGTCGCTGAGGAACGACTTTATCACGCAAGGTGGACATGGGGCGCGTCCCGAGTCGTTCTTGCTTTATCGGCCCGTCAATTGCGAGACGAACTTTGCTGCCTGGGGATGAACCAGCTTGTGGGAGGAACTTGTGAGTGAAAGGTGTAGGCAATGGATCAAATGAGCCACTCTGATTTCCTGCAGGCAGACAGGAAAAATGAGGAGTCGATCAGTGAGTTCATTAAGACGTGGAGAGAAGAACTGCTGCGCCGCGAGCTGACCGCGCCAACGATCGCTCGATACCTTCGAGAGGGGAGACGATTCCTCGAATGGCTGCCGAGCGGTTCGTATGGGCTTAGCAAGACGGCTGTGATTGAATACAGGGAATATCTCGTGGAACGCTTTGCTCCATCTAGCGTGAATGTAGCTGTTGCGGCGGTGAACTCCCTGCTCGCAAATATCGGATGCCCGGAAATGAGGGTCGGTCCCCTGCGCGTCCAGAGGCAGACGTATCGCTCGGCGGGGTTAGGGCTAACAAGGGGCGAGTATGAAAGAATGGTTCATGAGGCATATGCGATTGAAGATATTCGACTTGCCTTGATTCTGCAGACGCTTGCGTCAACGGGAATGCGAGTGAGTGAGCTTGGTTTTCTGACGCCTGCCGATGTGGCCCGTGAAGTTGTGTGGGTTCGCAACAAGGGCAAGAGCAGAGAGGTGCTATTGCCCGGGCGGCTGTCCAGGCTGTTAATCGAGTACTGTGCGCGAGAAGGAATCGCTTCTGGGCCCATCTTCTTGTCCTCCAAAGGCTTTCCCATAGATAGGACTACCGTCTGGCGGGGGATGAAGCGGGTTGCTGTGGCTGCGGGCGTTCCCGTTGAGAAGGCGTATCCACATAACTTACGTCATCTATTTGCGCTCTGCCATTACGAGAGTTATCGGGATCTGGATGCAGTCTCTGGACTGTTGGGCCATTCTCGCGTGGAGACAACGAGGACCTATATAGCCACGAACGAAGACAGACACCGCGAGCAGGTCAATTCTCTCGGGCTTGTGCTGAACATGGAGCCCACCCGCAACGGAATGAGCGTTCCGTTGC
>CAKUNF010000016.1 GCA_934668375.1 uncultured Parolsenella sp. | reverse complement strand
AGCGTCACGTCCTTGGGTCCGGCCGAGAAGCGCCGACCCTCGTAGAACTCGCCATAGGTGGGGATGTTTCGCTTGGGCACGAGGCCGAGAAGCTCGCCAGCGCACAGCGCGGCGGCGCAGTTGTAGAGCTTGGAGGCAACGCGCACGGGCACGCCCACGAGCACGAGCGCGTCAACGTCGGCCGTGAGCTCGGCGAGGCGCGCGAGTCCCTCCTCCGCCGCGCGGAGCAGGGCATCCTGCCAGAAGAGGTCCTCGCAGGTGTAGGAGGTGATGGCGAGCTCGGGCAGCACGATGACCTGGGCGCCCGCGGCCGATCGAACTGCCTCGGCACACGCCGCCACGTTGCACTCGACGTCCGCCACGCGCACCGCCGGCGTCATCGCCGCGACCTTGATGAATCCGTCCCTCATGGCGTCCTCCCGTGAGACAAAGGGACAGTCCCCTTGTCTCATTTCCTTGCCCAGCTCAAGCCCGGGCGATGATGTTCCTGCCGATGCCGGTCAGACGCTCGATCTGCCGAATCGTCAGGCCGGCGTTCTTGAGCTTCAAGATTAGCTCATTGCGTCTCGCGCGGCTCAGGGCCTTGAGCTCGGAGGGGAGGAGCCCGTCAAGCTCGCGCGCAGCCGTTTCGTGGGCCTCGGAATCAGAAAGACGGGAGAGCACGCCTCCAACGCGCCCATCAACAGCGGCTTCGCTGAAACGCCTGAACCCAGGGACGCCTCCGACCATGCTCAGCACCAGATCCGTGTCAACACGAACCGCCTCTGCGACATACTCGTGATAGCTACTCCACCAGTACTCTTCCGCCTTGCAGATCCCCGCCTTCGCCGGATTCTCGTGTATGTAGCGGACGAGCTGGAGCAGGTATTCGTCGCTCTCAACGGGGCAGCTCTTGAATCGCTGCTGGAAGACGTGCCCGACATGCCCCGTTCGTTTGTTATATCTCTGGGCATAACCCGACAGCAGGGAGCGCATCATCTCCCCGAGCCCGTCATCGCCGTCCCGGACAAGAAGATGCACATGGTTTGGCATGAGGCAATAGGCGATGAGAGACACATCGTGTTCGCCGGCGCAGGAACCCAGGGACTCGAGGAATACCGCATAGTCCTCTCCGCACTCGAAGAGAAGTTGGCCACCAGAGCCCCTGGCCATGACGTGATAGTACCCAGACGACGACTTTGCTCTTGCCACCCTTGGCATGATGCCTCCCCTCAAAGCTTGAGAAGGCTTATACCCATGGCAGCCGCACAATCGGGAGAGAAAGAAAATGAGACAAGGGGACTGTCCCCTTGTCTCATTCTTAGCGCTTCCAGACGGGCGGGACGGGCGCGGAGGTCGAGGACCAGGTGCCCAGGGGCGCGTTGGGGTCGGCGTCGAGGGTGAGCGGCGCAAAGTCGCCCGCAAGATAGCTGCGGAGCGCCGGAATGCCGATCATCGCTGCGTTGTCGCCGCAGGCAGCCAGCGGCGGCACTGTCACGCGCACGCCCATGCGGCCGAACCTGCGCTTGTACGCCTCGCGCAGCGCCGGGTTGGCAGACACGCCGCCGCCGATGCACACGTCGCTCACGCCCGTCTGTTCCACGGCCGTCACGGCCTTGGCCACCTGCACGTCCACCACGGCAGCCTCGAAGCTCGCCGCGAGGTCAGGCAGGTTGATGGGCCTTCCGGCGTGGTTCTCGTTGTTGATGTAGGTGATGACGCTCGTCTTGAGGCCACTCAGCGAGAAGCTGTAGTCGCCGCTGTGCATCATCGCGCGCGGGAAGTGGATGGCCTTACGGTTGCCCTTCTCGGCCAGCCTGCTAATGACGGGACCGCCGGGATACCCCAACCCCAGCGCCTTGGCAACCTTGTCGAACGCCTCGCCCACGGCGTCGTCGATCGTGGCACCAAGAACCTCGTAGTCTCCCCAGGCGCGCACGTGAACGAGCATCGTGTTGCCGCCCGAGACGAGGCTCGCCACGAACGGCGGCCTGAGGTCGGGCGTCTCGAACAGGTTGGCCATGAGGTGCCCCTCGAGGTGGTGCACCGCGATGAGCGGCAGGTCGGCGGCGGCACACAGGCCCTTCGCAAAGGCAACGCCCACCACGAGTGCGCCCACAAGGCCGGGACCTGCGGTGACGCCCACGGCTGCGAGGTCTGCTGGCTCAAGCGTGTCCACGCCAAAGTGGGCGCCAGCCTGGGCAAGCGTCTCCTCGAGAACGCCGACGATGGCCTCCGTGTGCTTGCGCGAGGCAATCTCGGGCACGACGCCGCCAAAACGGGCGTGGAAGTCAATCTGGGTGGCCACGACGCTCGCGCAGACGACGCCGTGCGAGTCGGTAACTGCCATGGCCGTCTCGTCGCAGCTGCTCTCGACCGACAGAATCAGCGGACCGGCCGCCGCGATGCGCTCGCGCGCGTCCTCGCCGCGGGGTGCCGGCACGATGGGCCAGGGACGGATGGACGTGCGCGGCGCCGGGTCGTGGTCCGCGTCGGGCGCGAGGTCCGCAAGCGGCAGGTCCGCGCGCATGATGAGCGCGGCGTGGCCCCGCCCGTAGTAGTTGGGACGCCTGCCAACCTGCGTGAAGCCGAGACGGGCGTACAGGCGCTCGGCCGGCTCGTTACCCTCCTCCACCTCGAGCACGGCGCACGCGGCGCCGAGCATCTGCGCATCGTAGGCCACGCGCGTGAGCAGGCGTCCCGCAATGCCCTCGCGGCGGCGTCCCTCGGCAACGGCCACGTTGGAGACCTGCAGCTCGTCGGCCACGACCGTGCCGCCCGCAAAGCCGATGATTGCCCCGCGGTCGTGGGCGACCCACCACAGGTGGCCGCGCTGCGCCACCTCGTCGTTGTACGCCTGCTCGCTCCACGGCTGGTGGTTCGCGCCGGCAAAGACGGCTGCCTCAAGCTCGGCGACGGCGTGGGCGTCGTTGACCGTCATGGGGCGCAGCTGGCAGTGGATGCCGGCGAGCGCGTCATCCACGCCGGTGACGGCGGCCGACAGCGGCTCCTTGAGGCCCAGGCGCATGCGTTCGTTCTCCTCGGCATCGGAGAGACGCGTGTAGATGGGCAGCACGAGGGCGGGATCGCCCGAGTCCGAGGGGCTGTCCGAAGCACCGAAGACTACACCGGACGCAGCGGCGGCGCGCAGCAGGCCCTCGCCGGAGGGATGCCAAACTTCCTCATCAACGAAGCGCGAGAAGCCAGCGGCCTCGAACTGGGCGCGGTACTTCTTGAGGCCGTCACCCGCAAGCGCAATCCGATCGGCGTCTGCGCGAGCGGCCCACGCCTCGATGGCAGCGGGCACCTTCACGACGGTCTCAGCCTCGAACAGGCGCACGGGGCCATCCTCGCCCACCTCGTAGAGGGCCGGATAGACCTCGCGCCGCATGGCGTCCCCCACGACACCCACGAGCCCGCGCGTGCCGCGAGCCCACGCGCCCCAGGCCACGGCGTCGAGCGTGGAGCCGCCGTAGAGCTCGCACCCCAAGCCGCATGCGAGGCCCTTCGCCGTGGCGATGCCGATGCGCACGCCCGTGAACGAGCCGGGCCCGCGCCCCACAAGCACGGAGCTGACGTCTGCCATGCCAAGCCCCGCGCGAGACAGGACGTCCAGGCATGTGGTCACGAGCTCCTCGTTGGCATGGCGGCGGCACAGGTGGTCACCGCTTGCCAGCAGCTCGACGCCTTCCTCGCCCACGCGCCCAACGGCGCAGGCAAGCATGTCCGTCGACGTGTCGACGGCAAGGACGATCTTCTCGGCAGTGGCTTCGCTCATGGGTTGGGGCCTTTCATGTAGTGCGAGTAACCCACTTAGTTTAGCCGTCTGGCGAGACGGGCGGCGGGCTGACACATGCTGCGGCAGCGCCGGCGCGAACGACGGCGGCGAGCTGACGCGGGCGGCGACGGCACCGGCCGCATGGACGACATCCCCCGCGCCTACTCGCCACCCATGGCAGCATGCTCGGCGGCAACCGCCTCGATGAGCCTGCCCAGCGGCCAGTTGCGGTTCGCCGGCGTGAGCAGCGCCTTGGGCCCCACAACGCTCCCGGCTTCCCGGCTCCGCGCGAGAAACTCGTCCACCTGCGCATGCGTGAGACCGCACAGCAGCACGAACTCGCAGTCCGGACCCTCGGCGCACGGCACGCCAGGCACCGCGCGCCCGTGCCCACCAGCGACAACGCCTGCTGGAAGCCCCAGCTGCTCGGGGCGCGCCGTCCTGGCCCGCACGCCCATCTCGCGCAACACGTCGCGAACGGCCGCCCCACGCCCAGAAGAGGGGTCAAGCCCCCAGAGCACCGCGCATGCGGGCCTTGAGGGCTTGACCTTCTTGCCAGGCTTCTTCTTGGAAGTCTTAGCGCTCATGACTTAGAACAGGCGGTCGAGCAGACCCTTGAGGGCCTTGCCGTGACGGGCCTCGTCGCGAGCCATCTCGTGGACGGTGTCGTGGATGGCGTCCAGGCCGTTCTTCTTGGCACAGGCGGCAAGCTCGGTCTTGCCCTGCGTGGCGCCAAACTCGCAGTCGACGCGCCAGGCGAGGTTCTCCTTCGTGGAGGCCTTCATGTTGGGCTCAAGCTCGGAGCCGAGAAGCTCGGCGAACTTGGAGGCGTGCTCGGCCTCCTCGTAGGCGGCCTTCTCCCAGTACAGGCCAACCTCGGGGTAGCCCTCGCGGTGGGCGATGCGGGCCATGCACAGGTACATGCCGACCTCGGAGCACTCGCCGTTGAAGTTGGCCTTGAGCTGCTCGAGGATGTAGGCCTTGTCCTCATCGGAGATGTTGGGGTTGTCCTTGACCGTCTTGTCGTAGACGCCGTACTCGTGCTCGGCGGCGAGCTCCAGCTCACCCTCGACCTTCTTGAACTGGCTGGCCGGAGCGTGGCAGACCGGGCACTCCGCAGGCGGCTCGGCGCCCTCGTAGATGTAACCGCAGACCTTGCAGACCCACTTGTCCATAACGGACCTCCTTGACTTGGGGACGGGCTCCCCGGCCCATCCTCGCTCTCCAACCGACGCCTCTTGGCGCCGGGTCGTTACCGGGCTTTCCTTGCCCTCTGGCAAGCAGGGCAGATGCCATCGAACTGCAGCGTGTAGCCAGTGATGAGGTAGTCGCTGACCTTTGAGGCACGCTCTTCCACGTCATCGGCCACGGGCATGAGCACGTCGTCCACCTTGCCACACTCCGTGCAGTGCACGTGGTAGTGCGCAAACGTCTGGTGATCGAAGTGATCCGCACCGTTGTTGATGCGCACGCGCAGCGCCTCTCCCTCGTCGGCCAGCCTTCCCAGCGTGCGAAAGACCGTGGCCTTGCTGATGGTGGGGTGCTTCTCGTGGATGGAGGCGTAGACCTCGTCGGCGGTCGGGTGGTTGGCCATGGAGCAGAGCTCTTGCTTGATGAGCTCGCGCTGGATGGTCTGCCTGGACGCCATGTCACTCACTCCCTCTTGGCACTTCCTTGCTTGCTGACAAGTACTCTACCATTAATGAGAATGATTCGCAATAGCAAATTTATATTATTTAGTTAGCGTTATCTAACTACTCAGCTGGGCCAGGATCTGCTCGCCACGCAAGTCATGCGCAACGAGGCGAATCTCGCGCAGGGGCTCCTCGCCCGCGGGGGCGTCGGCCTCCAGACGCGTCACGTAGACGTCGAGGCGCTCCTCGCCAATCTCGTCAGCGAACTGCTCGCCCCACTCGATGACGCATGGACCGTCCCCGCCGAGCACGTCCCACAGACCGGCATCCCCCAGCTCGTCAGGCGACTGCAAGCGGTACAGGTCAAAGTGGTAGAGCGGCATCTCGGCGCCCTCATGCACCGCCTCGAGCGCAAACGTGGGGCTCGTGACCTCGTCCGCCACGCCCATGGCCCGGGCAATCCCCTTCGTGAGCTGCGTCTTGCCGGCGCCGAGGTCCCCCGTGAGCACGAGCACGTCGCCCGGGCGCAGCAACGCACCAAGTCGCGCGCCCAGCGCGCGGGTCTCGCCAGCGGATGCCGAGGAGAACGAAAGCTCGCTCATCGTGTGGCCTCCCCGCTCGTCTCGGCGGGGTGCTCGGCAAGCCAGGCGCCTACGCGCGCGAGGTCCTCCTCGAGCAGCGGCTGCCAGTCCTCGTGATAGAGCGTGGCCGCGGGGTGGAACGTGGGCGCCACGACAAAGTGCCCCTGCTGGTAGAGCTGTCCGCGCAGGCTCATGACGCCCTTGTCGGTCTTGAGCACCCACTGGGACGCAAAGTTGCCGAGGCACACGATGACATCGGGCCACACGGAGCGAATCTGCTCGCGCAGGAACGGAGAGCAGGCCTCGATCTCCTCGGGCTTGGGGTTGCGGTTTCCCGGCGGGCGGCACTTCACGACGTTGGCGATGTAGACCTCCTCGCGCGTGAGGCCGGCCACGGAGAGCAGGGCGTCGAGCTTGTGACCGGCGGCACCCACGAACGGCTCACCCTTGAGGTCCTCGTTGCGGCCCGGCCCCTCGCCCACGAACATGACGCGCGCGTGCGGGTTGCCGCAGCCAAAGACGATGTGGGAGCGCGTCTGGCCAAGCTCGCAGCGCTTGCAGTTGCCCAGGATGTTCTCGATCTCCTCGAGCATGACCTCGCCGGGCCTCTGGTGGTCATGGCCGGGGATCTGCATGACGGACATGGTGCCTCCTCGCTAGACGTAGACCTTCTCGAGACGGGCGCCAAAGTTGCACGTGACCTCGTAGTTGATGGTTCCGCGGATGTCGGCGAGCTCCTCGGCGGTGATGCGCTCGCCACC
Organism: uncultured Parolsenella sp.; assembly: GCA_934668375.1. Classification (GTDB taxonomy): domain Bacteria; phylum Actinomycetota; class Coriobacteriia; order Coriobacteriales; family Atopobiaceae; genus Parolsenella. The sequence continues at coordinate 25,744 of CAKUNF010000016.1, read as the reverse complement.
GTCCGCGCCCATGACGGTCACGAGGTCGCCGTAGGCCACCTCGTCCATGGGGCGCACGGCCCTGCGCGGGTCGACGTTCACGGCGAACATGCACTGGTCCATGCAGATATGGCCCACCTGCTTGCAGCGCGTGCCATGGACGAGCACGTCCATCTTGTCTGACAGCGAACGAGACAGGCCGTCCGCGTAGCCCACCGGGATCGTGGCGATCTGGGTGTTCTGGCGGCCAACCGAATAGGTCTGCCCGTAGCTCACGCCCGTTCCAACGGCGGGATAGACCACGCGCGTCACGCGGGCGCGCACGCTCATGACCGGCTCGAGCGAGATGCGCGGACGCGTGGACTCGGCGGGTTGCATGCCGTACAGTCCCACGCCCACGCGGCACATATCGAGGTGGGTCTCTGGGTAGAGAATCGTGGCCGGGGTGTTGTCGCAGTGAACGAGGCCGCAGTCGATGCCCGCCTCGCGCATGGCCGAGACGGCCTCCGTGAAGTGGCGGTACTGTAGGGCAAACGTCCAGTCTCCGGGGACGTCGGCCGTGGCGAAGTGCGTGAACGTACCCGCACAGGCAAGTCCGCGGTGGAAGTCGATGCCCCGGCGGAACTCGACGGCATGGCGCCAGTCGACGCCGATGCGCGTCATGCCCGTCTCGAGCGCGAGGTGGTACTTGCCCACCTTGCCGAACGCGGCGGCACACTCGCCGTAGGCAAGCGCGAACTCCTGCGTGTAGACGCTCGGCATGATGTCGTGCTCCACGAGCGTCTGGACGCACTCCATTGGCGGCTCGCTCAGGATGAGGATGGGCCACTCGATGCCCGCCTCGCGCAGCTCCAGGCCCTCGGCGACGGTCGCCACGGCAAACTGGTCCGCGCCGGCGGCATGCATGACCTTGGCGCACTCGACGGCGCCATGGCCGTAGGCGTCCGCCTTCACGACGGCCATCATGCGCACGCCCGGCTCGAGAAGGCTCTTGAACGCCCTCGTGTTCCGGCGCAGCGCGCCCTTGTTGACCTCGACCCACGACCACCGCGTGTCAGGGCATCTGTGCTGGACCATGGAGATACGCCCCCGTGTTGCCGCCGGCCATGGCACGCGCCGCAGCCGGACCCCTGCTAGTTACGAGCGTCGCCCTCGTCGGACGGCGCGACGTCATCCGCCCCGCTGAAGGCGGCGCGGTCCTCGACGGCATCGACCGCGAGGCCAATGGCGTCGATGATGTCTGCCGCCATGACGCCCCTCGTGCCAAAGCGCTCCTGGGCGATCGAGGCCGCATAGCCATGGACCTCGCAGGCAAACGCCGTGAGCGTAGGCAGCGACTCCGTCTCCGCCCCACGCGCGAGAAGGCCGGCCGTGATGCCCGCGAGCACGTCTCCCGAGCCAGCCGTGGCAAGGCAGGCGGGGCCGGGCTTGGGAAGCATCGCGATCTCCACGCCCACGCAGGCCGTGGCCGTGCCCTTCGCAACGACGACGAGCTCGCTGCCGCCGTCTGCCCAGACGATGCGACGGGCCGCCTCGAGCGCACTCGTCAGCGAGCTGGGCGCAGCGTCAGTAAGGCCAACGAGCCTTCCGAGCTCGCGACGATGCGGCGTGAGCACGAGCGGCGCCTTGCGGCGCAGCAGCTCGGGGAACTCGTCGAGGCGGTTGCTCGTGAGGCGCGCGAGGCTGTTGAGGCCGTCCGCGTCGATGACGAGCGGGGCCTCGCTCTCGAGCAGCGTGGAGACGACGCCCACCGTGCCACCCGTGACGCACATGCCGGGGCCAACGAGCACGGCCGAGCGGCGCTCGGCGAGCTGGGCCACCTGCGAGCGGGCCTCGTTGGAGAACGTGCCGTCGGCGTCTGCCGGCAGGCCCACGACGGGAATCTCGAGCAGGTGCGTGCGGCAGAGGTTGGCGATGGGCTCGGGAACGGCAAGCGTCACATAGCCGGCACCGGCGCGCGCGGCGGACTTGGCGGCCATGATGGCAGCGCCCGGGAAGCGCGCGGAGCCACCCACGACGAGCACGCTGCCGCGCGAGTACTTGTCCACCACGCTTGTGGGAGGCACGAGCACGTCAAGGTAGTCGGCTGCCTCGCAGCGCCAGGCAACCGGGTCCGCCTCGTAGACGAGCTTGGCCGTCTGCTCGGCGAGCGGCGCCACGACGATCGAGCCACAGACGTCGCGGCCGTCATCGGACAGCAGGCCGGGCTTGAGCGCGAGCATGGTGATCGTGACGTCCGCCACGACGACGGCGCCAGGCGCATGGCCGGTCTGCGCCGACAGGCCGCTCGGCACATCAACGGACACCACGCGCGCGCCCGAGGAGTTCAACGCGTCAATCCAGATGGACAGGGGCGCCACGGGCGCATCATGGAAGCCCGTGCCGAGCATGGCATCGAGCACCGCGTCGCAGCCGCCGAGCAGCACGTCGAGCTCGTCTCGCGCCGGACCCACCACGTAGACGACGCCCGCCTCGACGGCGGCCTTCGCCACCATCCTCGCGAGGTCGCTGTGGAGCTGGTCCGGCTCGCACGGCGTCACGACGCGGACATCCACGCCGGCGGCCTTGAGCTCCTCGGCCGCCACCCAGCCGTCTCCGCCGTTGTTGCCAAAGCCGGCAAGCACGACGGCGCGCGAGACGTCACCCAGGCGCAGGACCTCCTGCGCGGCGGCGCCGCCCGCACGGTGCATAAGCTCGGAGATGCTCACGCCGGCATCCGCAAGGCGCGTCTCGACGGCCTTGATGTCCTCAACGTTCAATACAGGCTGCATGCCCACTCACTTTCCGTCTGTGACGCGCTCGAGCTCGTCGATGACGGAGCGCGCCTCCCTAAAGGACTCTGCAAGCTCGCGGCGGGGGTCTCGCTGCTCGGCCACCTTGGGCGCCGTCTCGGCCGTCGTAGCAACGGCGTTCGCCACGGCCATCTCTCGCGTAAACGACAGCGAGACGGCCACGGACAGCACGCCCTTCTCGCGCGCGATGTCCGCCGCGCGCCCGCGAAGCTCCACGCGCGGCCTGCCCGAGGCGTCCGCCGCGACGCTCACGTCATCAAAGCGCACGCCTGGCGCAAATCCGCAGCCCAGAGCCTTGAGCGTGGCTTCGCGGGCGGCAAAGCGGCAGGCATAATGGGCCGCCGGCCGCGCCGTGGACTCGCAGTAGGCGCGTTCCTCGTCCGTGAACACGCGACGGGCAAACCGCGGCGTGCGCTCGAGAATGCGCTCCATGCGAGCTATCTCGACTATGTCGACGCCAACGCCTGCCAGTGCCATGGGACTCCCCGCCTCTCGGTATCCCTCCTAGCATAGCGCGATGGCGGCCCGCCGCTAAGCGAGGCCGCCACCATCACGTCACAGATTCTATGTGTGCGAGAATTCCGTCGCTACTCCACCGTGACCGACTTCGCAAGGTTTCTCGGCTTGTCCACGTCGCAGCCACGGAGCAGCGCGACCTCGCGGGCCAGCAGCTGCAGGGGCACCGTCGCCGTGATCGCGCTGAGGGCGTCGCGGACCTTGGGCACCCAGATCACGTGGTCGGCGAGCTTGCCGATCTCCTCGTCCCCCTCGGTGGCGATGGCGATGATCGTGGCCCCGCGCGCCTCGCACTCCTTGAGGTTCGAGACGGTCTTCTCGTAGGTGGGGCTCTTCGTGGCAACGGCAACCACCGGAAAGCCCGGGTCGATGAGGGCGATGGGGCCGTGCTTCATCTCGCCGGCGGCATAGGCCTCGGCATGCAGGTAGCTGACCTCCTTGAGCTTGAGGGCGCCCTCGTAGGAGATGGCCGCACCCATCCCGCGGCCCACGAACAGCGCGGACTGCGCGTCCTTGCACGCAAGAGCCGCCTCGTGGATGGCCGAGCCCTGCGTGTCCATGATGTGCTGGATCTGCTCGGCGGTGTCTCCCAGCTCGCGGAAGAGCATGCGCACCTGGCCCGTGGTGAGCCGGTACTTCACCTGGCCGAGCAGCATGGCGAGCAGCGTGAGGCTCACGACCTGGCCGATGAAGCTCTTCGTGGAGGCAACGGCGATCTCCTTGTTGGCCTTGGTGTAGATGACGCCGTCGCTCTCGCGCGCCACGGGGCTGCCCACCACGTTCGTGATGCCAAATACCTTGGCGCCCTTGATGCGGGCGTCACGGATGGCGGCGAGCGTGTCGGCCGTCTCGCCAGACTGCGACACGGCAACAACGAGCGTGCTCGGGGTGATGATCGGGTCGCGATAGCGGAACTCGCTCGCGGCCTCGACCTCGCAGGGGATCCTCGCCCACGCCTCGATGAGGTTCTTGGCGATGAGGCCGGCATGGTAGCTCGTGCCGCAGGCGATGACGTAGACGCGGTCGACGTCGTTGAGCTCCTCGAGCGAGAGGCCCAGCTCGTCGATGTCAATCTCGCCGGAGGGGCTCAGACGGCCCACGAGCGTGTCGCGCACCACGCGCGGCTGCTCGTGGATCTCCTTGAGCATGAAGTCCGGGTAGCCGCCCTTCTCGGCCATGTCGATGTCCCAGTCGATGTGGGTGACGTCGGGCCGGACGGGCACGCCCTCCTCGTTGGTGTAGGTGACGCCCGCTGGCGTGAGCCTGGCGTACTGGCCATCCTCGAGCATGACGACGTCGCGCGTGGCGCCGATGACCGCGATGACGTCGGAGGCAACGTAGGCACCGCGCTCGCCCATGCCGATCACGATGGGGCTGTCCTTGCGGGCCACGGCGATGACGCCCGGCTCGTCGGCGCAGACGACGGCCAGGCCATAGGCACCCACAACACGGGAGCACGCCGCGCGCACGGCGGCCATGAGCTCGTGGGCGTCCGCGCAGGCCTCCTCGATGAGGTGAGCGAACACCTCGGTGTCCGTCTGGCTCCTGAAGGTATGGCCCCTGCCCTCAAGCTCCTCGCGAAGCTCCTGGAAGTTCTCGATGATGCCGTTGTGCACCACGGCGATGCGACCATCGCAGCTCACATGCGGGTGCGCATTGGCAACCGAGGGCTTGCCGTGCGTCGCCCAGCGCGTGTGACCGATGCCGCACGTGGAGCCCTCATCAAGATTCGCGAGCTCGGACTCGAGACCAGAGACCTTGCCAACGCGACGAGTCACATCGAGCCTCGTGGCGCCGCCCTCGCACACCTCGAGCGCCACGCCCGAAGAGTCGTAGCCGCGATACTCAAGGCGCTTGAGCCCGTTCACGAGAATCCCCTTGGCGGCGTCAACGCCCGTGTAGCCAACGATTCCGCACATAGCCATCCCCCTCGTTCTCTCGTCAGGGCCCCGGTCCGGCCCTGGCCACATGACTGTTTTTGCACGAGAACACAGGCTAGCCGTGCGTTCATCATTCAAGGGTGAGATGCGAGAATTAGGTTAAGCTGACCGTGCATACTCGATAAAACCGCTGGTAGAGCTTCATCACTTGATATAGCAACCACCAAATACATAGAGAGCAGGTCTTGGGCCAATCACCGCCAGCCAAACAAAAAAAGACCCGCTGGCACAGGCCAACGAGTCCTTTGAGATGCAATGCAAGGGACAAGCCCCAGCGGCTCCCAGAGCTTAGCGCTTGGAGAACTGCGGACGCTTGCGGGCCTTCTTCAGGCCCGGCTTCTTGCGCTCGACGGCACGGGCGTCGCGCGTGAGGAAGCCAGCCTTCTTGAGGTCGGCGCGGTAGTCGCCAGCCTCGAGGAGGGCGCGGGCGATGCCCAGGCGCAGAGCGCCGGACTGACCAGAGATGCCGCCACCATCGCAGAGGGCGATGACGTCGAAGTGGTCAACGGTGTCCGTCACCTTGAAGGGGGCGCAGGCATCGTCGATGAGCTGCTGACGACCAAAGTAGTTCAGGGCGTCGCGGCCGTTGACGGTGACCTTACCGGTGCCGGGGACAAGACGGACGCGGGCGACAGCCTCCTTGCGGCGGCCGGTGCCAGTGTAGACAGCGGTGTTCTCAGCCATCGGTTAGGCCCTCCAATCGATCTGAACGGGGTTCTGGGCCGCGTGCGGGTGCTCGGGACCAGCGTAGACCTTGAGCTTGGTGAACTGCTGACGGCCAAGCGTGGTCTTGGGAAGCATGCCCTTGACGGCGTGCTCGATGACACGCTCGGGGTGCTTCTCCATGGCCTCCTTGAAGCTCTCGAACTTCATGCCGCCCAGCCAACCGCTGTAGCGCCAGTAGCGCTTGCTGTCAGCCTTGACGCCGGTAAGCTGGACCTTATCAGCGTTGATGATGACGACGAAGTCACCCGTGTCGGTGTGGGGGGTGTACTGCGGCTTGTTCTTGCCGCGAAGGATCATAGCTGCCTTCGTGGCCAGACGGCCGAGCGTGGCGCCCTCAGCATCGATGAGGACCCAATTACGGGTGACCTCGCCGGGCTTGGCGTACTGAGTCGACTTCATTAGACTCCTCCGTGTGCTTACGTGTTGCTTTGTTCTTTTACGAGGTTACGGGGCTCTGCAAAAGAAGCTTTCCAAGTGTAGCGCACGGGCGGGGAAGTGCAAGGAAAACGTGCGGGTTTTTAGGCGGTTTCGCACAAATGCCCCACACGGGCGCGCGAGGCGCTAGGCCCCCAACGAGCGAATCGCATCGAGCGCCGCAAGCGCCTGCCTCCTGCCATCGAGGTACAGGCGCAGCAGCCCCTCGCCGTCGGAGCCAGACGTGCTGCCAACGGTAACGGGCTCGGAGGGCGCCACCACGACGATTCTCCCCTGTCGCTCGAGCTCCCAGATGCGCTCGCGCTGCTCGTTGTAGCGCTGCGGACGAGTCCTCATCGCCTCGAGATAATAGGGATAGCTTGCATAGCGGCGGTCTGCCAGGGCCTGGATCTCTGGCGTGGCCTTCTTCACGTAGTCACGTGCCTGCGTGAGCACGACGACGGCAGTATCTGCCCCCTCCTCGAGCGCGCGCTCGACGGGCACGGAGTCCGTGGTGCCGCCATCGAGGAAACGGCCCTCCTCCAGCTCGACGATGCGCGAGACCACGGGCAGCGACGCCGAGGCACGCACCTTGTCGATGTCCTCGGGCAGGCTCTTGACCTCGAGGTAGGCCGGGGTTCCAAACGCCAGACTAGAGGCCACGGCCACAAAGCGGCTCCTACGCTGGGCGAACGCCTCGTAGTCGAACGGGTCTATCTCGTCCTGGATCTGGTGGTAGAGGAAGTCTGCCCCGGCAATGTCGCCGGTCTTGGCAAGAGACTTGAGCCCCATGAAGCGCGGATCGTCACGGAAGGCGAGATTCTCTCGGATGCAACGCCCCGTCTGGCGTGACAGGTAGCTCGTGGCGTTGAGGGCGCCGGCCGAGACGCCCCACACGGTGTCAAAGCCGTAAACGCCTTGCTCCTGCAACGCGTCGAGCACGCCGGACGTGAAGACGCCGCGCATGCCGCCGCCCTCAAGCACCAGGTCGACGCCCGTTCGAGGCGCGCCCATCGCGTTGCTCTCGACCTCATCCGCCTTCTCGGCCCTGTTCTTGCCAAAGATGCCAAGCGCCATGGCTGCCTCCCCAATCGTCCCGGACGAAATCGTGTCATTGGGGTGCTTATACCCGCTTGCCTTACATAACATGGCTGCGATTTAGCGGCCAACGGGCACGACCTGGGCCCGAATGTACAAAACGGGCGCAGATTGCCTATCCCTTATTATTTGCGAGAATCTCCAACTGGCGTTTTGCGCGCGGTGATGCTCGCCAGCTCACAAATCCCGACGATCTGGGCCCGTTTTTCACATCCGGACCGAAAGCGCATGCGCGCCCTGCGCAGAGTTCGCCCCTCCGCTCACGGAGCGCACAAAAAAGCCGGCAGACGCACAGGCGCCTACCGGCAAGCAACTACATGGTGGAGGCGCGGAGGATCGAACTCCGGTCCAGAACAGTCCCCTGGCAGGTGTCTCCAAGCTCAGTCACCGATTACGTCTCGGACGCGTCACACTCCGTGACCCGCGCTCGGCGTCCCAGCTGGTTCGGTCTTATCGTGCGGCATACCAACGACGTCCGCACGAGCATCTCCCTAAAATGACGTCGCCGCGGGAACAGGAGAAATCCCCGCTTTGACGGCCGCTAGTAAATTAAGCAGCGAGGGCGTAAGCGCCCTGGTAAGAGTTGTCGTCAATTCAATTTGACGGTACCCCTGTTTAACGTGGCGAGGAGACCACGGCTTGCTGCCCACCTCAGGACCACCCTGTCGAAACCAGTCGCCCCCACGGGTGTGGATGGGGACAAGGCCACCATGCGAGCTGTCAATGAACATGCGGCCAAGCCGCGAAAGTGATTCTACCCGAACTTAGAGCAGCGAGTCGATCATGTCGACCAGATCGCCCACCGTCTCGGGGGCCTCGTCGACATCGAACTCGATGCCGAACTCGTCCTCGCAGGCCATCGTGGCCTCGACGATGGCCAGGCTGTCCAGGCCAAGGTCAGCAAGCGACGTGTCGTTGGTAAACTCGACGTCCTCAAGACCGTCCTGCTCCTGCAGGATCTTGACGACGCGGTCGAACGTGGATTCCTCGGCCATGACGGCCTCCCTTCGTGCCGCCCGCGGCGGCGGGCTCATGCGCTGACGCGCCCTACTATACCCATCCGGGGGTTGCGTGGACCGAACAATCGGCATCCGAGCGCCTAGCGGTTACGCTCCTTGAGGGCACGGGCGATCTCTCGGTCCGTGTCGCGCTTGGCCATGTCGGCGCGCTTGTCGTAGAGCTTCTTTCCGCGGCCAAGGCCGATGATGACCTTCACGCGGTTGTGGTCATCGAAGATGAGCTCGAGCGGCACGAGCGCCATGCCCTTCGTTCGCAGCTTTCCGTCAAGGTAGTCGATCTGCTTGCGGTGAAGCAGCAGCTTTCGCTTGCGGTCCGAGTCCACGTTGAAGATCGTGCCATGCGAGAACGGCGGGATGTGCACGCCGTGCAGCCAGCACTCCCCGTTGCGGATGAGGCAGAAGGAGTCCGTGATCTGACACGCCCTCTCGCGCAGGCTCCTCACCTCGGTGCCCTTGAGCACGAGGCCCGCCTCGAACGTCTCCTCGATGGCGTATTCGTGGCGCGCCGAGCGATTGCGCGCAATGCTCTTGCGCTCGCGCTTCTTAGGCATCGGCATGGTCGCTGCCCCCGTCCTCAGCATCCGTGCTGCGGATGAGCTCGAGCAGCGCCTTCACGGCAGGGGCGCCCACGAGGTCACGTGCCCTCACGGTGAGCGCCGTCGCAAGCGTGCGGTCTCCATCGGCGGCAGAGTCGGTCGCGCACATGAGCATGCACAGGGCCACCTCGGCGTTCGCACCTTCGGGCAGACCGTTCTCGGCCAGGACCGAGCCCGCCTGCTCGTCGGAGAGGGAGTCCGGGTCCGCCGGCGTGCCCTTCACGCGCCCGAGAAGGTCCTCGAGCACGGCATCGGACCAGTCGAGCCTCCGCGCGCAGCGAAGCGCGGCCGCGGCCACGGAGTCCGCGCCCGTGTCCATGAAGTGACGGGCGAAGTTGCAGAACGCGCGCACGAGATGGCGCACGTCGCTCGCGCGCTCGAACACAGAGAACGTGAGCGCAAGGTACTCGTCCACGTCGCCGTTCGTGCGGTAGAGCTCGGCGAGGTCAAGGCGATAGCCGCACCCCATCGGGTTCCAGCGGACCGCCTGCCTGAGCGCCTCGGTGGCCGCCGCGTAGTCCCCCTCGTTCACCAGGGCAAACGCAAGGTCGGCATAGAGGCGGTCAAGCGGCTCGCCCACGTCGCGAAGCTCGCGCGGGTCCTTCTCCACGCGTCGATAGCACAGGCGCTCGAAGATGGTGGGAAAGCTGAACCACTGGACCTCGTCGGTAGTGGGGCAGTTGCGGTCAACGTACTCCTCGGCATCCGCCGCAAGGCGTTCGAGAAGCTCGACGGCAAGGTCCGCCTGGCCGCCGGCAATGAGCCCCTCGGCGGCATCGAGCTCGTCGGTCATGTTCGTGCGCTCGTTCATCTCTCGTCCTTTCGGGTGGCACGGCCTGAACGCGTGCCACGCGCAAGCGTGAAGTCTATCTGGCCCTTCTCGGGCTTGCATCCGGCAATGGTCACGGCCACTCGCTGGCCCAGCCTCCAGGTTCTGCCCGTGGACTCGCCGGTGAGACACATCGTACCCTCATCGTGGGCAAACCACTCGTCTCCGAGCGCCCTTGTGGGAAGCAGCCCCTCGGCGCAGGTCTCGTCGAGGCGGACGAACAGCCCGTAGCGCTCGACGCCCACCACGACGCCCGAGAAGCTCTCGCCCACGCGAGCCGCGTAGAGCTCGGCCATCTTCACCTGCTGGCTCTCGCGGGCGGCGGCATCCGCGGCGCGCTCGCGTTCCGAGCAGGTGCGACACAGCTGCGGCAGGGCCGCGAGCTCCCGCTTGCGCGTCTTGGCATCCATTCCGGCGTCTGTGCCCATGCCGACAAGAACCTTGAGCGCGCGGTGCACGGTGATGTCTGGGTAGCGACGGATAGGAGACGTGAAGTGACAGTACGCCGGGGCGCCGAGGGCATAGTGCCCCTCGTTTCTCGGCAGGTAAACGGCGCGCTTCTGCGCCCTGAGCAACAGCGAGTTCACCGGCACCTCCGCCGATGTGCCATGCGCGCGCTCGATGACGTCCTGGATGGCAAAGGGATCCGCCACGCGCAGACGGTCTGCCTCCCCTGGCGCGAGCACGTCAAGTTCGCGCAGCGCGAGAAGCGCCGCGCCCATGGAGTCAGGGGCCGGCCGCTCATGGACGCGGAAGGCCGCCGGGAGCGTGTCCTCGCGGCCAGCGAGCATGCCCGCCACGGCCTCGTTCGCCACAAGCATGGCCTCCTCGACGAGCGACGTCGCCCGAGTTCGGCGCCTCACCGAGACGCCCACAGGGGCGCCGCCCTCGTCAAGATCAACCTTGGCCTCGGCCGTCTCGAAGTCAACCGAGCCCCTGGCTCGCCTCACCTCGCGACGCACGCGCGCGAGGGCATCAAGCCGACGCAGGGCATCGGCCACAAGAGACGGGTTCGCCCCGTCAACGCACGGCAGCTCCTCGGGGTCGCCTCCCTCGAGCATCGCGTCCACCTCGTCGTAGCTCAGACGCGCCTTTGAGCAGATGGCCGAGCAGCACGCCTCGGAGCGCACGACCTCGCCGCCAGAATCAAGCTCGCAAAACACGCTCACGGCCAGGCGGCCCTGACCCGGGACGAGCGAGCACGCGTCATTGCAGAGTCGTTCGGGAAGCATCGGGATCACGCGATCGACGAGGTAGGCAGAGCACGTCCTTGCCCTCGCCTCGAGGTCGACAGGCGTCTCAGGACGCACGTAGTGGGAGACGTCCGCGATGTGAACGCCCAGGCGCCAGCCGCCGTCGGGGAGCGGCTCGCACGAGACGGCGTCATCAAAGTCGCGAGCCGTGGCGGGATCGACCGTCACGCAGAGCGTGTCGCGGAGGTCACGGCGGTGCGGCTGCGAGGCAAGGACGCTCGCTACGTCAACGGAGATGCCACTCGCTTGCGCAAGCGCCGACTCGCCAAAGTGGACGGCCAGCCCGTTGCTCGCAATGATCTTCTCGATGGGCAGGTCGAGGCCCTCGGGACGACCAATCCTGCGCTCGACCGTGACCACACCGGCCTCGTGACGCGAAGGGTACGTGAGGATGCGCGCCTCGACTACGTCGCCCTCGGCCACGCCCAGGCGCTCGGCGCTCTTGTCGTCTGGAAGCACGAAGAAGTCGCGCCTGATGCGTTCGTCGAGCGCCACGACGGCACCAAGCGGCCCCGCGACCTCGAACGTCCCCACGAAGCGCTCGCAGGCGCGCCTCAGCACGCCCTGCACCACGGCCTGGGGCTCACCCGGACCGCGGTGGACGAGCACGACGGTCGCCTCGTCCCCGTCCATGCCCTCGCGAAGCCCGCCGCGAGCCACGAGAAACGTCCCCTCGGGCGTCTCGACCGTGGCAGACCCGGGGCGCGCGACGTGCAGCGTGCCGATATACGCCGCATGCCGGCCCCTCGTGGGACCGGCATGACGGTAACTTGATGTCTTGTGACGCTTACGTGCCATATGCTCCTAGACCTTGAGGTAGCGCCTCATGGCGATGGCAGAACCAAACAGGCCGATGACGAGGCCCATGGCGACGAGCAGGCCATAGGTGGAGAGCGTCGCGTGGGCCGAGATGGTGAAGTTCAGGAACGTGATGCGCTCGGCGAGCATGGGCAGGCCAAAGCGACGGATGGCCTCAAGCGCGCCAATGGAGAAGATCGAGCCGATGAGCGCCTGGAGCACGCCCTCCATGATGAACGGCCCGCGGATGAAGCCGTTGGACGCGCCCACGAGGCGCTGAATCGCAATCTCGCGGCGACGCGCGGAGATGGAGAGGCGAATCGTGTTGTTGATGAACACGAACGCAACGAACGTGAGCAGCGCAACGAGCACGAGCGTGATGACACGGATCCAGTTCGTGACCGTGAACAGGCGCTCGACGGTTCCCTGACCATACTGGACCTGGTCGGCCGGGTCAGACGTGGTCCCGTCCTCGGAGGTCGTGACGTCGGCAACGGCGGCAAAGTCGGAGTCGGCGCCCAGACGCTTGGCCACGCCCTCGACGTCCTGCGGGTCGTGCAGCTTGATGACGATGGAGGCCGGAATCGGGTTGCGGTCGTCAAGCGCGGCAACGGCATCTGAGGCGTTGCGCTGCGTCATGGTCTCGCGGTACTCGGCCAGGGCCTCGTCCTTGCTCTTGTACGAGACGGACTCGACCTCGCTCCAGCCGGCGATCTTGGACTGGAGGGCGTCGACGGCATCCTCGGACGCGTCGTCGGACAGGAACGCCTGGATCGTCACCTGGTCCTCGACGGTGCCAACCATGCCATCGAGCAGCACGGAGCCCATCGCGAACAGGCCGATGATGAACAGCGAGAGGAAGATCGTGATGACGGCGCCGAACGTCGAAGAGCCGTTGCGCACGAAGTGATGACCCGCCTCGCGGAGCGAATAGCCAAAGTTAGAAGGAGCCATAGTAGCCGTAGCCTCCCCTCTCCTCGTCTCGGACAACGTGACCGGCCTCTAGCGCGATGACGCGCTTGCGCATGGAATCGACCATCTCACGGTCGTGCGTGGCCATGAGGACGGTCGTGCCCGTGCGGTTGATTCGCTCGAGCAGCTTCATGATGCCGAGCGAGATCGCCGGGTCCAGGTTGCCCGTGGGCTCGTCGCAGACGAGCAGCGGCGGGCGGTTGACCATGGCACGGGCAACGGAGACGCGCTGCTGCTCGCCGCCGGAGAGCTGGTCTGGGTAGACGTCCATCTTCTCGCCAAGGCCAACGAGGCGAAGCACCTCGGGCACCTGGGCGCGAACGACGGAGCGCGGCTTGCCGATGCACTCAAGGGCAAAGGCGACGTTGTCAAAGATCGTCTTGTCCGGCAGGAGCTTGAAGTCCTGGAACACGCAGCCGATCTGGCGACGCAGGTACGGGACCTTCCAGTTGCGCATGTTCGTGAGGTCCTGCCCGGCGACCATGACGCGGCCGTGTGAGGGCTTGAGCTCGCGGGTGATGAGCTTGAGGAAGGTCGACTTGCCCGAGCCGGAGTGCCCCACGAGGAAGACGAACTCGCCGGCATAGACGTCAACGTTGACGCCCTGAAGCGCAGGCTTGTTGGGCTGGGCGGGATAGACCATCGACACGTCTTGGAACGAGATGACAGGCGTGCCGCCGGCATTGACCGACTTCGTGTCGGCCTCGGCGGTGATGGGGGCAAACGCCGTGGTGAAGCCGGCCTCGTTCGTTGGGTCAAAGCCATCAGACGGCTCTGCCGGACGCGGGGTCGCATCGGGCTGCGCCATGGGCGCCTGATTCATGACGGGAATGTCGAGAGAGGGTACCCTCGCTGCCGAGACGGGCTGTGCCTGGGCAGGCTGGGGCGCCGGCTGGGCCGGGGCCTCGTGAAGAGGGGCGGGCTGCGCTGCGTCGACGACGTCGACGGTCACCGCCTGCGGTTCGACCGGCATGGTGGTCTCGGGCTGCTGCACCGGAGCCATGCCGTCCTGTCCCTCGCTGCTGCGGAAGTGGTTGGCCACTTATTGCTCCTTTTTTCGCGCGATAGGAAGGTTGACACGCGCCCAATCATAGCAAATGCGAGACAGACGCCACACAGGCCACATATGGCTCAAAGGAGGGCTCACGCCTCATAGCACCCGAGAGGCAGACGTGCGAATCTCCCCTGCGCACAGAAAAGGCGCCGGCCCATAGGGCCGACGCCTCGGGTCAACTCCCAGGAAATCCTAGGCGTTCACAACCTTCTGCCAGTCGGCAGCGAAGGACGCGAGGCCCTTGTCGGTGAGCGGGTGGTGGACGCACTTCTTAAGCGCAGCAAACGGCACCGTGGCGATGTCGGCGCCCATGAGCGCCGCCTGCGTCACGTGGTGCGGGGTGCGCACGGAGGCGGTGATGATCTCCGGGCCGCCCTCCTGCTCCCAGTAGCCGTACTCGTAGTTCTTGACGCAGGTCACGACGGTCTCGAGCTGCTCGATGCCGTCCTCGCCGCAATCCTCGAAGCGACCGACGAACGGCGAGATGTAGCGAGCGCCGGCACTGGCGGCGAGAAGCGCCTGCGGGGCGGAGAAGATGAGCGTCATGTTCACGCGAATGCCCTCGGTGGCAAGCGTGTGGCACGCGGGCAGCGACGCCTCGCAGATCGGGAGCTTCACGACGATGTTCGGGGCGATGGCGGCCAGGCGACGGCCCTCGGCGACCATGTCCTCGGTGGTCTCGGCGGTGGACTCGGCAGAGACGGGGATGTCCTTGCAGATCTCGCAGATCTTGGCCATGTGGTTCTCGAAGTCAGCGAGCTTGCCGCCCGTCTTGGCGTACAGGGACGGGTTGGTGGTAACGCCCGCAAGGATGCCCCAGGCCTCGGCCTCGCGGATCTCATCAAGGTTGGCGGTGTCGATAAAGAACTTCATTCGCTTGTCCCTCCCAGTTGTAGCCAAGCATGTGACGCATGCCTTATCGTTGCGTGACCAGGAATCCCCAACTCGCAGGGTACGATTTGCGGGCTCCCCCAACGCAAGATAAATGTACACGTATTTCTAATCATTTGCTAGTTAAATCTGTAAGTGGCGAGGTAAACGGCTATATAGATTTAACTTGTTATGCGATTAACCATTCGCCTATACTCTTGCTTTGATGAGTTCGGGCAAAGTCAAGAATTACTTGAACTTTTCCGCGAACGACAGGTGCCGCACGAGAGGGGACAGCATGGCAAGCAGGGTGACCATCGTCGACGTTGCAAAGCTCGCAGGAACCTCGACCGCATCCGTCTCCTACTTCCTCAACGGCAAGCTCGAGAAGCTCGGCAAGCCAACGCAGGAGCGCATCGCCGCGGCTATCAGGGAAACCGGCTATGTCCCCAACGCGCAGGCGCAGGCACTCTCCGGCAAGCCCACTCACGTTATCGGGCAGATCATCCTCGACAACACCAACCTGTGGGCCGGACAGATCCAGAGCGGCGTGGAGAGCGTGGCGAGAGAGGCCGGCTACCAGACCGTCGTCTGCGGGACGAACTTTGATCGCGAGACCGAGCAGAGCTGCGTCGAGAAGCTCCTCTCCCTCGGCGTGGACGGCTTCATCATCCAGCCCACGTCCAACTTCAAGGCAGTCCACGAGCGCATCAAGCGCGCGGGACGACCGGTCGTGTTCTTTGACTGCGACACATTTGACCTCAGCACGAGCTGGATAAAGGCGAACCTCTATGACGGCATCTACTCCGCCATCCAAAAGTGCGTGGAGATGGGGTACGAGCAGTTCATCTCCGTTGGTGTCCCCACGGCGTCGGCGAACGGCCAGTTCAGGACCAGGTTTGAGCGCGCGAGCGCCGTCGCCGACGCGCTGTCTGCCAACGGGATCTCTTTTGAGCAAGTGGACATCGACCACACCAGCCCGAGCGTCGCGGATCTTCGCGAGCGCTTCAAGTACAACATCTCCCCCGCCCATCGCACGCTCGTTTTCGTTCAGAACCAGTGGGCGCTTGGCCGCGTGTACCAGGCCCTCGAGCCCTCTCGCCACCTCATTCCAGACCGAATCGGCATCCTTGGCCTCAACTGTGCGGAGTGGACCGACCTCACCACGCCCTCCATCTCAACGGTCATCGAGCCCGTTCGCCAAGAGGGCAGGATGGCCTGCCAGATGCTCATCGAGCTGCTCGAGAACGAGGACACCAAGCCCAGGCAGGAGATTCTCGCGTGCCACACGAGGTGGCTCGAATCCACCAGATAACGGCGGGCTTGATGCGCGGGCGAGCAAAGCCGCGACGCACCCTTCCACCCCAGGCATCTCACAAAACAAGAGGGAGCCGCGCCCATGGACGCGACTCCCTCTTTGATGCGGCTTGTGCGCCTCGACTAGGCGAGAAGGCCCTTGACGGTCTCCTCGAGGTCGGAAGCGGTGAGCTTGAACTCCTTCTGGAGCCAGTCGGCGGTGCCCACCTGGCCGAACTGCTCAACGATGCCGTGGCGCTTGAAGGGCACGGCAACGGCGTTCTCGGCGAGGACGGACGCGACGGCGTCGCCCAGGCCACCGATGACGCCGTGGTTCTCGAAGGTCACGATGGCCTTCTTGCCCTTGGCCTCGGAGAGGATGAGCTCCTCGTCCAGCGGCTTGATGCAGAACATGTCGATGACCTCGGCGGAGATGCCCTGCTTCTCGAGATTCTCGGCAGCGTCGAGAGCGTCGGAGACGAGGCGGCCGGCGGAGATGATCAGCACGTCGGAGCCCTCGCGAAGGACATTGCCCTTGCCGAGCTCGAACTCGGAGCCCTCAGCGTAGACGTTGCGGATGGCCTTGCGGTCGCCACGGAAGTAGTTGATGCCGGGCAGGCCAGCGCAGGTCTTGACGATCCAGGCCATCTGCACGGCGTCAGCGGCGTCAAAGACGCGAGCGTGCGGAATCGTGCGCATGATGGCGACGTCCTCGAAGGAGGTGTGGGTGCCACCGTTGGCAGCGACGGAGAAGCCGGGGTCGGAGCCGTACATGTTGATGGTGTTGTGCGCATAGGCGCCAGAGAGGAACACCTGGTCGAACGCACGACGCGCGATGAACGGAGCGAACGTGTGGACGAACGGAACGTAGCCCTCGGAGGACATGCCAGCGGCAACGCCCATCATGTTGGCCTCGGAGATGCCGCACTCGATGAAGTTATCAGGGTTGGAGGCCTTGATCTTCAGGGAGTTGGAAGCGCCGCCAAGGTCAGCCTCGAGCATGACGATCTTGTCGTTCTCGGCAATGAGGTCCTGGAGGGTCTCCATGACCACGTTGCGCAGGTCAGCGCCGGTAGCGCTGCGATCTTCAGCGAGCTTGAACATTAGGCGACCTCCTCCTCAAGCTTCTTGACCTGCTCGTTAAGAGCATCGACGGCATCCTGGGCGGTCTTCTTTAGCTCAGGCGTGTTGAACTTGGGAGCGTGGTTGCTCTCCATCTCCTCAAAGGCCTTGACGCCAGCGCCCTTGACGGTGTCGAGGACGATGCAGAGGGCCTCGCCCTTGTGCTGCTTGGCCTCGGTGATGGCGGCGTCGACGGCCACGACATCCTGGCCGTTGACCTTCTGAGTGTAGAAGCCGAAGGACTGCATCTTAGCGACGTAGTCGAACGGGTTCATGATGTCCTTGGTCCAACCGTCAAGCTGACGCTTGTTGTCGTCGATGAAGACGATGAGGTTGTCCATCTTGTAGTTGGCGATGTACTGGAAGGCCTCCCAGCACTGGCCCTCGTTGAGCTCGCCGTCGCCCACGATGAGGTAGGTGTAGGCGTCGGAGCCCTTCTTGGCGAGAGCGGTGGCGATGCCGGCAGCGGTCGAGCAGCCCTGGCCGAGGGAGCCCGTCGTCATGTCGACGCCCGGGGTCTTGGTGCGATCCGGGTGGCTGGGCAGGTTGGTGCCGCCGTCGTTCAGCGTGAAGAGCATGTCGCGGTCAAAGAAACCGCGCTCGGCGAGGACGGAGTACCAGGCGGGGCCGGCGTGGCCCTTGGACAGCACGAGGCGGTCGCGGTCCTCCCACTTGGGGTTCTTGGGATCGTGCTTGAGCTGCTTGCCGTACAGAACGGCCATGACCTCGACGATGGAGAGCGAGCCGCCCAGGTGGCCATAGCCACGGTGCAGCAGCATCTCGACGACGTCGCGACGAACCTTGGCCGCGAGCAGCTCGAGCTCCTTCTGCTCCTTCTCTTCCATGAGACTCCTTTGGTCTAATGGTTTACCGACAGACAAAACGTTGCCTTCCAGAGAAACGTTCGGTGAGAGTGTATCCCATGCACACGGACGCTGGAGCATGTTTTTACTCTTTTTTACGACAAACCCGCAGGTGAAAGGCTTAACTCAGCTTATTTCCGCGACATACCGGGGCTCTTCACAATGCGTTCAAATCATGTTGCCGCGCATAGAAAGGGCGCCCGACCACGCAGGCGCCCTGGCGTACAAACTGCCTTAATTTGTCTGGCTATTGCTCGTCATCGACGGCGACGGGCTCACGGCCGCCCACGATCCAGCGGTGATATGCCGTGACAAACGGATCAAGGTCCCCATCGGAGAGGACCGAGTCGACGTTACCCGTCTCGCAGCCCGTTCGCAGGTCCTTCACCATCTGATACGGGTACAGGACGTAGCTCCTGATCTGGTTGCCAAAGCCGATGTCGTGCTTGGGACCGCGGAGCTCGTCGAGCGCCTCCGCACGCTTCTGGAGCTCAAGCTCGTAGAGCTTCGAGCGCAGGATGCTCATGCACGTGGCCTTGTTCTGGATCTGGCTGCGTTCGTTCTGGCACGTGACCACGATGCCCGTGGGGATATGCATCACGCGCACGGCAGAGTCAGTCGTGTTGACGCCCTGGCCGCCGGGACCGCTCGCGTGGTAGACGTCAACGCGGACGTCGCCGGGGTCGATCTCAACCTCGATGTCATCGGGGAGCACGGGGAGCACCTCGACGCCTGCGAAGGTGGTCTGGCGACGCTTCTTGGCATCCGTGGGCGAGATGCGCACGAGACGATGCACGCCCTGCTCGGCCCGAAGCATGCCGTAGGCGTTCTTGCCGCTCACCGTGAAGGTGGCGCGGTCAATTCCGATGACCTCGGCAGCAGGGGCGTCGTTCACCGTGACCTTCCAGCCGCGGCGCTCACAATAGCGCAGGTACATGTGGAGCAGCATGCTGCACCAGTCCTGCGCCTCAAGCCCGCCCTGGCCCGGCGTGATGCTCACGATGGCGTCACCCTGGTCAAACTCGCCGGTGAACCAGCTCGTGAGCTCGAGCTCGCTCAAGTCGCGCTCGAGGGAGTCGGCCGTCGTCTGGGCCTCGGCGAGAAGGTCTGCATCGTCCATCTCCGTTGCAAGCTCAAACGCCGCCTGGGCATCCTCAAGCTTGGCACGAGCTGCCTCGATGCCGGCGACATCGTCCTTTGCCTTGGCGAGACGGGCCATGGTTTGCCTCGCGGCGTTTGCGTCATCCCAGAACCCGGGCTCCGCGCTGCGCTGCTCAAGGTCTGCGACCAGCGCCTTGCTCTCGTCGAGGTGTAGATAGCCCTCGACCTCTGCAAGCCTTCCCGCAAGCGCCTCGAGGCGCTCCTGATTCACTTCCGCCACTATCGATTTCTCCCATGGCAGTTCTTGAACTTCTTGCCGCTTCCACAGGGGCAGGGGTCATTGCGGCCCACGCCCACGTAGGGATCGGGATCGTCAGCCTTGCGGTACGTGTGGGGCTTCGCCGCGGACGCCCTGGGCGAGGGCGCGCTCGCATCGCGACGTTCGGCGTGTTCGCCCTGCTGTGGCCGCGCGTTGGCACGAGCACGCGAGAACACCGAGCCACGAGCCCCATCGGCCCCGTCAACCTCGGCAGGGCCAGAGAAGTTGGCACCATCAAGCGCGGAGGGCGCAGGCGTCGCGGCAGCAATGGGAGCCGTGTTGCGACGAATGTGCAGCATCGTGCGCAGGAAGTCCTCGTACATCGTGTCCACGAGCTGGCCAAATGCGGCGTATGCCTCCTGCTTGTACTCAACGAGCGGGTCGCGCTGGCCAAAGCCTCGCAGACCAATGCCCGTCTTGAGGTAGTCCATCTCCTGGAGGTAGGCCATCCAGCGCGTGTCGATGACGCGGAGCATGACCTGCGTGGCGAGACGGTGCGTGATGTCCTCGCCAAGGTCCTCCGTGCGCTTGGCGTACAGGTCGGAAACGTAAGCGTCCACGGCGCTTACGACGTCTGACGTGTCAGCCTCCTTGGAGAACTCTGGCATCTCGTCCACGCCCGTGAGCTCGTTCAGCCAGGAACGAAGACCGTCGAGGTCCCAGTCCTCGCTTGCCGAGCCCTCGGGACAGAACTCACGAACCTCACGCTCGACCGTGGCGCTCGTGACCTCGGATATGTGCTCGATGAGGTCCTTGCCGTCGAGGATCTTGTTGCGCTCCTCGTAGATGACCTGGCGCTGCTGGTTCATGACATCGTCGTAGTCAAGCACGCTCTTACGCATGGCGTAGTTGATTTCCTCGACCTTGCGCTGAGCTCCCTCGATGGCCTTGCTGACCATCTTTGCCTTGAGCGGCATGTCAGGCGGCATATCGTACTTTGCCATGAGCGCACCGATGCGATCCATTCGATCCGCACCGAACAGGCGCATGAGGTCGTCCTCGAGGGAGAGGTAGAACTGGGTCTCGCCCGGGTCTCCCTGGCGGCCGGCACGGCCGCGGAGCTGGTTGTCGATGCGCCGGCTCTCGTGGCGCTCCGTTCCGATAACCGCAAGGCCACCGGCGGCAAGCACGCGCTCACGCTCCTTGCCGCAGATCTCACGCGCACGGGCGCGAGCCTCGGAAAGCTGCTCGGGAGTCGCGACGTCCGCAGGGGTACCCCCCTCGGCGAGCATCTCATCGGCAAGCTCGTCGGGATTGCCGCCAAGCAGGATGTCCGTGCCTCGACCGGCCATGTTCGTGGCGATCGTGACAGCACCCTCGCGTCCGGCCTGGGCAACGATCTGCGCCTCGCGCTCGTGGAACTTGGCATTGAGCACCTCGTGCCTGATGCCACGAGACGTCAGCATCTTCGAGAGCTTCTCGGAGCTCTCGATGGAGACGGTGCCCACAAGCACCGGCTGGCCCTTGGCGTGACGCTGCTCGACGTCATCGGCGACGGCGTTGAACTTGTACTCGATGGTGCGATAGATCCTGTCATCGTGGTCAACACGCACGACAGGCTTGTTGGGCGGAATCTCCGTGACCGGGAGCTTGTAGATCTCGCGGAACTCGGCATCCTCGGTCATGGCGGTACCCGTCATGCCGGAAAGCTTGTCATAGAGACGGAAATAGTTCTGCAGGGTGATGGTGGCAAGCGTCTGGTTCTCCTCGCGGACGAGCACGCCCTCCTTGGCCTCCACCGCCTGGTGCAGGCCCTCTGACCAGCGCCTTCCCTCCATGATTCGACCAGTGAACTCATCGACGATCTTGACCTCACCGTCAATGACCACGTAATCCTTGTCACGGTGGAACATATACTGGGCCTTGAGCGCCTGCTGAAGATGGTTTGCAAGCTGGCCGGAAAGATCGCTGTAGATGTCGGTGCCAAGGCGCTGCTCGATCTTGCGCAGGCCGCGCTCCGTGGCGGCAATCGTGTGCTTGGCCTCATCCATAATGTAGTCGCCATCAGGCTCCGGAACTGGTCCGCCGAGCGGATCGCGCTCAGGCTCCTCGCCGCGCTCGAGACCGCGGACGGCGCGGGCGAACTCCTTGTACGTATCTGCGGACTTCGTGCCAGCGCCAGAGATGATGAGCGGCGTACGAGCCTCGTCGATGAGAATAGAGTCCACCTCGTCGACGATGGCGAACTTGTGCCCGCGCTGAACGCGCATGTCAGCACGCATCACCATGTTGTCACGCAGGTAGTCAAAACCAAACTCGGAGTTCGTGCCGTAGGTGATGTCAGCCGCATAAGCGGGACGCTTGTCAGCGAGAGGCATGCCGTTCTGGAGAAGACCGACCTCAAGGCCGAGGAAGTTGTAGAGCTTGCCCATCCACTCTGAGTCTCGCCTTGCGAGGTAATCGTTGACCGTAACGATGTGCACGCCCTCGCCGGCGATGCCGTTGAGGTAGCCAGCGAGCGTCGAGACGAGCGTCTTGCCCTCGCCCGTCTTCATCTCGGCAATGGTGCCACGATGCAGCGCGATTCCACCAACGACCTGCACGTCAAAGTGGCGCATTCCAAGAACTCGGTCAGATGCCTCGCGGGCACAAGCAAAGGCCTCGGGAAGAAGGTCATCAAGCGACTCGCCATTGGCATGCCGCTCTCTGAACCTTGCGGTCTGGCCCGCGAGTTCCTCATCATCCATCTTCGCAAACGTATCACCAAGCGAAGACACCTTGGCGGCAATGGAGTTGTACTCCTTCAGCTCCTTGTCGGAGCCGATGGAAAGAATCTTTGAGAAGAGACCTGCCATGGCTTTTCCTGCTTACTCTCATGTACTTGGCCTTCGCATGCGAGGCATGCGCTTATTTCTGCTAGCCTTTCCACTTTATCGTTAGTCTCGCGCGAGCGCATCTCGCGCATCGCCCAACCCCGGATGCGCACAATTTGCGCACCGATTCTATCCTATCCTCTTCGCGCTCTGGGCGAACCATGCAGCCTGACGGGTGTCGCGCAACCTCGTTGCAGCCTCCACCCCAACGAGCATCGCGTCTCGATAGCGTCTTGCCAGTTCCTCGTGCCTGTCTCTGAACCTTCCCACCGAGTCATTCGTCGGCACGAAGCTCCCGCCGTTATACATCCCCTCCAGGGCCACGCACAGGGCTATGGCCTCCCCATCCTCGACTTTCCGAGAGACAACGCGCCGAGCGATCTCCTCGAACTCGTCTATGTCGCAGCTGACGAGCTCGCCGTCGAGCCAGATTTGGCCAAGCTCCCCAAGCACAAACCTGTTGGACCCAGCCGTCTGCCCGAGCGTTGTTCGCAACGAGCTCAGCACCGTGTAGAGGCTTTCCCTTCCCCTCGCCAGGTCCGTATCGGGCCAGAGCAAGCTAATCGCCTCGTGCCTTTGTATGAGATGGCCTGGAGCCAGGGCCAGCAACGCAAGCAGCATCTTTGCTTGCCGCCTCGTCCAATCTCGCTCCGGAATACGGACGCCATTCTTCCAGGCCGTTACCCCTCCAAGCACGCAAACGTTCAGCCTGGCGTCCCTGCCATTCGAAGGAAGCGCCGGTTGTCGTTGGTGAGATATTGAAGATGGCGAAAGCCCTCTCGACGCCAAGCCTCCCTTCCAGGAAAGAGGCAACTGCTCCGTCATTCTTGGGCCACAAGACCTATCGGCAGAAGAAACAAGAACCGCAAGCGCCATCACGCCGTTTCTAGGAGATACTGTCCTCATATCCAACAGCTCATCGTCGCAGTTCTCGACCGCATCTGAGCCGAGAGACTCATGGAGCCGGTCGAGTGCTGCGATATCAGGCGAGCATAAGATTTCTGCACGCACGGCATCCAAGGAATCTCTCTCGCCAAGGCCGCGTAGCGCGCAGCGCTCAGCCATTCTCGAGAGCGCTAGCGCATCCCCCTCATTGAGCTCATCTGAGATTCGGATGGCCTCAAGCGCCCTCACGTGTGCATGCTGAAATTGCCCTCGAAGCGAATCGCCCAAAGACAGCACAGCACTTCCCCACATGACGAGACGAGACTTTTGAGCCAGACGCCACCGCGTAAAGGCGCGGTTAGCGTTTTCAACGTCCTTTCTCTCGCCCGCGACGATGCCCGAGAGCTCGCATATGGCTTGAACCTGCTCGGCGAGACCCGCAACTCCCGATTCGAGCATCAGCTCAGACGCAGCCCTAAATGCTGAGGCATCCCTCTGACTTTCTGGGCTTCCAACAATCTTTCCAAGGGCCTCGAAGTCTCGACACAGCAATGCCGAGAAGAGCGAGCGCCCCTCTTCCGGCTGCTCTCGCAGGTCCTGAGCGAGGACAAGCTCACGGAAGGCCTCAAGGGCAGCGCCGCTCATTGCAAGCAGCAGTGAGCGAGCGTGATGGTAAACCTTTGATGAGAGTGCGTCGTCTAGCCTCGACACCTCAGGCTCGAGTCTTGCAAGAACGGAAGAAACCTCGTTCAAAGATGCACTCGACTCCATGTCCCTACAAAGCTCGAATAGTCGTACTTGTAGCCTCGCCTTTCTCGTACAAAACTGAGACGAATCAAGATCGACCCTTGTCGTCTCGGTGGTCGAGACTGGAACGCCAAGCACATCAAGAATGCTTCTCGCAACAGCGGAGCGGGGTGTTTCATCGCCATTGGCGACACTTGCAACAAGCCCAAGATAGCCCGCGTCGATAAGCTCGAGCGGGTAATCGAGAATTCGTCTGACAACGAGGGAAGACTCGAGGCAGAGCGAAGCAAGAGTGCCGGCCCTTCGATACTTACCCTGGTTGATCAACATCGCCACAATCTCAGGCAGCACTTCGTTTCCAGAAGGCATCACACCTTGCGCCTCATTCAGTACGTGGCAAAGCGAGCTCTCGCTCAGAGGAACGCACTCGAAACACCCCGTTTCCAGCTTGAACCCGAGCAAGGGGCAGCCCTGCGCAAGCTCATATGCGATGTCGGACGAGACCCTTATGCCACATGCCCTCAGATCATCAACATGACCGGATCCAAACGCACACATACCGAACCTAATGAGCCACTCCTCGCTGATGAGCTTAGGCCTTAGCGCGGTCATATACAGCTCCGTCGCTCGATTGTCCCATTCACTCGGATATAGAGACGAACCCGCAGACGCGGTATTGCCCCTGAACACGTCAACAAGCGCTGGAATACCATGAGTCAACGTCCGAATCGACTCAATAGATCGGCCACTTCTCTTACCGCACCACTTGCGAATCTCAGAACCGGGAAGAACGAGATCGCGAGTTCCGATAATCCGACAATTCGGAAAGTAGTCAATGAGATGGCTATAGTCCGGAGACATGAGGACCAGTACATGGACTCCAGCAAGGATTGCGCCGATAACATACTTAGACGCTCGTATGGCATAGTTCTCGTCTTCAAAATCAAATCCGTCAACGACAAGAAGTCCGGAAGAGCCAGACCCCGGCCCATGAGCCAGCTCCATGAGCTGAGCGACTGCCTTGTTGATTCGGCGGCATACGGCAGCCTCGGATTTGACATTAAGCTTTGCCCACGCAACCCTAAGGCCTGTAGCTTCGTAAGAAGCCGCTACAAATCGCGAGGCGGTATGGACTCCCATGCCAGGTTCAGAGCAGATAACAGCGAGAGAATCTCGGTCTAGCGCCGAAGATATGGACTGTTGCAACGCCGGGCGCTTAACCAGACGAGCAGAATGAGCTTCCTGATCGGCCTCGAGCCTGGAAGAGCGGCCGCTATTATTCACAGAACGTCCGAAGGAATCAGAAAGACCGGCTTCCCTTGAATCAAATTCGTCCTTCATAAGCTGCCTCCCTCGGTTACGTTGGACTTGTAACGCTACTAAGAAAGGCCTTAAGAGAAAGCGAAGGGACGATTTAAGGCGGCGAATGACTGTTGGGAAATTGTTAGATTCCTGTCAGATATCAAACTACCAGGGGTTTTAGAAAAGAAATTAAGCTGAGTCGCCAAAAAACAGACGAATTTAGTCGGCGAACGGTAATCTCCCTCGGAAGCGGCCTAATCGCAAACGCACCTCATCATGGAAACACACGATAAGAGGCAAGAAGCTCCAAGGTGTTCTTCATAAACAAATATGGCCTCGCAGACCGTCTGGTCCGCGAGGCCATATCCACGGCAAATGCCCCTCGTTGGTCAGCGACGTCCTGCTCTCCCACGGACTGACTCCGCAGTACCATCGGCGCT
>CAKUNF010000015.1 GCA_934668375.1 uncultured Parolsenella sp. | reverse complement strand
CGCGGCGCGAGGACTCAATATACGCTCCCCCGCGGGGCCCCGCAAGGGGGCGCGGGGGCCTCCACGGTTTGCACACAAGTGGGGGCGGGGGCCAACGGGGACATGACATATATGAGACGGGCGGCGGCGCCGGACCCCCGGAGCCACCGCCCACTCATGTCCCTACTCTCCCCCGCCGGACAACGGCGCGCGCGCCAGCTCGGCTGCCGCCGAAAGCAAATCGTCTCTGGTGGCCCTCGTCGGTGCCTCGGCCGCAAGTAGGGCCGCAGGCCCAGAGGGTGACGGGGCGATGAGCACCCACGCACCCTCTGGCAACGCCAGTCTCAGGCAATGGGACGGGTGCGACACGCCCTCGACGTTGAGACCAGCGATTGAAGGAGGGTTGATGCCCGGAAGCGCCACCCTGAGCGTCTGCGCCTCGCCCGCCCCCAGTGAGAGTTCGCGCCTACCGTACTCCATATGTCCGAGCTTCTCGTCGAGCTCGGATACGATTGCCGAGAGGTGTCTACCGTCTCGCGCAATGGCATCCATGAGCATGACGGCGGCACCCAGGGCGTCTCTGTCCAAACCAATCTCGGGGATTCCTATTCCGCCGACCGCATCGCCCGCGCACAGCGTGTCTCCCAGCGCCATCTCCTCCCGCATCCAGGCATAGCCAACGGGCGTGATGGTCAAAGAGAGACCGAGCCTCTCTGCCTGCCTGCGGACAATGGAGCTCACGAAGATGGGAGCAACCATTCGCCCACCGCGGCCCCGACAGAGCACGAGGTACTCCATGAGCAGTGCCAGCGTCTTGTGGGGACTCACATAGTTGCCCTGCTCGTCAACAAGCGCGATTCTCTCGCCCGCACCGTCGATTGCTATGCCGTAGTCTGCGCGACTCTCGATAACCGCTTGCTCGCAGTCATCAATCCATGGCTCAGCGGCCTCCGGATGGACACCAGCGAAGTCCTCGGCCCCATCGCTGTGAATCTCCATCACACGAGCGCCAAGCGAGGAGAATACCCTGCCTGCATAGGATGTCTGCGCACCGTACATGGGATCGCAGACGACAAGGGGCGTTGACGCGGCGATCTTGTCACCTTCTACAAGAGAGGAGACGCGCTCGAGATATGGCGTCATGAGGTCGACGGGCTCCGCCTCGCCCCTGCCCGCGGGAAGCTCGGGAACTATATAAGACTCGATGAGGTCAGTGTCCTCCATCGTTGCCGCCGAGCCGTCCGCGGAGCAGATGCGAATGCCGAAGTAGTCTGCCGGCTTATTTCCGGCAGTGAGCATGATGCCGGCAACCGCCTCGCGGTCACGTCGAACCGCCTCCGTAAGCACGCAAGCAGGGCAGTGCGACGCGCTCACGTGTGCCGCGATTCCATATGAAGCGATGACCTCGCCCATCTCCTGGGCAATTGCCGTAGAGAGCGGACGCGTGTCGTAGCCGATGACAATCGTGGATTCGGGAAAGCGCTCCCTCGTAAGTCTTCCGAGTGCGTCGGCGATGCGAAGCGCGTCCTCATGGGGCTCGCCCTCGTCAACGCGCACGCACCAGGCATCGCCTAGGAAGTTAATGACGCTCATGAAAGCATCCTCCATGTTGGGACATGAAAACGCCCCGTCAGCACAGCGTGCCGCGGGGCGTCCGTCAATCAGAGGTTGGGCCTAGCGAACAAGCTGGGCGGCGTCGCCCAGGGCCTCGATGAAGGCGTCTCGCGTGGCGGGGTCTTCGAGGGCAGCGCGGGCGCAGACGCCAGCCCAGGCAGCGGGCGTGCCCGTATCGCGGCCCTCGTCGACGTCGACCACCAGGGCATACATCTCCTCGGTATCGAGGAGACGCACCATGGCGTCCGTCAGCTGGATCTCGTTGCCCGCACCCGGCTCCTGCGTGGCGAGCAGCTCCATGATGCGCGGAGACAGCAGGTAGCGGCCCACGATGAACAGGTGGCTCGGAGCGTCCTCGGGCTTGGGCTTCTCGACAAGGCCCGTGATGCGCCACACGGCGCCAGGCTCCTCGGCGTTCTCGCCGGAAACGCACTCGCCGGCGATGATTCCATAGCGAGAGACCTGATCCTCCGGCGCGGCGGCCACAGCGATCACGGAGGCGCCATTGTGCGCGTCGGAGACGGCCTTCATGCGGCGGCACATGTCGTGGCCGGGCACGAAGTAGTCGCCGAGCAGGACGAGGAAGGGATCGCCGTCCATCTCGGGCTCGGCCTGAAGCACGGCGTGGCCCAGGCCCAGGGCCTCGTCCTGATAGACGAAGGAGACGGGAAGCTCGGCGGCGTGCTTCACGGAAGACGCCAGGGCGTCCTTGCCGCGGGACTCGAGCGTCTGCTCGAGGGCACCGTCCTTGGCAAAGTGCTGCTCGATGGCCGGCTTCTCGTGGGAGTTGACGATAACGACGCCGTTGACGCCGTCCACCGCAAGGGCCTCCTCGACGACCTGCTGGATGACAGGCAGGCCCTGAACGGGGAGGAGCTCCTTGGGAACGGCCTTGGTCGCGGGTAGAAAACGCGTGCCCAGTCCAGCGGCGGGAATGACTGCCTTCACAATGGCTCCATTCGTAGGTACTCCTCGCCATTCCGCGGTGAGGAGCTTGAATATCTGACGGTAATCAACCTTGCAAATATTACCCAGATGCAAGGCCGATGGCGCATCCTACATAGAAACAGCGCCGCGCGAGCTCAAAATGCCCACGCGACGCTGCAGGTACTCGCGAACTTGCCTGCGGATTACTCCTGCTCCACGGAAACGCCCTGACGCTTGAGGTAGTCGTACAGACGCTTTGAGGTGTCCTGGGAGAGCGCGTGCTCCATGAGACAGGCCTCCTCGTCCGCAACCTCCTCGTCTACGCCAAGCTCCTCGGTAAGGAAGGAGCGAAGCATGCGGTGACGTCCCCACACCTCGGCGGCGTACGCCTTGCCCTCCTCGGTGAGCTCAACGCGGCCGTAGCGAGTTTGGTCGACGAAGCCGCCGTCCTTGAGCGCAGAGAGCGCCTTGTTGACGCTCGCCTTTGTGACATCGAGGCGCTCCGAGACGTCAACCGAGCGAACCGAGTCCTCCCCCGGATGCTCGAGAAGGATGCAGTAGATTGCCTCGAGGTAGTCCTCACCGGCACTCGTGAGCGCATGCCCCTCGTTCTTAGCCTTCATGTTCCAGACCTCCGATACTCGGGCGGATGGCCCGGGTTAAAGTTAACTAAAGCTTACACTATGGTCTAATGCGTCAGGGCGAAAAATGCACAGGCGATTGCCAGAGCAACTGCGAGAACGACCGACAGTGCAACGATCGAACGCGAGCGCGTCTGGCGCCTCACCATGCGCTCGTGATAGGTCGAGCCGGAACTCGTCCGGTCATAGTCGAAGAAGCCCGTCTTCGACGGGTCGCGAGAATCCCTGGGGAACATGGCTAGTCCTCATCGGTCGCGTCAGGAATGGTATCCCTCCACACGCGAGCGCCAAGGGCGCAGAGCTTGTCGACGAAATGCTCGTAGCCGCGCTCGATGTGGTGGATGGCCGAGACCGTCGTCTCCCCCTCCGCGACGAGACCAGAGAGCACAAGCGCCGCGCCTCCGCGCAGGTCGGGCGACTCAACCTGAGCACCGGAGAGGCATTCGACGCCGTGGACGATGGCGTGATGGCCCTCGATGCGGATGTTGGCACCCATGCGGGCAATCTCGCTGGCGAACATGAAGCGATTCTCGAAGATGTTCTCCGTGATGACGCACTGCCCGTCTGCCAGGGCGAGCATCGCCATGGTCTGGGCCTGCATGTCGGTGGGAAAGCCTGGGAAGGGAAGCGTCTGGATGTCCACGGACTTGAGACGGCCGTCCGCGCTGGCTATGACACCGTCTTCCTCGCGCTCGATCTTGACGCCCATGGCCTCGTACTTCTTGAGCACAAGTCCCAGATGCTCGGGCTTGAAGCCCTTGACGCGAATGGGACCGCCCGTCATGGCCGCGGCGGCAATGAACGTGCCCGCCTCGATGCGATCACCCACGACGGCGTGCGTGACGGGATGAAGCTCGGAGACGCCCTCGATTTCGATGACGGGCGTACCCGCTCCGCGAATCTTGGCTCCCATCTCGTTGAGCATGTTCGCAAGGTCGACGATCTCTGGCTCGCGCGCGGCGTTGTCGATGATCGTCGTCCCCTTGGCGTGCACCGAGGCCATGATGAGGTTCTCGGTGGCGCCGACGCTGGCAAACTCAAGCGTCACGTTTGCGCCGATGACGCCGTTGGGAGCGCTCGCATGGATGTTGCCGTGGGCCGTCTCGAACTGAACGCCGAGCGCCTCGAGGCCAAGGATGTGCATGTCGATCTTGCGGGCGCCAAGGTTGCAGCCGCCCGGCATGGCCACGACCGCCTTGCCAAAGCGCGCGAGGAGCGGACCGAGGACGGCCGTAGAGGCGCGCATCTTGACGACGAGGTCGTAGGGCGCCTCCCACCTGCTCACATTCGTGGTGTCGATGATGAGGGTATGCTCGTCCACTACGTCGATGGTGGCACCAAGGCGCTTGAGCACCTTGCCCATCACGTGCACGTCCGAGATGTTGGGCACGTTCGTGAGCGTGTTGACGCCAGGCGCCATGATCGTGGCGGCCATGAGCTTGAGGGCGGAGTTCTTTGCCCCCTCCACGCGGACCTCGCCGGAGACGGCATGCCCACCCTCGACCTTTATGACGTCCATGTTCCTCCCACTTTTGTATGCATATGCCAAGATGGGCGCCCGTTTCCGGACGCCCATCAGGTCTATCCAAAAATCAATTGTAGACGAGCCGCTACTCGGATGCCGACGTTACGCCCGCCTTCTCGAGAAGCAGATCGCACCAGGCCATCTTATTCTCATAGTAGGCGCGCTGGTGGTCGTTCTCAGCAAGGGCATCGCGCTTGGCCTGCGCCTTGTCGTGCGTGCGGCGCACCGTGTCAACGTCGATGTCGTCCGTGGCACGGGCGTGATCGGCGATGATGACGACAACGTCGTTGCAGATCTCGGCATAGCCACCGGAGACCACGACGTCTCGCTCATCGCCGCCGTCCTCGTCAAGGTGCTTGATGCGCACGACGCCATCGCCCAGGGCGCAGATCTCCGAGGCGTGTCCCGGAAGGACGCCGAGCTCGCCCGAGTAGGTGACAAGCGTCATCGAGGCGCACTTGCCCTCGAACAGCTGCTTGTCCGGCCTCACGAACTTGCAGGTTAGATACGCCATCCGTGCCTTCCCTACTCGGCCTTGGCCTCATCGGCGGCCATCTTGGCGGCGCGCTGACGCACGTCATCGATGGTGCCGGCAAAGCGGAACGCCTGCTCGGGGATGTCGTCGCACTCGCCGTCGATGATCGCGGCGAACGAGCGGACCGTGTCCTCGATGCGCACGTAGCAGCCGGGGTTGCCCGTGAACTTCTCGGCCACGTGGAACGACTGGGACAGGAACTGCTGGACCTTACGGGCGCGGTCGACGACGAGACGCTGCTCCTCGGAGAGCTCGTCCATGCCGAGAATCGCGATGATGTCCTGAAGGTCCGTGTACTCCTGCAGGAGCTCCTGGACGGCCGTGGCGACGCGGTAGTGCTCCTCGCCGACGACGCTCGGGTCGAGGGCGTCAGAGGAACTGGCCAGCGGGTCGACTGCCGGGTAGATGCCCAGCGAGGCGATGTTGCGGGACAGGACCGTCGTGGCGTCCAGGTGCGTGAACGTGGTGGCAGGCGCCGGGTCGGTCAGGTCGTCGGCGGGGACGTAGACGGCCTGGACGGACGTGATGGAGCCCTCGCGGGTCGACGTGATGCGCTCCTGGAGGTCGCCCATCTCGGTTGCCAGCGTGGGCTGGTAGCCAACGGCGGACGGCATGCGGCCGAGAAGTGCGGAGACCTCGGAGCCGGCCTGCGAGAAGCGGAAGATGTTGTCGATGAACAGCAGCACGTCCTGGCCCTGGTCACGGAAGTACTCGGCCGTGGTCAGGCCAGCGAGGCCCACGCGCAGACGGGCTCCGGGCGGCTCGTTCATCTGGCCGTAGACCAGACAGGTCTTGTTGATGACGCCAGACTCGCTCATCTCGAGGAACAGGTCGGTGCCCTCACGGGTGCGCTCGCCAACGCCGGTGAACACGGAGGTGCCGCCGTGCTCCTGGGCCAGGTTGTTGATGAGCTCCTGGATCAGGACCGTCTTGCCCACGCCAGCGCCGCCGAACAGGCCGGTCTTGCCGCCACGGACATACGGCTCGAGAAGGTCGATGGCCTTGATGCCGGTCTCGAAGATCTCGGTCTGCGTCGTGATGTCCTGGAACTGCGGGGCAGGACGGTGAATCGGGTAGTACTGGATGCTCTCGGGGAGCGGCTTGCCGTCAACGGGCTTGCCGGCCACGTTCCAGACGCGGCCGAGCGTGGCCTCGCCGACCGGCATCATCATGGGAGCGCCGGTGTCGTGGACGCGGAGGCCGCGCTGGAGACCGTCGGTGGACTCCATGGCGACGCAGCGGACGACGTTGCCGGGGAGCTCGCTCTCGACCTCGAGCGTGACGTTGATCGCGCCGATGGGCGTCTCGCCCTTGACGACCAGCGCGTTGTAAATCGCGGGAACGCCCTCGTCGAACTTGACGTCGACGATGGAGCCCACGATGCGGATGACGGTGCCATCGCCGGCGCCACGCCTCATGTAGTCGAGGGCGGCCTCCTCAAGCACCGTGCGCTTTTCAGTGGTTTCTGCCATCAGTTGTCCTCCAATGCGGACGCGCCGCCGATGATCTCGTTCAGCTCCGTGGTGATGGAGCCCTGCCTCACGCGGTTGTACGTGCGGCTCAGGTTGGTGATGACGTCCTCGGCATTCTCGGTCGCAGAGTGCATGGCACGACGGCGTGCGCCATGCTCGGCCGCCGCAGAGTCAAGCATCGCATGGAAGATGACGGTGCGGACGTATGCCGGGATGAGATAGCCAAGCACCTCGGAGGCCGACGGCTCGAACTCGAACGGACTGTTGAGGTCGTGTTCGAGGGTCGACAGGGCCTCGGGGTTGCGCGGCTCGTTGGGCATCTTGAACGCGTCCGGGTTGATCGGAAGCAGCTGCTCGTTCACGAGCGTCTGCTCGACACGGTTCTTGGCGTGCCAGTAGACGAGCTCAACGCGGTCGATGGAACCCTTGGCATAGGAGTCCATCACGTAGGTGGCAATCTGGTCTGCCTGGTCCATCGTGGGCTCGGAAGAAGTCCCGGTGAACGAAATGACAGGCTCGACGCCGCGATACGTGAAGTAGTCCGTGGGCTTGCGGCCGCTCGTGATGAGCTGGCTCGCGACGCCCCTCGCCTTGAGCGCGTCCATCTTGCGCTGAACGTCTCGCTGGGGCTGCACATTGAAGCCGCCAGCCAGGCCGCGGTCGGAGGCGATGACGATGAAGAGAACGTTCCTCTCCTCGGCATGCTTCGCGAGCAGCGGCTGGCGCTCGTCGAGGCTTGCGCCCACGACGGCGCCCATCATGCGGCTGATGGCGTCCTTGTACGGCTCGGCCTCCTCGGCACGCTCAAGCGCCTTGCGGATCTTCGCCGTGGAGACCATCTCCATGGTGCGCGTGATCTGCGAGGTCGCCTTGACCGAGGAGATACGCCTCTGTATTTCGCGGAGATTCGACATAAGCCGATGCCTTACGCCTTCCCCTGATCGTCGGCGGAAGCGGTCGCCGCAGCCTCAGCCTCAAGGTCTGCCTTCCTCGGGTGCTCGAGGAGGAACTGCTTCTTGAAGCTGGCGATGTGACCCTTCAGACGCTCAGCGGTGTTGTCAGAAATCTTGCTCGTGCGGACCTCGTTGCGAAGCGCCTCGTGACGCTCCTGCATATAGGTGGCGAGACCATCGCGGAACGGGCAGATCTGGTCGATGTCGAGATCGTCCAGGAAGCCCTCCTTGCCCGCGAACAGGGCAATGATCTGGTCTGCGACGTCAAGCGCGGAGTAGCGGGACTGCTTGAGCAGCTCGGTCATGCGGGCGCCATGCGACAGCTGGTACTGCGTGGAGGCGTCCAGGTCGGAGCCGAACTGGGCAAACGCCTGCTTCTCGGCGTAGCTCGCGAGGTCCAGACGCAGCGTGCCGGCAACCTGCTTCATGGCCTTGAGCTGCGCTGCGCCGCCAACTCGGGACACGGAGATGCCCACGTCGACTGCCGGGCGCTGGCCCTGGAAGAACAGGTTGGACTGCAGGTAGATCTGGCCGTCCGTGATCGAAATCACGTTCGTCGGGATGTAGGCCGAGACGTCGCCCTCCTGCGTCTCGATGATCGGGAGCGCCGTGAGCGAGCCGCCGCCGTTGGCGTCGGAAAGCTTGCAGGCACGCTCGAGCAGGCGAGAGTGCAGGTAGAAGATGTCGCCAGGGTAGGCCTCGCGTCCAGGCGGACGGTGCAGCGTAAGCGACATCTGACGATAGGCCACGGCCTGCTTTGACAGGTCGTCGTAGATGACGAGCGCGTGCCCGCCGGGATGCGTGGCATCCGCAGGGTTGCCGTTGGCGTCGTTGTACATGAAGTACTCGCCGATGGCGGCGCCGGCCATGGGCGCAATGTACTGCATAGGAGCAGAGTCCGCAGCCGTCGCGGCGACAATGATCGTCTTGTCGAGAACGCCGTGGGCCTTGAGCGTGCCCTTGATGGCCGCGACCGTGGAGGCCTTCTGTCCAATGGCGACATAGACGCAGACCATGTCGGTCTTGGCCTGGTTGACGATGGCGTCGATGGCGATGGCCGTCTTGCCCGTCTTGCGGTCGCCGATGATGAGCTCACGCTGGCCACGACCGATTGGCACCATGGCATCGACAGCGAGCAGGCCCGTCTGGACGGGCTCGCAGACCGGCTGGCGCTCCATAATGCCAGGGGCCTTGAACTCGATGGGACGACGGGCCGTCGTGTTGATGGGGCCGCGACCGTCGATGGGCTGGCCGAGCGGGTTCACGACACGGCCGAGCATGGCCGGGCCAACGGGGATGTCCATGACGCGGCCCGTGGTGCGGACCTCGTCGCCCTCCTTGATGGCATCGACGTCACCGAACAGAACGGCACCGACCTCGGCCTCGTCGAGGTTCTGGGCCAGCCCGTAGACGCTCTTGCCAGAGGTGGAGCTGGTGAACTGGAGCAGCTCGCCGGCCATGGCGGTCTTGAGGCCGGAGATGTGCGCGATGCCGTCTCCCACCTCGGTGACGACAGACGCCTCCTGCTCGTCAACCGTGGCGTTGATCTGCGATAGCTGCTCGCGCAGCGTGCGCATGATCACCTCTGAGCTGATCTTGTCTGCCATTAATCATCACTTCCAATAAAGGTCGAGGAGAGCGTCTTGCGGATGTTGGCAAGCTGCGCTCGGACCGAGGCGTCGTAGCGGTTGCCACGGGCCTCGAGCACGACACCGCCGATGATGGACGGGTCAACGCGCTCAACCAGATACACCGGGGCGTTCAGGTCCTTCTCGGCCTTGGCAATGACCTTCTCGCGAAGGTCGTCGTCCAGGGGGACGGCGGTCGTCACCGTAACGGAGACGGTCTTGTCCTCGCTGTCGAGAATCTCCTTGTACGTGCGCGCGACGTCGCCGACGAGGTTGAGGTCGTCCTCGGTGCGCATGGCGGCGAGGGTCTCAAGAACCTCGGGCGAGAACTTGAGGGCGTGGTTCCACTGGACCAGGTCCTTGTTGGCCCTGCCCTCCTGACGCGCGGCGTCGATGAGCGCGCGAGCGTACTTCTCGGACTTCTCCTGATCGCTACGCTTCGTTGTCATGACCGGTGCCCACTTCCGCGAGATACTTCTCGGCCAGCTTGCGCTGGTCCTCCTCGCTGAGGTCGTTGCCAATGATCTTGCTGGCGATCTCGACGGACAGGTCAACGACAGAGCTCGAGAGCTCGATCATTGCCTTGCGGCGCTCGGAGCTGACGGCGTCATGCGCCTTGGCGACCGTGGCGGCCGCGTCCTCCTGCGCCTTGGCAAGGATGCGAGAGCGCTCGGCCTCGGCCTCACGCTTGGCCTTGGCGACGATCTCGTCGGCCTCGTGACGGGCCTCGGCGATCTGCGCCTGGTACTCGCGGTGCTCCTTCTCGGCGGCAACCTTCTCGTTGGCCGCGGCGTCAAGGTCGTCCTGGATCTTCTGCTGGCGCTTCTCCATCATGCCCAGGATCGAAGGCCAGGCGAGCTTGGCCAGCACGAACCAGATGACGAGGAAGGCGATGAGGGCGGGGATGAACTCCGCCATCTTGGGAAGCAGAAGGTCGGCACCGCTCGGCGCGTCCGCGAATGCGGGCGTCGGGACGAGGGCAGCGAGGGCAACGATGCCGCCTGCGAACCCAAGCCTCTTAGTGTTGCTGTTCATTCGTGCCTCCACTCAGCTGTTCGACGTCTACGTGACCTTAGGCGATCAGCGTAACGACGAAGCCGATGAGTGCGAGGGCCTCGACGAATGCGGAGCCCAGGATGAAGACCGTGAACAGGCGGCTCTGCATCTCAGGCTGGCGCGCGATGGCCGACGTGGCACCGTAAGCCGCAAGACCAATGCCGATGCCGGCGCCGATAACACCAAGACCATAACCGATAGCTCCCACGATTCCTCCTTTGTTAGTCGCCCGACATCTTGTTCCTCGGGCGATTCGTGAGCCATGTCTATGCACTAGCGGGCGAGCCCGCAAGATGCCTAACGCATGCGGCACGAGGCCGCGGCCGTGCTAGTCGCCGTTCTCGGCGAGCTGGATGTAGACGGCGGAGAGCAGCGTGAAGACGTAGGCCTGGATGATGCCGACCATGATCTCCACGAGGTAGATGACGATGAGGATGGCCACCCAGAACACCGAGGCGCCGGCCTGGCCGAGCGCGACGACCGAGAAGCCCTGCAGCAGCGGCTCGAAGAACAGCGAGGCGAGGATGGCGAAGGCACCCATGACCACGTGGCCTGCGAACATGTTGCAGAAGAGACGGACGGCAAGGGTGATGAGGCGCAGGAACGTCGAGAACAGCTCGATGACCCACACGAGGATGTTGATGGGGAACGCGACGCCCTCGGGCGCCAGGCTCTTGATGTAGCCGATGACGCCCAGGCGCTTGCAACCCACCACGATGAAGTAGATGAAGGAGCACAGGGCGAGCGCCGCCGTGACGCCAATCGTGCCCGTGCCGGGGTGGCAGCCGGGGATGACGCCGATGATGGAGTTGGCGACGATGAAGAAGAACAGGGCGGCAAGGAACGGGAAGTGCTTCTTCCAGGTCTTCTCGCCCACGATGGACTTCACCATGTCATCGCGCACGAACTCGACGACGTACTCGACGCCATTCACGAAGAAGCCGTGCGGCACGAGGCTCGCGGCCTGCTTCTTCTTGAACACGAAGAGCACGACGAGCATCAGGATGAGCGCGACGGCCAGCCAGAACGTGTACGTGGTGAGGCCGACCGTGGTGTTGCCCACGATGGCGTGGGACATGAAGCTGTCGAGAAGAGTGTCAATCTCCTCGGGAAGCTTGTCTAGTGGAGACATGCATCGTCCTTTCGCTTGCCCCGCGGCGGCCGGGGATCGGCCGCTCGTTTCCGCGCCGGCCCGACTGGGTCGCTGCGGCGTCAGGGATTCTACCCCCTTGTGGGTGGTTTGTACCCCGAGTTCAGAGGCGCTAGTCCGACTGGGATTGGCGCCCTTCTTCTAAATCCGAATGGCGATACTAGCACTTCCGGATTCAGGGTGTAACAACTCTTTTCTATGCCTTTGAGCTGTTTATTTTCATAACGTGTAAAGTTCGAGCTACCGCGCGTGCTTGCGCTCGCCGAATTTTTCTCGACGCTTGCAGATTTTTGGTGCCGGAGACCTCTACGGCAGACGACGCCACGTCACGAGCACGGACGCCGTGACGCACGCGAGCATGGCGAGCACCGCCGATGCGGACGTGGGCACGAACGCCTCCGCCCAGAGCCGATGGACGAGGGCCATCCCCACGAGAACGACGAGCGCCGAGAGAACGACGCACGCGAGGCCGCTGCGGATCCCAGGGCCCTTGGGACCGCGAGCCGCCGAGCGCGCGAGGACGATGGAGAAGGGCGCCGCCCCGGCGAGGCCGAGGACGACGCCCAGCAGAATCTGCGCGACCATGCTAGCGCGTGCCAAAGATACGGTCGCCCGCGTCTCCCAGTCC
Source organism: uncultured Parolsenella sp. (assembly GCA_934668375.1). Taxonomy (GTDB): domain Bacteria; phylum Actinomycetota; class Coriobacteriia; order Coriobacteriales; family Atopobiaceae; genus Parolsenella. The sequence goes on along the minus strand of CAKUNF010000015.1, from coordinate 20,448 downwards.
GGGGAGGATGTAGGCGTGGTCGTTGAGCTCGCGGTCGAGCGCGCACGTGTAGAGGCGAACGTCCTGGTCGAACTCGAGCACGGTGCGAACGCCCTCGGGAGCGGCGACGAGGACGAGCAGACGGATGTCTCTCACGCCGGCGCCGCGCAGGTACTGGATGGCCGCCGTGGCCGAGCCGCCCGTAGCGAGCATCGGGTCGACGATGAGGCACGTGCGCTGCCCGACGTCGGGCGGGAGCTTGCAGTAGTACTCGTGCGGCTCGTGCGTCTCGGGGTCGCGCTCCATGCCCACGTGGCCCACGCGGGCGGCGGGGATGAGGTCGAGGATGCCGTCAACCATGCCAAGACCGGCGCGCAGGATGGGGATGATGGCGACCTTCTTGCCGGCGAGGTGCTGGCACGTGCATTCCTCGAGAGGCGTCTTCACCTGCACGGGCTCGAGCTCGAAGTCTCGCGTGGCCTCGTAGCCCTCGAACAGCGCGAGCTCGCGAACGAGGTCTCGGAACTGCTTCGTGCCGGTCTGCTCGTCTCGCATGATCGAGAGCTTGTGCTGGACGAGCGGGTGGTCGACGACCGTAAGGCGAGCGAGCTGCTCGGGCGTCAGGTCCAGGTTGTTGGCGTTTGCCATCGTTGCTCCTCTATGAGTGGGGCCGCCACCCGTGGCAGCGGCCCCGATAGTTCAGACGCGGCTGGCGAGGGGGCGTCCCTTCGTCGGCCCACGGACTACTTGCGCTCGTCCTCGGCCATGATCTTGGCGACGCGCTGCGTGTGGCGGCCACCGCCGAACTCGGTGGTGAGGAACGTCTTGACGAACTCGCAGTTGTCCATGGGGGCCGTGAAGCGGCCGGACAGGCAGATGACGTTGCAGTCGTTGTGCTCGCGGCACAGCTCGGCGAACTTGTTCGTCTGCACGACGGTGGCGCGGACGCCCGGCACCTTGTCGGCCGTCATGGCCATGCCGATGCCCGTGCCGCAGATGAGGATGCCACGGTCCGCGGTGCCCTCGGAGACGCGGCGGGCGACCTTGTCGGCAAAGTCCGGGTAGTCGACGCGGTCGGCCGTCTCGGGGCCGAGGTCCTCGACCTCGTGGCCAAGGCCGCGGACGAAGTCGCAGATGACGTCCTTCTGGCAGAAGCCGGCGTGATCGGAAGCGACGACGATGCGCATGTAAGCTCCTTTGCTACGCATGAATGTGACGGGAGAAGCGTACCACGGAGCGCAACCAGCCGCCGATGGCGGGGCATGACAACGGAGGGCTGGCCTCGTTGTACCGCGGCGGCGTCACGCGAGCGCGCGGCGAACGGCCTCGTGCCAGCCATCGAGAAGCTCGGCGGCACGCTCGGAAGGCATGCTCGGCTCATACGCACGCTTGCCCTCCGCCAGGTTCGCGAGCTCCTCTCGGTCTGCCCAGAAGCCGCAGGAGAGACCCGCGAGGTAGGCGGCGCCGAGCGCCGTGGTCTCTGCCGTGGCGGCACACACCACATCGATGCCGAGAAGGTCGGCCTGGAACTGCATGACGAACGGGTTGTTGGCCGCGCCGCCATCCACGTTGAGCAGCGAGAGCGCATGCCCGGAGTCTGCCTCCATGGCCTTGAGGACGTCGTAGGTCTGGTAGGCCATGGACTCGCAGGCGGCGCGAACGAGGCGGGCACGATCCGTGCCGCGCGTGATGCCCGCGATGACGCCGCGTGCGTCCGAGCGCCACCAGGGGGCGCCGAGCCCCGTGAACGCCGGAACGATGTAGCAGCCGTCCGTGTCTGGCACGGAGCTCGCGAGCTCTGCGGTCTGGGAGGCATCGTCGATGAGCCGCAGGCCGTCACGGAGCCACTGGATGACGGAACCGGCCTGGAACACCGAGCCCTCCAGCGCGTAGTCCACGCGGCCGCCCTCGGCGATGCCGATGGTCGTGACGAGGCCGTTGCTCGACGCGATTGCCTCGTCACCGGTGTTCATGAGCATGAAGCAGCCGGTACCGTATGTGTTCTTGACACTTCCGGGATCGAAGCAGCAGTGGCCGAACAGCGAGGCCTGCTGGTCTCCGGCCACGCCGGCGATGCGCGGGTGGTTGCGCATGATGTCCGGGCTCACCTCGCCAAAGCCGCCTGACGATGGCCTGGCCTCGGGCAACATGCGGCGCGGCACACGGAATATCTCGCAGAGGTCATCGTCCCAGTCGAGGCGGTGGATATCGAAGAGCATGGTGCGACTCGCGTTCGTGTAGTCCGTGGCATGGACCTTGCCACGTGTGAGGTTGTAGATGAGCCACGTGTCCACAGTGCCGCACATGAGCTCGCCGGCCTCGGCCATCTCCCGCGCGCCCTCGACGTTGTCGAGAATCCAAGCGATCTTCGTGGCCGAGAAGTACGCGTCGGGCACGAGGCCGGTGCGCTCGCGGATGAGGTCCGCATAGCCGTCCTCCACGACCTTGGCCACGGCGTCGGCCGTGCGGCGGCACTGCCACACGACAGCGTCATAGATGGGCTGGCCCGTCTGGCGGTCCCACACGACGACCGTCTCGCGCTGGTTCGTGATGCCGATGGCGTGGATGCGGTCCGAGTGGATGCCGCTCTTGAACTGGACCTCGATCATGCAGGCGACCTGCGCGGAGAGAATCTCGACCGGGTCCTGCTCGACCCAGCCAGGATGCGGATAGCGCATCGTGAGCGGGCGCTGCGCCACGGCGACCTTGTGGCCAAACTCGTCGAACAGGATGGCGCGAACGCTCGTCGTTCCGGCGTCGAGCGCCATGATGCAGCCCTCCGGCGCCTCGCGCGCGCCCATCGCGTCATCCTTTGCCGAGCTCATGACGCTGTCCATGATCGTTGCCATACGTCGCCTCCCGCTGGTTTTGTCTTCGTACCAGTGTAGGAAGCGCGAGCAGGGGCCGGCCGTCGTTCTCGGTGGGCGGCGGGGCGCGATGCGTGCGGCGCGATGACGGTCGCGTGGGCGTGTGGGCCCGCGGGCACTCTTGCGCTATTGGGCGAGGGCGGCGATCGTCTCGGCAGGGATGGGACCCTGGCGCACGATGCGCGGCTCGCCCGTTGTGGTGTCAACGATGGTGGAGGCCGCGCCGGCGGGCGTGGGACCAGCGGCAAGCGTGAGGTCCGAGGCCTCGGCGATGCGTCGCTCGATGTCATCCGAGGTGGCGGGCGCGGGCATGCCGTGGGTGTTGGCGCTCGTCACGGCAAGCGGTCCCACCTCGCGAGCAAGCTCGCGCACGAGAGGGGAATCGGGCACGCGCAGGGCCACGGTGCCGTTCTCGCGCTGGTAATCGGCGGGCACGGTATCGCTTGCGTGAACCACGAGGGTGAGGGCGCCGGGCCACAGCCGGTCTGCGAGCGCGCGGGCCCAGGCGGGAACGTCTGCGGCGAGGCGATCGAGCTCGGAGGCGTCCGCGATAAGCAGCGGCAGGGTCTGGGAGAGGTCGCGGCGCTTGATGTCAAAGATGCGGCGATGACCGGGGTTATCGGGCGTGGCCGCAGCGCCGATGCCATAGACGGAGTCCGTGGGCATCACGACGACGCCTCCCCCGCGCAGGACGGACGCGGCGTCCGCAACGACCTCGGGCGCGGGGTTGTCCTGGCTGCACGTGACGATGCGGCCGGCAGGCTCGTGCTTGGGCGCCGCCTGGGGAAGCTCGCCGGCAAGGCGTGCGACGATGAAGCGCGTGCGGCCCGTGAGGTCGCGGCGAATTTCGACGGACTTCCAACAGCCCTGTGCGCGCGCGAGGCCTGCGGCCGCCTCGAGCGCGTCCTCGTGGAGCTCGACGGCAAGCATACCGCCGGGAACGAGCGCCCTCGGGGCGAGCTCGAGCAGGCGGCGGTAGATGTCAAGGCCGTCCGCGCCGCCGGCAAGGGCAAGCTCGGGCTCGAAGTCGGCAACCTCATCCGGCAGCTCGCGCATCACGTCGTCCGGGATATAGGGCGGGTTCGAGACGAGCACGGCAAACGTCCCCATGAGCTCGGGCGGCACGTCGGCAGCGAGGTCGCACTCAAGGACGTCGACGACGTCCGACAGCCCAAGCGCATCGCGGTTCTCGCGCGCGAGGGCGGCAGCCGTGGGCGAGATGTCCGTGGCGCACACGAGCGTGCCCGGCCGCTCGCTCGCGATGGCGCAGCTCACACAGCCCGTGCCGCAGCCAATCTCGAGCACACGGACGGGACTCATCGCGCTCGCCGCGTCGATGCCCTCGAGCGCGGCGTCCACAAGCAGCTCTGTCTCGGGCCGGGGGATGAGCACGCCGGGCGCGCAGGACACCTCGATGAAGCGGAAGCTCGTCTTGCCCGTGATGTACTGGAGCGGCTCGCCCTTGGCGCGGCGCTCGATGAAGCCGTGCATGCGGGAGAGCTCGTCTGGGGAGAGCGGCTCGTCGAAGGCCATGTACAGGCCAGTGCGATTCTTGCCCGTGGCGGCGCTGAGCAGCCACTCGGCGGAGAGGCGCGCATGCTCGTCGCCCTTGCGCGCGAGGTAGTCGCGCGTCCAGGTGAGGCAGCGGTTTATCGTCCAGACGTTCTCTGATGGCATGGGACCTCCGACGGTTTCGACGCCACGCCGCGGCGTCATATGCTCACACCATAGTAGCGGCCGCGGAGACGGGGCGCAGGTCGCGCGCTCGTCGTGCCAAACGCACCCATGTCGGGCGGCGCCGGGCTTATCGTGCCAAACGCACCTAAATTAAGGCTCGCGGACCCGATTTTAGGGACGATAAGCACGATAAAGGCAGAGAGGCGGGCTCATCGGCCAGTTGCAGCCGTACAATTCCGCTTGCGCAATCAAAGGACGCGAGGAGGACTCTCATGTTTTGCACCAAGTGTGGGGCCCAGCTCCCAGACGGATCGAGGTTCTGCACGAAGTGCGGCACGCCTACGGACGCTGCGGAGAGCGGAACGACCGTCATGCCGGCCGCGGGCGAGACGCGCATCATGAGCGGACAGCCCACGCGGGTAGTTCCCCAGGCCGAACAGCCGGCGCCGCAGGCCACGCAGGTGGCACCCCGGCCGGTAAGCCCCCAGGCCACGTATGGCACGGCACCGCAGCAGCCCGCCTATCCCGGCGTTCCCCAGCAGCCTGCGTATGGCCAGGGCCAGCAGGGCAACGGCGGAATCAGGCGAGGAGCGGTCATAGGCGTCATCATTGCCATTGTTGCCGCCGCGGTCGCCGCCGTGGTCTTCATCATGGTCGACCCCATGGGGCTGTTTGGCAGCAAGGAGAGCCAGGGCGCCGCAACGACCGCCGCGAGCTCGGCGGCGGCCTCCTCGACCTCGGCCGCAAGCACGGACGCGGCGAGCACGTCGGCAGCCAACACGAGCGCGGCCAGCACCTCGGCGCAGACCTACATGTCCGCGCCACGTGGCGCGAGCAGCGACTACGTCATCCCAGACAGCGATGTCACCAGCTTCACGGCGGACGACATCAAGGCCATGAACCTCTCCGTCGACGAGCTCTGGTATGCGCGCAATGAGATCTACGCTCGCCACGGTCGCAAGTTCAAGGACCAGACGCTGCAGGCCTACTTCGACTCAAAGCCCTGGTACACGCCCCTCTACTCGCCCGATGAGTTCGATGACAGCGTCCAGCTGAGCGATGTCGAGCGGGCAAACGCCGCCGCCATCAAGTCCGTTGAGCAGAGCATGGGCTCGAGCCACGTGTAGGCCGGCATCATGAGCGGAAGGCACTTCAACGACAACGGAGGGCAGCGAGGTCCGGTCATGTCTCGCAGAGCCGCGGTTGGCGCGATTGTGGGGGCGGGAGCCGCGGTAGCCGCGATGGCATCAAAACGCCCGGCAGGGACCGGCGACAAGAGCCCCGCGGCAACAATCGAGCCACCAGACACGTCCGACCCCGCTGAGGACGCTACGGCAGAACCGGCAGCTCCGGAAGCCGCAGCTGCCCCCTCCCCCTCCTCGGACGAGCTTCTCGCACGTCTCGATATGACGCTCGACTTGCACGACGAGCTTGCCCACGGACCCAAGGGCGTCGACTACCAGAAGTACATCGTCCTGCACGACACGGAAGGCGACGGGGAGCCCGAGAGCATCGTGAGCTACTGGGTTGGCAACGGCAACCTCGTCGCCGCGCAGTTCGTCGTGGGCAAGGACGGGCACGTTGCCCAGTGCGTGCCCATGGACGAGATCGCGCACCACGCCGGCTATGGCGACGCGGGCCACAACAAACTGTATGGCGTGACCGACGAGTCGCGCGACGACATGCTGGGCACGAAGCCGATCGGCTCGTCGTGCCCCGACTATGGGATGAACTCGTACTCGGTAGGCATCGAGCTGGTGCATGTGGGCGGCGGGGGCGACTACCCTCAGGCGCAGCTCGAGGCACTTGACGGGCTCATCGCCTACATCGACGCGTACTACGCCGAGTGGGGTCAGACGGAGCCCAGCGTCATCATCGACCACAAGGCGTGGCGAACGGGGAACTCCGACACGTCGGCCGAGTTCGCCGGATACCTCGCGAACTACCAGGATCACCGCACGCACCTGGACGCGTAGAAGACGCGGATCGCGCGTTCATCGTGCCAAACGCACCCATGTCGGGCGGCGCCGGGCTTATCGTGCCAAACGCACCTAGCTTGGGGTCCGTGAGCCTGGATTTAGGGACGATAAGCACGATGAGCACCAAAGGGCGCCGCACAAACAAAAAAGGCCCGCAAGGGGGTCACCCCTGCGGGCCTTGGTTTGCGATCAGCGGGCGATTACACCTGCTGGGCGAGCTTCTCGGCACGGTCGGCCGCGGCGAGGGCGTCGATGACGTTGGCAAGGCCGTCGCCGAGCAGCACCGCGTTGTACGTGGAGTTGAAGCCGATGCGGTGATCGGTCACGCGGTCCTGCGGCTGGTTGTACGTGCGGATCTTCTCGGAGCGGTTACCGTGGCCAATCTGGCTCTGACGCTCGGCGCCGAGCTCGGCCTGCTGGCGCTCGAGCTCCTGCTCGTAGAGGCGGGCACGCAGCATCTGCATGCAGACCTCGCGGTTCTGAATCTGCGAGCGCTGGTCCTGCGACTGCACGACCGTGTTCGTGGGCAGGTGCGTGATGCGCACGGCGGAGTACGTCGTGTTGACGCACTGGCCGCCGGGGCCGGAGGCGCAGTAGGTGTCGATACGCAGGTCTTCCTGGTTGATCTGGATGTCGATCTCATCGGCCTCGGGGAGGACGGCCACGGTGGCCGTGGAGGTCTGGATGCGGCCCTGGCTCTCCGTCTTGGGGATGCGCTGGACGCGGTGGACGCCGCTCTCGTACTTCATGACGGAGTAGACGCGGTCGCCCGTGACCTTGAACTCGATGGTCTTGAAGCCACCGGCGTCGGACGGGCTGCTCGAGAGGACCTCGGACTTCCAGCCCTTCGCGGCGATGAAGCGCTCGTACATCTTGAAGAGGTCGCCCGCGAAGATGCCAGCCTCGTCGCCGCCCACGCCGGCGCGGATCTCGACGATGGTGTCCTTCTCGTCCGCGGGGTCGGCCGGGATGAGCATGAACTTGATGTCTTCCTCGAGCTGGGGGAGCTTCTCCTCGTTCTCGGCGATGTCGGCCTGGAGCAGCTCCTTCTCCTCGGCGTCGGACGCCTCGTGGAGCATCTCCTTGGCGGCCTCGATGTCGTCGAGGGCGGAGAGGTACTCGCGGGCAGCGTTCACAAGGTCGGTCTGGTGCGCGTACTCCTTGTTGAGGCGCGTGAACTCCTTGATGTCGCTGGCAACGGCCGGGTCGGAGAGCTTCTTCTCGAGCTCCTCGTAGGCATAGATGAGCTTTTCGAGCTTGTCTCGCATGGGGACTCCTTGTGATGTGTGGCCGGGGCTGGACGCCGCATCGGCCGTGCGAATGGGCGGGGACGAGGTGACGCGGCGCTGTGGCGGCGTCGTTGGCGGCAAGGTAGCTAGAGCTTGTCGTTCCTCAGGTACATGAATTGATCCCCTTTCGCATAGGCTCACGTATCATACCGCGAGAAGGGCGGCGCGACGCCCGCTTCATCGCGAATGCAGGGATTGAGACAGATTGGGCCGAATTATCGGGCGAAAATGTCTCAATAGCTGCACTAGGACTGCCTCACTCCATTCCATCCATGCAAAACGCCGCATAGAGAGGCAGGCTCCTAAGCTCGGCCCCGTTCTCGAGCTTCGTACAGCCAAACTCGTTTTCTGAGAGCCGCACGCCAAATGGAGCGCGGCTCTCTTTCATGAAGCGGGAGAACGTCTTGGCGCTCACGTTGCGGGCAGACTTGACCTCGACGGGAATGATCTCGGCCCTTCTCGTCTGATAAATGAAGTCAATCTCTCCTCGCTGACCGTTGTCCTCGGGCATCCAGTAATAGGTCTTGAGTCCAGCCGCCCGGAGAGCCTGCATCACGTAGTTCTCGGCAAGCGCGCCTCTGAAGTCCGAGGAGAGCGACGCCTGGAGTTCGGGGTTGAGAAACAGGCTCGGAGAGATCCCGAACTTGTTGAACATGACGCCCGTGTCCGCCACATAGACCTTGAAGAAGCTGCCCTCCTCGTCGTTGTAGGGCGAAAGGGGCGCCTGTGTGTCACGCGTGAGATCATTGATGCTCACGATGCCCGCCGCAGCAAGCCACTCGAGCGGCTCCAACAGGCGTGCGCGACGGCCACCTCGGACAACCTCGGAGTACTTGAACTTCTTGGTGGATGCACGAAGAAGCTGCTTGGGAAGGCTGTCCCAGATTCGCTTGGCCGATATCCCGCTGATGCCGTTGTCCACGTCAGTCATGTCCGCCGTGTAGGTCGACTCAATCTCGGCAATTTCCGCAGACGCAGCGTCAAGCGAGCGAGTGTCGCGATATTGACGGAGAGGCAGGGGCATGCCACCAAGTATGAGATAACGGCGATAGAGGTCGAGGGCGCGCTCATGAAGGATGTAAGGCTCAAACGAGGATGCATGCTCTCGAATTGCGCGGGCCATCGCATCCTCGCCAAGCGCCCAGAGGAACTCCTCGAAGTCCATCGGGAGAAGCGTTGCTTGGCGAACGCCAGAGGGAAACGGCAGCTTGCGCTGGCGCGTCGCAACACCAAGAAGGCTGCCACTTGCCACGACACGCCAACGAGAGCCCGCGAAGAATCGAAGCGAATTGAGCGCGCGTTCGTCGAGCTGAACCTCGTCGAAGAAGAGGAGAGCACGCGATGGGTCGAGGCCATCCACGCCCCTATACTCGGCGAGACGCCTGACGATTCCGTCAACATTGTCCGTAGGACCATCGAAGATACGCTCAACGGCCGCAAGGTCAGTCTGGAAGTCAAGACGGACGAACTGGTCGCCAGCAAGTTTGGAACCCATCTGGTCGATGAGGTAAGTCTTGCCCGTACGCCTCGCACCCGTCACGAGAAGCGGATGGTCAACGTCATTCTCGAACCAGCTCTCAACCGTCTTGGAAAACTTACGCCTGAGCGGCTGCGATGCTGTTCCGACCATTGTTTGCCTCACTCTTCCCGCCTGCTTTGTACACGATTTTATGCGATTTCGTGTACAGGTTGTACACGTTTTTGTGCTTTTTCGTGTACATGCTGTACACGATTTTGCAGAGTTTCGTGTACGGAGCAGATAGAAGCTCTTCACTTGCGAGTTCGGAGCAGACGGCGGGCGCGCCGCCCTGCCCTACTCCAGCCCAGCCGCGAGCTCGGTGGCCCTCACGCGCTCCATGGCGGCGATGGCGCACTCGAGCATGCCTTCGTCGGGGACGCGCGTGGTAAGGCGCTGCATCTGCAGGCCAGGCCACAGCACGAGCTTCACCAGCCACAGATCCGGGTGCGCGCCTGCCCACTTGACGGTGACCTCGTAGGACACGCCCGCCACGAGCGGCAGCAGCACGAGCCTGCTTGCCAGCACGAACGCCGCGCGGCCCACGCCAGCAAGCCCCAGGCCCTCGGCCCAGCTCGCCACCGGAACCAGCGTGTTCACGAGAATGGCCACGATCATCGTCATGATGAGAAACGCCGTGCCGCACCGCACGTGCAGGCGGCTGAACCGCGCGGCGTTGGTCGGCGTGAGCGGCAGGCCGTGCTCGAAGCAGTGGATCGTGAGGTGCTCGGCTCCGTGGTAGCCAAACAGGCGGCGCATGTCTGGCATGAGGCCGACGGCCCAGATGTAGGCCACGAAGATCACGATGCGCAGGATGGCCTCCACGAGGTTCCACGCAATCGCGTTGGCGGGCGAGTAGTCACCCACCAGCAGGTTTGCCACCGCCACGGGAATTGCCATGAACAGCACCACTCCGAGCACGAGCCCGAGCGCCATCGACAGGCCAAACGCCGCGGAAGACATCGGCTCGGGTGACGAGACGGGCGCGGCATCGGCGGGCGCGGCGCCCTCATCGCCAGCGCTGCCATCCACAGCGCCTGTCGTCTCCCCCGCCGCAGCCGGCCTCACGCGCCCAGACGCGAGCAGGCTCGCGTACGTCTCGCCCTCGTCGTCATACGCGTGGTCGCTCGCCACGCACATCGCCTTGTACGAGAGCACCATCGACTCAACGAACGACACGCAGCCGCGCACGATGGGCAGACGCTGCCAGGCCGGACGCTCAGCCACCGCCGGCAGCTCGTGCTCCTCGACGTAGATGCGGCCGCTCGGCTCGCGCACGGCAGCGGCCCAGCTGAGCTTTCCTCGCATCATGACGCCCTCGGGAAGGGCGGACCCGCCAATGTGCGTGGCGAACAGCTCGCCCTCCTCGCCAATGCCGTCGTTGCGTCTTGCCATGCGTCCCCCTGGTTGCACTCTTGATGCGCGCCGACCCTGGGTTTCCGCGGCATCTCCCGTATTCTTATGGGTACCCTACTACGCATGGGCCGCGGCACAAAGCGCGGCCGGAACGCACGCGCGGGATTCGCGCGGCCGCCCACCAGGAGGACACATGCCCAACAAGCCCGAGCCGCTCTTCATCGACGGCCACTACCACTACACGCTGAGCTCCTACGACCCCGTCGAGGTCACGCTCACCATCCCGCACCTCACGGATGAGGAGGTGGGCTATGGCATCACCGGCATCCTGGCCGAGCGTGGCTGGACCGAGAGCACCCTGCCCACTGACGCCTGGGTGGCCGAGAACGTCGAGGGCCTCAACACCTACGCCGAGCTCAAGCAGGCCGTGCGCCAGGAGCTCGAGGAGATCAACGACCGCTACGTGGAGTCCACGAAGTCCGGTCTGTGCGCCGAGGAGCTCGCCAAGCGCGTGGAGCAGAGCATCCCAGCGGCCGTTATCGCGCAGGCGCACGACACGGTGCGCCAGACGTTCGAGATTCAGGCCATGCAGAACGGCATGGAGCTGCCCCAGCTGCTCGCGGCCTCCGGCATGAGCGAGCACGACTTCGAGCACTACGTGGACAGCGAGGCCGTGGCGCTTGCGCACGAGAACGCCGCGCTGGACGCCATCGTGGACGAGTACGCCATCTACGTGGACGAGACGGAGCTTCCCGCGATCCTCGGCATGTCGCCGAAGGACGCCAAGACCATCATCGACGAGACGCGCAAGCGCGGCGAGTACGAGAGCATGATGGCCTTTGCCAAGCGCCGCCGCGCGCTGGAGTCCGTCATTCGCGATGCCACCTATACCGAGGTTCACGAGACGGCCGAGCAGGCCGCCCGGCGCGTGGCCGAGATGCGCGCCCAGATGGGCACGAAGATGCCCGGCGACGAGGGCGATGGGAACGACGGTGCCTCGAGCCACCCGAACCTCAAGCTCGTGTAGCCATCAGGCCACCGGCGCGAGACAAAGGTGAGACAAAGGGACTGTCCCTTTGTCTCATTTAAAGAAAGGGCCCGTGACGCATATGACGTCGCGGGCCCTTCGCTTGCTATGAGCGAGTGCTACTCGGCAGCGGCCTCGGTCTCGACGGCCTCGGCGGGAGCCTCGGTGGCCTCCTCGGCAGGAGCCTCAGCGGCAGCCTTGGCGGCCTCGGCAGCGGCCTTCTTCTCGTACTCAGCGGCACGCTTGGCCTTGGCAGCGGCCTTGGCCTCGCGCTCGGCCTTCTTGGCGGCGGCGAGCTCGGCAGCCTTGGCCTCGCGGGCGGCCTTGGCAGCGGCGGCCTTCTCGAGCTGGGCGGCAGCGGCGCCACCGAACTTGTCGGCGAAGCGCTGGACACGTCCACCGGTGTCGACGAGCTTCTGCTGGCCGGTGTAGAACGGGTGGCACTTGTCGCACAGGTCAACCGTCATGGAAGAGACGGTCGAACGGGTGACCCAGGTGTTGCCGCAGCTGCAACGGACGTTGCACTCGACGTAGTCGGGGTGGATACCATTCTTCATAGCAGGACTCCTTCTTGCTTCATGCCTGGTTCCGACCAGGCTTTGGATGCTCCCCGGCGCATGCGTCAGGGATGCTCTGGTTCCGACCAGAGCGAACAAGCTTTTGAATGGTAGCATGGTCGAGGTGTCACTGTCACGAAAAATCTGCCGTTTGCCCCGCTCACAGAGCCAAGTTCACGGCATCACCACCAAGCATTGGAGCCAGCCATGTTTCTCGCGATTGACGTCGGCAACAGCCAGACGACGATTGGCCTCATCGAGAACGGCGCGGTAGGCAGGCGCTGGCGGCTCAAGACAGACCGGCTCGACACCGCAGACGAGCTCGACGCCGCCCTCCGCTCGTTTCTCGCACTCGATGGCATAGCGCTTGCGGACATCCACGCGGCGGCGGTGGCCAGCGTGGTCCCCGTGCTCACGGACATGTGGCGCAGCGCGCTCGAGCACGCCCTGGGCGAGAAGCCCTTCGTCGTGAGCGCCTCCGAGGTGCACGGCATCGAGATTGCCATGCCCTACCCCGGCCAGGTGGGCGCCGACCGCATCGCCGACGCAGTGGAGGCTCGCGCCTCCTACGGCTCGCCAGCCATCGTCGTGGACTTTGGAACGGCCACGAACATCGACGTCGTGGACGCGCGCGGACGCTACCGCGGCGGCTGCATCGCCCCGGGACTCATGCTGTCTGCCTCGGCGTTGTTCGAGAAGGCCGCCAAGCTCGCGAGCATCCCCATCGAGGTGCCGCCAGCGGCCATCGGCGACACGACGGAGCACGCGCTTCAGGCGGGCCTCGTGCTGGGCGTGGCCGCGCAGGCGGAAGGGCTCGTCGCGCGCATAAAGGCCCAGCTCGCGGCCGAGGAGGGTATGAGCGAGATCGAGTGCCCCGTCATCGCGACGGGCGGTCTCTCGCGCGTCATCGGCCAGGCAACCGACGTATTCGACGCCGTCGACGTTGACCTCACCCTGCGCGGCATCTGGCGCATCTGGGAGGCACGGTAACACCGAATGAGACAAGGGGACTGTCCCCTTGTCTCACCCTTGTCTCATTGAGGGCCGCCAGTTAGCGCAGGCTCGCCTGCTCGGGAGAGATCACGAGCTCGCGGCCGTCGGCCAGACGCACGGTGGCACGGCCCCAGACGTCCACAGCCGTAAGCGTGCCTCGCGCGGCGACACGGCCGTTGGGGTAGACGACCTCGACCTCGCGCCCCATGAGCACAAGCGCGTCGAAGTAGTCGGACAGCACAGGTGCCGCCGGGCCCGCGGCGCCGCGGCCAGCAGAGACATCCGCCGCCCACGCATCCGCGCGCGAAACGATCGCCGAGCACACGATGTGCGCGAGCTCGTCTGGTGCCTGCCCGGCAAACAGGGCGAGCTCGACGTCCGCCGAGCAGACCACGAACATGCCGTCCTCGCCCGTTCCGGCATGGACGCCAAGCGCGCAGGCAACCTGCGCCGCGCGGCCGGCCTCATCGGGCACCACGACGTCGCCAGGCCAGGCAAGCGCAAGCTCGTCTCGCAGGGGTCGCAGCCCCTCAAGGGCACCAAGCGCGCATACCGGACGAATCCCCATATAGTGGCTCATCGGCACAGCCGGACGCAGCACCACGGCAAGCCGCAGCACATCGGAGTCAGCGGCAACGGCGCACTCGCCCGCGGCAACGCCGGCACGAGCGCGCTCAATGAGCTCCTCGGCTACTCCCATACAAGCTCCCCCAGGTCGGCGCGGACGAGACCGACGCGCTGCTCGCGCGGCAGCACGGTGATGCCCGCATGGGCAAGGAAGCGCTCCGGGTCGTGCATGAGGTCCTCCATGGGCACGATCACAAAGTCGCGCTCGCCCAGGCGCGGGTGCGGCAGCGCCAGCTTGCGGCCGGCATGCTGCTCGCCCTCCATCCACAGCAGGTCGCAGTCAATCGTGCGCGGGCCATGACCCTCCTGCCCGGCGGGACGCGTCCGCCCGAGCTTCTTCTCGACGTCGAGAAGGGCGCCGATGAGGACGAGCGGCGCAAGCTCGGTGCGAATCTCCGCCACGGCGTTCGCGACGGGCATTGCGATGCCGTAGGCGGGGTCCGTCTCATAGGCGCGGCTCACGGCCGTGACGCACGTGAGCGGAATGGCGTTGATGAGCGAGGTGGCACGACGCAGGTAGTCGAGGCGGTCGCCCACGTTGGAACCAAGGGCCACGAACGCGCGGCGCGGGTCCGGGTGTGCCACAGACCAGTAGGAGTTGAGCGCTTGGGACACGCCGGCGACGTCGTGGACGCGCAAGATGCGGGCGCCCGCCTCCACGGCAGCGATGCAGACGCCGGCCGTGGCGGCGTCACGCGCGGGGGCCTCCGTGACACCAGAGACGGCGCCCACGAAGCGCTTGCGCGAGACGGCGCACATCACGGGGTAGCCCATGGAGACCATCTTTGCGTTGGCGCGCTGGATGACCACGTCCTCATCGGCCAGCTTGCCAAAGCCAGGGCCCGGGTCGATGCAGATGCGCTCGCGGGACACGCCGGCGCGCATGAGCTCGCGGGCCTGGTCCCCAAGAAAGCCCATGACATGGCGCATGATGGGCGCGGACTCTGGCAGCGTGAAGCGGCGATTGCCGCCGGCGAGGGTCACCGTGGGACTCGTAACACCACGGGCGCTGCGGCGCATGACCTCGTCGAGGCGCTCCGCGGCCGCAGCGTCTGCCGCCTCGGCGGGCGAGGGCTCGTCGCTCTTCTCGGCGGCGGGATTGGCGGCAGGGTTGGCGGCGCCATCCTTGGCATGCGCTGCGGCGCGGGCGGCGGCGCTCGAGTCGAGCGTCACCGAGCGGCGCGGGGTGCGACCAGAGACCTCGCCGGCGTGCATGACGACGCAGCCGCAGTCGCTCTCCACGGCCACGCGCACCATGTCGGGATTCGTGAAGCCCGTGACGTCATTGACGATCGAGGCACCGAGCTTCACGGCCAGGCGTGCGACCTCGGGATGGCGCGTGTCAACCGAGACGACCGCCCCGGCATCTGCGAGCGCGCGAATCACGGGGATGACGCGCTTGGCCTCCTCGTCCGGCGAGACGGGGCGGAAGCCCGGCCGCGTTGACTCTCCCCCAACGTCGATGATGTCGGCGCCGTCGTCGAGCAGCTTGAGGCCCCACTTGATCGCGGCGTCCGTATCGGCGTGGGCACCGCCATCCGAGAAGGAGTCGGGCGTCACGTTGAGCGCGCCCATGATGCGCGGACGCGCCAGCGAGATGCTGTGCGCGCCGCAGTGCCAGGTTGCAAGGTCTTCTCGAAGCATTCGGGCCCTTTCGTCCTCAAGGTATCTCTTCGATTGTAGCGGCCATCCGGGACACGAAGGATGAGCGCATCGGCGCGCGGCGATGTTGGAAAACGCAACTGGGGCGGCCTGTTTCGTGATGGAAAACGCAACGCCGCAGTTGTGGAACAATGGGGACAGCGGTTAGGTGAACGTTTATCCAAGCAACGGAGGCATGCACATGAGCGGCGTCGAGGCGCGGGACTTTGGCACCACGGAGAGCGGCGAGCAGTTCTCGCTCTACCTGCTCGAGAACGACAGGGGCATGAGTGCCGGCGTCACGGACCTCGGTGGGTGCGTCGTATCCCTGAGCGTGCCCGACAAGGACGGTGCGGCCATCGACGTGGAGCTTGGCTACGACGACGCCGTGGGCTACGCCGTGAACAAGCCCAACCTCGGGGCGCCCATAGGGCGCTACGCCAATCGCATCGGCGGCGCAAGCTTCGTGCTCGACGGCCAGCGCTACGAGCTCGAGCGCAACGACCACGAGGTCAACAACCTGCACAGCGGCTCTGCGCGCTGGCGTCTGCGCAGGTGGGACGTCCTCGAGACCGAGCGGGACGAGAGGGGCTCGCGTATCCGGCTGCATCTCTCGAGCCCAGACGGGGACCAGGGGTTTCCCGGCTCATGCGACGCCACGCTCACCTACGAGCTCACGAACGACGGCACGTTCGCCATCACGTACGAAGTGCTGCCGGGTGCCCGCACCGTCATCAACATGACGAACCACAGCTACTTCAACCTCAATGGCTACGCGTCCGGCACCGTGGCGGGCCACGTCATCCAGATCGACGCGGACGCCGTGACCGCCGTGGACGAGAACCTCATCCCCACCGGCGAGCTCATTGCCGTCGACGGCACGCCGTTTGACCTGCGCGAGCCCAAGCCGCTGGGTCTGGGGCTTGCCTCGGGAGACCCCGCCATCCAGGCTGCAGGAGGCTACGACCACAACTATGCCCTGCGCCCGGGCACGCCGCAGCCGTCCGACGGGGGCTTTGTTGGTGCCCTGCGCCACGTGGCCCGCGTGCGGGGCGACAAGACCGGCATCGTCATGGACGTGGCGACCGACCTGCCGGGCATGCAGCTCGACACGGGCAACCACGTGGGCGGCGAGCATGGCAAGGGCGGCAGCGTCACGGTTGACCACGGCGCCTTCTGCCTGGAGACACAGTTCTTCCCCGACGCCGTGAACCACCCCGAGTTTTCCCAACCCGTCTTTGGGCCCGAGAATCCCTATCGCAGCCGCACGACCTACTCGTTCAGCACGGAGGGGTAGAAGCCCGGCGCCTGGCCGTCATCCTCGCACCCAACCGCAAAGTCCGCCCCTCGGGATGAAATGGGCTCTTATCGGACCCTGAAACATCCTGGGAGACGGACTTTGTTGCCAAACATCCCAAGCGGCGGAGTTTGCGCGGAGGCCATCGCCGTCGAGTGGAGCCGGGTCCCTAGAAGTCGAACGCCTTGGCGATGTCGGTCTGGATCACGAGGCTTGCACGGGAGTCCGCCGGGGTGGCGTCGCGGTTGACCACCACGAGGTCACCGCTACTGCGGAAGTAGTCGATGAGACCGGCGGCCGGGTAGACCACGAGGCTCGTGCCGCCCACGATGAGCATGTCGACCAGGGCAATCTGGTGGAGCGCCTCGTTCACGACGTCGTTATCGAGTGACTCGCCGTACAGCACCACGTCCGGCTTGATGGGACCGCCGCACTCCGGGCACACGGGAACGCCGTTGCCGTCCTCATGCTCGCGGGCCATGATCCACTCGGCCGAATAGATATGGCCGCAGCGCTGGCAGACGTTGCGATGCACCGAGCCGTGCAGCTCGAGGACGTTCTTTGAGCCGGCGGCCTGGTGCAGCCCGTCGATGTTCTGCGTGACGACGGCCGTGAGCTTGCCGGAGCGCTCAAGCTCGGCAAGCTTGAGGTGTGCCTGGTTGGGCTTGGCATCGAGCGCAATCATCTTGGTGCGATAGAACTCGAAGAACTCCGCCGTGTGGGTCTCATAGAAGTCGTGCGAGAGCATCGTCTCGGGCGGATAGGCGAACTTCTGGTGGTACAGTCCGTCCACGCTGCGGAAGTCGGGGATGCCGCTTGCGGTAGAGACGCCGGCGCCGCCAAAGAACACGACGCGCTTGGCGCGCTCGATGCGGGCCTTGAGCTCCTCGGCCGCCTCGGCGGGATCGGTGATGGTGGTAGACATGGGGCCTCGATTCGCCGGTGCATGTTTGTCGAGAAGAGCATAGCCCTGTTATTAGCTGGCTAGGATACAAAACAAGACCAGTCGACTCGTCCGGAGCACATATGCCGTCGCGGGATACACGAGGGGGGTGCCGCGTCCGCAGCGCCCCCCTCGTGTGACTTATGACCCGAAAACAGAAGAAGCTAGTTATCTTGTTCTCGTCGAGCGGAGAGCCGCGAAGCCCAGGAACAGGGAAATCACGCCCGCTACGGCCAGCGCTCCCATCAATGCAGCCGGATTGCTATCACCCGTCTGAGGAAGCTCGGTCTTGGGTTTTTCAGACGGCGTGGGCTTCTCGGGTGTTGCCGGGGTCTCGGGACTCGAAGGCGCAGTGGGCTTCTCGTACTCATTCGTGAACGTCACCGAGCTCGCGGGCAAATCAGCAGTCGCCTTGAACGTCAACTTGAAGCCAAAGTCGTAGTAGCGGAACTGGTTCCAAGCGTTGGGGACCTCTATGTAGCCGCTCACGTGGTCGAGGGACAGCACCTCCCCATCCGCAATCTCATTGCCCCCGTTCATGGCAGAGAGCACGTTTGCGTTAGCCTCGTCAGTCTTGTCCAGGTACTCCTTAATGCCGCCAACACTAACATCAGAAGTCGCGCTGTTATCGACGGACTCCGAGATAGGATGGGAATCCTCGTCGAGCGTCAGCCTGATGCAACGCTCATACAGATAGTCATATGCCATGGACAGAACCTCGGGGTCTGTCTCCAGCAAGAAATAATCCGGCTGGTAGGCATAGGTTGTGGCGTCATCGGCGCTGAACTCTTGTCCTCCCGACTTGAGCTCCTTGCCCACCTCGATACGAGCATCACTGAAGCCCCAGTTCTTGAAGTAATCGAGCGTGCCATCCTCCAAGGAGGTATAGGGAATGCACCAATTCGACATGGTGCCAGCAAAATTCGAGTAGTAGGTTGTAATTGCGCTCTGGCCGTCATAGCGCGCACCAGGCGAGCCCTTGGAGCCCGTACCGAGCACGTTGTACTTCTGCGCCACAGTAAGATCGTCGAGGGAGTCGACCCCATAGAACGCGCAGAGGAAGTCTGCATAGCTTCTGCTTTCATCCTGGGGCAGAGAGACCTGCTCGCCTTGCCAGTTTTCAAAGGTGAAGGACTGCTTGATGAGCTGAGGGAAAGCGTTCATCTGGAGCAGCGTGACCTTTTGCGCAGAGTCAGTTGAGGAATTACCGGTAAGTGTGCCATAGCCAGGATTGCTCTTGAAGAAGGACACTACGGCCGGATTGATGCAGCGCAGCGGCGCACAAGCCAGGCGGATGCCGTTTCCGTCAAAGCCCGTGATGGCGAGGCTGCCGGCGCTCGGAGCCTGGCCAACGAGCATGGCATAGACTCTTTGCCATGCCTCACCCCATCCATAGCCCGCCGAATTCTCGTCCGAGCCCTCTGAGGTGTTCTTCATGTTTGGAGAATCCGACGCAGTAAACTCATCGCCCAGGGAAATCCAGTTGACGGTGTCGAACTCGTAGTCCTCGTACTTAATGGGCACGCCAGTCTTATTGACAAGGCGCACCCTGAAATTGCGGGAGGACCAGTTCTCGTAGTCTCGCATCTCGGCTTCCATGTACTCAGCGAGAGGATCGCAGTCCACCGTGATGTTTCCTTGCGAGTCAAGCATGTCGGGAGTCAGGGTGTAGGTAAAGTAGCCGTCCTCATCCTTCGCAATCGAACCGTCTTCGGTGTACCAGCCGCCCACGCTCGACTCGGGTGCCTCGACTGTCACGGTAGCAACCAAGCCGTTTTGAGCTTCTTCACCATTTACAGAGAAGGACGTCGACTTGTAGTTGACTTGATCGAAGGAGGACTCGCGAACCGTGTACTCGCCAGGCTCAAGCTCGCTAAGCCTCGCGCTCTGTCCAGCCTTAAGCCCAATGATTCCATCTTCCGGTATGGGCTGTCGATCACCGCCATCGATTGAGTAAAAGCCTTCGGCGACAGCATCCCCAAGCGTCACGGTAAACTCAAACTCAGCATCAGCGACGGGAATATCAGAGCCAGCAACTTCCTTACAAATAACAAGGCTGCCCTTTGGAGCAATATCATCCATGCCGGAATCGGCAAATGCCGGAGTCAAAGGGGCAAGCGCCATCACAACGGCAAGGGTCAGGCACAGCAGTCTCTTTATATATTTCATGGTCAGCTCCGTAGAATCGGCTTCGTTTTTAGTGCAAATAAGCGGGATACGCGTCTTGCGCGGACGCCTGCTCACTTCCGCCCCTCAAGAGCGGAAGCGAGCACGTACCTTCCTTCATCAGTCAGCGAGTATTCGTTCTCGGCCTGACCGCCGTTTTGGAGATAGCGGCTCCCCACGGTGATAAGTCCCTTCGCCTTAAGCGCCCGGATCGTGGATCTCACCGTTCCCTCGCTACAACACATAACACGCGTCAGGCCCATGCAGGAAATCGGCTTTGGCCTAGCCGATAGGCCGATAATCCTCATCATCGACAGCTCGGTCTCATTGAGGCGAACGCCCACGTCACTGCAAAAACGGACTCTCTTTGTCATGTCACGCCTCCTTCTCGGCCTTGAGCGGACGGACTCGCCTGGAGCTCGCCGAGCCAAGGCTGAGGGGGCAACGCGTGGCTATGACCCGCAACGGAATGAGCGTTCCGTTGCAAACAGGCCCGAATGCAGTTAGCGCGTTTCTACCGCTCAGCCGGGAAGG
>CAKUNF010000014.1 GCA_934668375.1 uncultured Parolsenella sp. | reverse complement strand
ATGCTTCTCATGGACGACAACTTCAAGTCCAAGCTGCGCGAGAGCAACGACGCCGCCGACCTGGCCGCCACGCTCAACGTGGAGCTCGTGGCCTAGCGCCGCACCCAACAGCGCCGAACGCAATCGGGGCCGTCACCCAGCCGGGTGGCGGCCCCTTCTTTGTGCCGATGTGGTCTGAATGCGACTGGCAACGGACCAAGCGGACCCGTCCCCGGCATCCCACGTGGGACAAACGAACCCGTCCCCAGTGTCCCAGCTACTCGATGAGCATGGCGTCGCCAAAGCTCAGGAAGCGGTAGCGCTCGCGCATGGCGGCGGCATAGGCGTCCATGATCTGGTCGTGGGTGGCAAGGGCGCTCACGAGCATCATGAGCGTGGAGCGCGGCACGTGGAAGTTCGTGATGAGGGCGTCCACCACGTGGTAGGTGCTGCCCGGCATGAGGTAGAGCTGCGTCGTGGCGTTCTCGCGCGCCACGATGTCACCGCGGCCCAGCGTGTCTGCCGAGTCCTCGCGACCGGAGAAGCGACGCGCCACCATGGGCGGCTCGCTTGCGGGCGCCTCGGCGTCAAACGCGCTCTCCAACGAGCGCACGGCCGTCGTGCCCACGGCGATGACGCGATGCCCCGCCGCCTTCGTGGCGTGCACGGCGTCGATGACGTCCTGCGTCACGTGGTAGCGCTCCGTGTGCATGACGTGCTGAGTGGGGTCGTCCTCCTCGACAAGGCGGAACGTGTCGATGCCCACCTCGAGCTCCACCGTGGCCCAGCCGATTCCCTTGGCCTTGAGGCTCTCGATGAGCTCGGGGGTGAAGTGCAGGCCCGCCGTGGGTGCGGCGGCGGAGTGCTCCTCGTGCATGGCGTAGACGGTCTGGTACTTCTCGGGGTCGCCCTCGTACTGCGTGATGTAGGGCGGCAGGGGCACGTGACCCGCGGCGTGAATCGCGGCGTCGAGCGTGCGGGGCTTGCCCGTAGCGGGGTCTTCACCCCTCGCCTCGAAGCGTACGAGGCGCCCTCCCTTGGAGTCCTCGACGAAGTCCACGACCTCGCCCGTGAGCACCACCGGCGAGCTCTCGGGCGCGCGCAGACCGCCGGCGCGGTACTCGATGACCGCACCGGGCTTCAGACGCTTGCCGGGGTTGACGAGGCACTCCCAGACGTGGCCCATGGCGTCGAGGTCCTCGCGGCGCTTGAGCAGCAGGGTCTCGGCCACGCCACCCGTCTTGGCCTTGTGACCCACGAGGCGCGCGGGCATGACGCGCGTCCTGTTGGCCACGAGCAGGTCTCCCGGCTCGAGGTAGTCGGCGATGTCGTAGAAGTGGCGGTGCTCAACGGAACCGCCGTCGGCGATGGCCTCGGCCTCGCCCGTGACGCCCGCACCGCCGCCACGGTGCAGCACGAGCAGGCGGCATGAGTCGCGCGGCTCGGCGGGGGCCTGGGCGATCAGCTCGTCTGGCAGCGGATAGTCAAAGTCATCGGTGCGCATGGGTGCTCCTTCTCGTAAGTTCAGCGCTCCTCAGTGTAGTTCTCGCACGCGATGGCCGCAAAGCAGCAGAGGCAATGAAAGGTCATACCTTCTGCCCGGATTAATCGACCGCTTGGCAGTCGTCATGGTCCTGATTGATAGTAATTCATTATCGTTCTCGACAGGCTCAGCAGAACCGAGGGAAGGAAGCCCTATGAGCGACGAAGAGTTCATGTCCCAGGCCATCGAGCTTTCACGTGCTGCGGTCAGGCACGGCAACGAGCCGTTTGGTGCCGTGCTCACAAAGGACGGCGAGGTCGTCCTTACGAACGAGAACCAGATCTACACGAGGCACGACCCCACGTTCCATGGCGAGATGGGCCTCATCCGCACGTTCGTGGAGCAGACGGGTATCACCGATTTGAGCGACTACACGCTCTACTCGAGCTGTGAGCCGTGCTTCATGTGCTGTGGCGCCATGGTCTGGACGAAGCTCGGAAGACTCGTCTACGGCGCCACCAACTCGGACCTCGAAAGCATGCTCGGCAACGAGGGATGCAGCAGTGCTCGTCTGACGTTCGAGAACTCGTTCTGGCGCCCACAGCTCACGGAGGGCGTCCTTCGCGACGAGGCAAACGAAGTGCTCAGGACCTACTTTGGCGATCACGCAAAAGGCTAGGCCAGGCGATTCAAATCGTAAACGAAACGGGGACGCAGCTGGTTGGGCCACGTCCCCGTTCTTTTGACTGAGTCGGATGCCCCGCTACGGCCTCTGGCCCATGCCGCCCTCGAGCGTGACGGTCTCGCCGTTCATGTACTTGAAGTCCGGACCACACAGCTGTACGACGACGCGCCCGATCTCCCTCTCCACGTCACCATAGTGGCCAGCGGGCGGCATGTGGACGTTGGCCTTGAAGGCCTCGGGGTAGGCCGCCTGGAAGTTCTCGAGCTGGGCCGTCCAGGCAAGCGGGCAGACGATGTTGACGTTCACGCCGTCGGCACCCCACTCGTTGGCGGCCACGCGCGTGAGGCCGCGGATGCCCTCCTTGGCGGCGGCGTAGGAGCACTGGCCGTAGTTGCCGAACAGGCCAGCGCCCGAGGCAAAGTTCACGACGGAGCCCTTCGTCTCCTTGAGGTGCGGGTAGGCCTTCTGCATGTAGAGGAACGTGGCGTACAGGCCCGAGTAGATCGCGAGGTTGAACTGGTCCATCGTGTGCTCTGCGATCGTGACGCCGGAGGCCGAGGCCTGCGCGTTGTTCACGAGCGCGTCGATGCGGCCGAACGTCGTGATTGCCTGATCGATGACGTTCTGGACCACGGCCTCGTTGTCCTGGCCGGCGGAGACGTCGGCGGCAACGGGAAGCACGCGCACGCCGTACTCGGCCTCGAGCGACTCCTTGGCCGCCTCGAGCTTGGCCACGTTGCGGCCGGTGATGACGAGGTTCGCGCCCTCCTTGGCAAACGCGATGTCGATGCCGTAGCCGATGGAGCCGGCCGAGCCATCCTTGAGCGTAGCCTTGCCGCCTCCGGTGACGATGACGGTCTTTCCAGTGAACAGGCCCATGGGGTCCTCCTTGTTCGCCGGCTCCAAGCGCGTCTGCGTGGTTCGCCAGGGCTTCCAACCCTATGCGGTCACGCGGGCCCCGGTCGAGGGGCAATCGGGCGGGCGGGGCGAGACGCCGCGCGAGCGGGGACGACCAGGGGGCGAGCGGCGCCTTGGTTCACGTGAGCGGCTATGCGCCCGGGACGAGACGCGCGGCCATCTGCGCCGCCTTTCTCGCGGCCTTCTCGCGCTTGCGCTCGTCGCGGCGCTCGTGGCGCTCAATGGCGGCCTCGGCGGCCGAGAAGCGGCAGCCGCAGTAGTTCTGCCGGTACATCCCGCGCTCGCGGCTCTCGGTCGTTGCCTGCGGGTAGAGGGGCCGCCAGTCGCGGATGACGGGGACGAGGCCGTTTGCCCGGGCGCAGCGCTCGAGAATCTCGGAGCAGTCGTCGAACAGCTGGTAGGGAGAGACGGCAAGCGTCGTAGAGACGTGCGAGAAGCCCAGCTCGGCGGCCGCCCTGCACGCGTTGGCGAGGCGGATCGCGTAGCAGGCGCGGCAGCGGGCGAGCCGCTCGAAGCCGTGCGGCGCCACGGCGCGCTCCCAGGCGGCACGCTGCTCGGCGAGCGTGGAGGTGGAGACAAGCCCAGAGCCAGCACCGCGCTCGCAACGAATGACGGGCACGCCGGCATCGTCCGCCCAGGTCAGAAGCGTGGCCAAGCGAACGTCATGCTCGGCCACGGACTGGATGTTGGGGTTGTCCCACAGAATCGTGGGCGCAAAGCCCTCCTCGCGCAAGGAAGCCACGGGCATGAGCGAGCACGGGCCGCAGCAGGCATGCAGCGCAAGCGGCGTCATCGGGCCTCGCCCTCCCCCGTCGCGGTTCGCGCCGCGGCATCGGCAGCGTCAGGCTCGCCGACCCGCCCGTCTGCCGCATACGTAAAGTCCGCGAGCATGCGCGCCGCCGAGGCGCTCATCTCGCGCGAGAATCCCGAGTTCCACTTGCGGCGGCAGAAGGCGGACAGCCACGCCTCGAAGCCGTCGTCGGGGTCCGAGGTGTGTCCCTCCTTCTGCGCGAGGAAGGCCTTGAGCTCGGCGTCCGTGGGGTCGTGGTAGCGGTTCTCGAACACCACGCCGTCCAGGTCGAAGCGCCGGGGCTTCTTGCGCGCGAGCTGGCCTGCCGTGGGATGTCCCATGACGAGAAGTGCCGCGGGCGCCACGTAGCGCGGACAACCCAGGAGCTCGGCCTGCTCCTCGCGGCGCTCGAGGATGTCGCCGATGTAGCATGAGCCGATGCCCAGGGACTGCGCCGCCACGACGGCGTTCTGCGCCGCGCACATGACGTCCTCGAGGGCAAGCAGCGCGTCTCCCGGGCCGGGATCGCGAGGGCAGGCCCCCACGAGGCCAAAGCCGCGCCACCAGCGGCGCACGTCGATGCAGAAGACGAGGACGAGCGGTGCGTGCGCGATGAAGGGTTGGTCGTCGCACGTGTGGGCGAGCGCCGCCTTGAGCGCGGGATCGCGTGCCACGATGATGCTGTAGAGCTGCTGGTTGCCGGCGGTGGGTGCCTGGCACGCCGCCTCGAGGATGGCGTGCTCGTCGGCCGCGGAGACGGGCTCGTCGGTGAAGGCGCGCGTGGACGTGCGCGCCGTGAGCTGGGCTATGACCTCGTTCATCGTGCTTCTCCCCTTGCGTCTTGGGTCAGACGCCTTGAACCCTAGCGTGACAGCGGTGCCGGGGTCAACCGTCACCGCCTTGGGACCTGCCGCTCGGCAAGCCCTCCGTAAGGGTTCCTTTTCATGTTTGTTAACGTCCGCCCCGTGAAACACGCATGCAACGTTGTACGCGGATTATTCAGTCAAGCGCGGCGTGCGGAGAGGTTTTTACCCTTCCTCCCTTCCCTCTCCGCACGCCGCACGCCCCGCGGTTTGGTCCCGCCGGGCAGCTCTTGGCGCCAAGGCAAGCGGGCGACCCCACGCGAGGGGCCGCCCGCTTTTTTCTCATGCCGCGATTTGATTGCGGCAGACACGGCGTCGGCGTTCACGCGCTATGCCCCGTAGCTCGCCTTCCACAGCCCGTGGAGGTTGCACAGCTCGTAGACGTCTGCCGCCGAGCATCCGTGCAGGCAGAACTCAGCCTCGGGCGCCTCTCCCGGGCTCAGCCGCCGCACCTCGACCGTACCGTCCGCACGCACGATGGTGATGAGCTGGATGTAGTGCTTGTCGAGCATCGGGTGCGTGGCCTCGCCCACGCGCACGCGGACGCGCTTGCCATCCCCGACCGGCTCGATGACCGGGACGTGCTTCTCGTGCGCGCCGTCCGTGGTGTTGGCCGCGAGCAGCTCCATGGGCTCGCCGCAGCACGTGGGCACCACACCCGTCTCCACCACCTCGAGCACGACCTTGCCGCACCTCTTGCACCGGAAGAACTTGAGGTCTGCCATAGAGCGCTCCCTTCTGCGAGACATGCCGCCGCGGCCCCAGCGCGATCTGCGGGCCGCGGCCCTCACTGTCAGTCTTTCCGCACGAGGCATGCGAGAAACGCCGCCCGGCGCATTGCCGGACGGCGTCCGCGAACGAGCGATATGCGGCCGTGGGCGGCAGCTCCCTATGACACGACGTGCGCCACGCCTTTGCCGGCGATAAGGTCCTGCACGCGAGCCATGAGCATCACGTTCTTGGCGTCGACGCGCGTGGGGACCTCCATGCGCAGGTGGTCGCCGCTCGAAGACTCCACGAACAGCTCCACACGGTCCAGGCCCGGGTGCAGCCCGAACACCTTCTGCAGCTGCTCGAGCAGAAGGCGCGACAGCGCGCTTGGCTCGAGCATGACCTCGAGCACCTTGGGCTTGTTCGTCTTCTCGGACAGCTCGAGCGGCTCGATGGCCGTGGCGAGGAACTGGTCGCCGCGGTCGCTGCGGTCGATGCGGCCGAGGATGCGCACGAAGACGTCGCCCACCTGCTCGCCCGTCTGCTCGTCCGTCTGCCCCGCGAGCACCGCGGCGCTCTTCTTGTACGCCTTGGGGAACACGACGACGTCAAGCTCGTTCTCCATGTCCTCGAGCTGCACGATGGCCATGGGGTCGCCGTTCTTGGTCGTGCGCTTCTGCAGGCCGCTCACCATGCCGGCCACCCAGACGGGCTTCTCGCTGCCCACGTCCATGTGGCGCACCTCGCCGGTCACGGTAGTCTTGTCGTAGCCGTTCAGCACCTCGCCGAGCGTGAAGTCGCGCGCCTTGGACAGCGCGTACTCGTAGGGGCGCAGCGGGTGGTCGGAGACGTACAGGCCCAGAACCTCGCGCTCCTGGGCGAGCTTGAGCGTGCGGTCCCACTCCACCGGGCTCGGCTCGGGGGCCTCGTTCTCGAATCCGGAGCCCTCGACGTCACCGAACAGGTCGAACATCGAGCTCTGGCCGGCAGCGCGGTCCTTCTGGCGCTTCGCGGCCGCGTCGATGATGTTCGCGGGGTTGTTCTTGTCCACGAACTCCATGAGCTGACGGCGCGGGTAGCCCGTCGAGTCGAAGGCGCCGCCCTTGATGAGCGCCTCGATGACGCGACGGTTGCACGTGCCCGTGTCCACGCGCTCCACGAGGTCGTGCAGGTTCTTGAAGGCCCCGCCCCGCTCGCGCTCCTCGATGATGAGGTCTGCCACGCCCTCGCCCACGCCGCGGATGCCGGCCAGGCCAAAGCGCACGCCCTCCTTCGTGGCCGTGAACTCCTTGCCAGACTCGTTGATGTCTGGCGGCAGCACCTGGATGCCGTCCTGACGGCACGCGGAGACGTAGTGGACGATCTTGTCCGTCTTGCCCGTGTAGCTCGTGAGAACGGCGGCCATGTACTCGTTGGGGTAGTGAGCCTTGAGCCAGGCCGTCTGCATGACGAGGATGGCGTAGCCCGCCGAGTGCGACTTGTTGAACGCGTACGAGGCGAACTCGAGGACGTCGTCCCAGATCTTCTGGGCTGTCTCCCTCGAGTAGTCGTTCTTGACGGCGCCGTTCATCCAGTGGTCATAGGTGGTCTCGTCCGAGCCGTCCTCCCAGTGAAGCACCGTGGACGTGAGGAGCTTGATCTTCTTCTTTGCCACCGGTTTGCGGATGCGCGAGTCGGACTCGCCCTTGGAGAAGCCGCACATCTCGACGGAGATGTTCATGACCTGCTCCTGGTAGACCATCGTGCCATAGGTCTCGCCGAGGATGCCATCCAGACGCGGGTCATAGGAGACGGCCGGCTCCTTGCCGTTCATGCGGTTGATGTAGGACGAGACCATGCCCGCGCCCAGGGGGCCGGGACGGTACAGGGCGATGAGTGCCACCACGTGCTTGTACTCGGTGGGCTTCATGTTCTTAATCGTGGCCGACATGCCCGCGGACTCCACCTGGAACACGCCCGCCGTGTGGCCCGAGCCCATGAGCTTGAAGATCTCCGGGTCGTCGAAGGGGATCTTGCTCTCGTCGATGTCGATGCCGTAGTTTGCCTTGATGTTGGCCTTTGCCTTCGAGATGACCGTGAGCGTGCGCAGGCCCAGGAAGTCCATCTTGAGCAGGCCCATGTCCGCCACCGTGTGACCCTCGTACTGGGTGATCTCCACGCCGCCCTTGGTGTCGAGCTTGGTGGGGCAGTGCTCGTTGACGGGGTCTCGGCAGATGAGGACGGCGCAGGCGTGCACGCCCTCGCCGCGGATGAGGCCCTCGAGCGAGAGCGCCGCGTCGATGATGCGGTGGGCGTCCGGGTCCGAGTTGTAGGCGTCCACGAAGTCCTGCGAGTACTGGTCCTCGCGGCCGTCCACCTTGTTCATCGTGGCCTTGAGCGTGGCGTTGGGCGCGGCGCTGATCATCTTGGAGAGGCGCTGGCCCACGTAGACGGGGTAGTCCAGCACGCGCGCGGCGTCGTTGACGGCCTGCTTGGCCTTGATAGTCGAGTAGGTGATGACGTGCGTGACCTTCTCGGGACCGTAGAGCTGGCGCACGTGCTCCACGACCTCGAGGCGTCGCTCGTCGTCGAAGTCCATGTCGATATCGGGCATCTCGGTACGCTGCGGGGAGAGGAACCTCTCGAACATCAGGCCGTTCTCGAGCGGGTCGAACGCCGTGATGTTCATCGCGTAGGCCACGATGGCGCCGGCGGCCGACCCTCGGCCGGGACCGACGCCGATGCCGTTGTCCTTGGCCCACTGCACGTACTCGGCCACGATGAGGAAGTAGGCCGCGAACCCCTTGTCGCAGATGACCTTGTACTCGTACTCGAAGCGGTCCTTGATGTTCACGCCGTTGATCTCGCGCGTGGCCCAGTCCTCGCCGTAGTGCTGGCGCAGGCCCTTCTCGCACTCGCGGCGGAACTGGCTCTCGTGGGTCTCGCCTGGGTCGAGCAGCGGGAATCGCGGCAGGATGATTTGGTCCCAGTCCAGCTCGACGCTGCACTTCTCGGCCAGCTCGAGCGTGTTGTCGCACGCCTCGGGGCACCAGGAGAACAGCTCGCGCATCTCCTCCTCGGTCTTCATGTAGAACTCGCTGCCCTCCATACGCATGCGGTTCTCGTCATCGACCTTGGCGTTCATGCCGATGCACATCATGAGGTCCTGCGTGGGGGCGTCGTCACGCGTGAGGTAGTGGAAGTCGTTCGTGGCGATGACCTTGAGGTCGAGCGAGCGGGCCAGCTCCACGAGCTGCTCGTCGAGCTGGCGGTCGGTCATGCCGTTCTCGAACGTGAGGCCGTGGTCCTGGATCTCTATGTAGAAGTCGCCGGGGGCGAAGATCTCCTTGAACGTGCGCGCCCACTTGAGTGCCTCGTCGGGCTGCCCGCGCAGGATGGAGCGCGGGATGATGCCCGAGACGCACGCGGCCGTGGCGATGATGCCCTCGGAGTGCGCGCGCAGCATCTCGAGCGTCGTGCGCGGCTTGTAGTAGAAGCCGCGGACGGCGGCGTCGCTCATCATCTGCATGAGGTTGACGTAGCCCGTCTGGTTCTTGGCGAGCAGGATCATGTGGTAGAGCTCGGGCTTGTGGTCACGCGAGAGGGAGTCGTCCGGCGTGAAGTAGGCCTCGCAGCCAAAAATGGGCTTCACGAGCGGGCGGGGCTTGACCTCGTCGAGGTCGCGGCCCGCGTCGTGGGCGGCGACGTCCGTCTCCCACTGGGCATGGGCCACCGGCTCCTTCTCGGCGTCCGGCTCGACGATCGCTCGGCCCTTCTCGTAGTTCTCCTTGTCATGGAACCACTGCTGCCAGTCGGCCTGCTGGTGGTTGTACTTGGCGCACTCGAGGTCGAGGTCGGGCACGCCGTACATGTAGCCGTGGTCCGTGATGGCCACGGCAGGCATCTTGAGGTCGACGGCGCGCTTGACCATGTCCGAGACGCGCGTGGCGCCGTCGAGCATGGAGTAGTCGGTGTGGTTGTGCAGGTGTACGAAGGCCATGTGGCTGAACGCTCCCCATTCGTTTGTTTGCCATCTGAGGATAGCGCAGGCGTCGGACACGAAATGCGCCGGGTCCGCGGCGCCCATGGAGCGCACACGCGACGTTCGATACGCGGGCGGAGCGCGATCTGGTATGAAAAAGTTGCTTAGGGTTTTTCGCTGAGCAGGCATTTTGCAAAATCCTGTTCAACTTTTTCATACCAGATTGGGAATGGGCCTCAGGGCGGGCAGCCCGACGGCACCGGATCGGCACCAATCTGACCGCCGAAGACGCAGGGCGCCCGCCACCACCGGGGTGACGGACGCCCTTCGAACGCGTATTCGGCCGTTAGACGAGCCGCTATGCCGTAGCGGCGGCCTTCTTGGCATCCTTGGTCGCAAAGTACTTGTGCACCCAGCTCGTGACGAGCGGCGTGAGGATGGCGGTCACGATGGCGCAGGCGGCGACCTGCGCCGTGGCGAGCGCGAGCACGTCACCACCGTAGAGGACCTCGTTGACGTTGGCCATGGCAGCGGGCGTGGCGACGTTGGCGCCGGCGCAGCTCGAGATGGCGGCGCCCGCGGTGCCGGTGCCGCCCGTGGCGCGGTCAACGAGGACCGTCGGGATGGCAAAGACGACCGAGCAGATGACGCCCAGCAGGATGCCCGGCAGGCCACCGGCGATGAGCTGGCCAAACGTCATGGACGAGCCCATGGCGAAGAACGTGAGCACGATGACGCCGGTGAGGGCGGGGGCCATCATCTTCTTGAAGCTCGGGAACACGTTGCCCAGGATGATGCCCACGACGATCGGCAGGATGGCGCCGACGAGCGTCCAGCCGATGGGCGCCTGGCCAGCCGCGCCAAGCACGATCATCGTGACGGGCGGGCCCACGACGAGCGTCGTAATGGCCACGGCACCGCGCTCGACCTCGTTGCCCATCGTGCCCATGAGGCCGGCGTACATGGCGTTGTTGGCGCCGGTGCACGCGGCCAGGATCACCATGGCGGAAAGGCCGCAGAAGTTGTCGCCCGTGGCAAGCACGAGCAGCGCAACGGCAATGACGACGACCTGCTTCACGATGATGATGATCGCGCCGCGAGCGGCCGCGGCCGGGGCGCTCTTGAACGAGATCGTGGTGCCCACGATCAGCAAAAACGCTCCGACGAGGGCGCTGGATCCGTTCTTGGACATGCCGAGGGTGAAGCTGCCGAGCGTATCGAACAGGCTCGGGAACAGCGTGTTGAGCAGGCAGCCCAGCAGCAGCGGGACGAGAATCGTGGCGCCGGGGATGGAGGACATCTTGAAGAAGGGCTTCTTCTCCTCCACGGCAGTAGTTTCACTCATAGGAGGTACTCGCTTTCGAACGCACGCGCGGTGCGGGGCCCAGCCCGGGCGCCCGGGGCGCGCTTCGCGGACGGCCAAGGAAGACGCCCGCCCTTACAAGAGCAGAAGAAAGGCCGCGCCCACCGCGTGCGGGCGCGGCCGCGGCCTCACCGAGCCGGAACTACCCGTCCAGGACGATGCCGCCGTCGCAGTCGCCGATCTCGCCGTTGACAAAGCTCGCTTGGTCGGAGGCAAAGAACAGCACCATCTGAGCCGGCTCGCTCGGCTGGGCGGCGCGGCCCAGGGGGATGCCGTTGATGATGCGCTGGGAGTTCTCGTCAGACAGGATCGAGGTCATGTCCGTGAGCGTGAGCGACGGGCACACGGCGTTGCAGCGGATGCCGAACTTGCCACCCTCCTTGGCCACAGCCTTCGTGAGGCCGTTGACGCCGGCCTTGGAGCTGGCGTAGGCAGCGGTGCCGAGAAGGCCGCCGCCGATCTTGCCCGCCACGGAGCTCACGTTGACGATCGTGCCGGCGTGGGCGGCCTTGAAGTGCGGGTAGACGGCGGACATCATCGTGAACACGCCGTTGAGGTTGATGTTGATCGTGCGCGTCCACTCCGCGTCGTCGATCTCGTCGAACTTCTTCGTGGAGATGACACCAGCGCAGTTGATGAGGATGTTGACGCCCGGCACCTCGGCGAAGATCTGCTCGACCGTCTCGCGGGCCTTTGCTGTGTCGGAGACGTCGAGCTGGTAGAAGTGGTTGCCCTCGCCGAGCGCCGCCACGGCGGCCTCGCCCTTGTCCTTGCTGCGGGCAATGAGCACGACGTGACCGCCGCCCTCGACGATGCCCTTGGCGATCTCAAGGCCGATGCCCTGAGTGCCTCCGGTGACAATCGCGGTCTTTCCGTTGAAGTCAAAGGCCATAAGTCTCTCCCCTTTTCTGAGCTCGCTGTGCGCGGCCGGAAGCCCCCTTCCGGCATGGGCGCGCGCCTTTCGCCGCGAAACGATAGGAGCCTGAAAAAGGGAGGGATAGCCTCTTTTTCGAGAATTACGTGAACGGATGAAATTTTTACGTAAACGGTAGACGGCCTGAATCCGTCGGTGAACGTAGGCAAATGTTCACGTTTTCGTGCTCATTTGTGGACACGTTGTGGATTTACACGTCGATAAGCTGCAGTTTGTCACGGACGTTTCGAGTGCTTTTCCATCGGCGAGCGGTCTGGTCGCCCCCGCGAGCAAACGGACGCCGTCAGCGCGGGCTCACGCCGCGCCATTTTCGGCCCGTTTGTACAAAACGGGCCGAGACCGTCGCCATTCTCGGCCTGCGTAATTTCGGGCAATCAATCTAGCTGCGGCAGCCCGAGAAGCCACCCGGATGAGCCCCCAAAAAGCGACGATATGGGCCCGTTTTGTACAAACGGGCTCAAACGCACACGCAAGAACCGGCTGCCCGACTACGCCGTCTCCTCGGCCTCGCCGGCCACCCGGTTGATGAGCGAGCCGAACGCGCCGGCGAGCACCTGCTGGAACAGCGTGCCCATCATGACGGGGAAGACGACCTCGCCGGGGAAGAATTGCGCCGCGAGCACAGCTCCCGCGGAGATGTTGCGGATGCCCGTGCAGAAGCACGACGTCACGAGCTGGCCACGCCCGACCCCGCGTGCGCGCGCGATGAGCAGGCCGGCCGCAAAGCCGCACGACGCGTAGACGAGGATGAACAGCGCCATGCCGAGAAGCTCGGGCGTGAGATGGCGCATGTAATCGCTCATCTGCGAGGAGTTGGACGCGATGATGACGATGAGCAGCACCTTTACGGCGGGCGACATCACCGGCGAGAGCGTCTTGTGCCCCCAGCCGTGGGTGAGGTCGTTCACGAGCATGCCGGCAACCGCCGGCAGCGCGATCATGAACACCATGTTGCCCATCATGCCGAGCACGTCCACCTGCACCGTCGCGCCCAGCAAGAGCTTGAGCGAGAACGGGATCGTGAACGGCGAGAGCACGGTGGACACGAGGATGCACGCAAGCGCCAGCGACAGGTCGCCGCCGTACATGCCGCACCACATGAAGCTCACGACGCCCACGGGCACGCAGTACTCGAGCGTGGCGCCCGTCACGAGGTTGGGATCGTTGCCAAAGACGAGGCTCGCGAGCGCGTGCGCCACGACGGGCATCACCACGATGGACATCCCCAGCACGAACAGCATGTTCTTGGGATGGCGGAACTGCTCGGCCACCGAGCGGAAGTTGTTGTTGAGCGACCCCTGGAACGTCATGATGGCGAAAAGAACCGGCACCGCATGCTCCGTGACGCCAAACACCTGCGGAAACATGACGCCCGCGAGCACGCACACCGGTGCGATGAGGGGCATGTGGGACCCTATCGCCCTGCCAAATCTCGTCCACTTATCCACGCAAAACGCCTTCCTCGGGATAATCCCACTTCCGGTGGGGTATTATCGACAAGGCTCTTTCCTCAAGCAAGGTAAGGACGACAAATGGAACACCTCCTTAACATTAGCGGCGTGAGCGCAAGCGCCGACGAGAAGCCCATCCTGCACGGCATCGACCTGGCCGTGAACGCCGGCGAGTGCCACGTGCTCATGGGCCCCAACGGCGCCGGCAAGTCCACGCTCGGCCACGTAATCATGGGCGACCCGGTCTATCGCACCACGGCCGGCAGCATCGTGTTCGACGGTGCCGACCTCACGGACGCCTCGCCCGACAAGCGCTCGCTCGCGGGCATCTTCCTCTCCTACCAGGCTCCCGTGGAGATTCCGGGCGTGCCCCTGTACAGCTTCCTGCGCACGATCTGTCAGAAGCGCCCCGAGCTCAAGATGACGGCCAAGCAGTTCCGTCGCCGCGTGGGCGAGCTGTGCGAGCAGCTCGACATGGACTCGTCCTACCTCACGCGCGAGCTCAACGTGGGCTTCTCAGGCGGCGAGAAGAAGAAGGTCGAGATGCTGCAGCTGCTGCTCCTGCAGCCCAAGCTCGCCATCCTCGACGAGACGGACTCGGGCCTCGACGTGGACGCCCTCTCCGT
Source organism: uncultured Parolsenella sp. (assembly GCA_934668375.1). Lineage (GTDB taxonomy): Bacteria > Actinomycetota > Coriobacteriia > Coriobacteriales > Atopobiaceae > Parolsenella. Next base: position 31,711 of record CAKUNF010000014.1, on the reverse strand, counting down.
GGTCTCGCGCGGCATCACGGCCTACCGCGAGCAGTGCGGAGGGGCGCTTCTCATCATCACGCACAACACGCGCATCCTCGAGCGCGTCGACGTCGACCGCACGCACGTCATGGTGCGCGGCCACCTCGTGGCAGAGGGCGGCCCCGAGCTCATCGGCCAGATTGACGCGAACGGCTTCGAGCGCTACGAGGCGGCCGAGGCCAAGCTCGAGCAGGCGGGGGCGTAGGGCATGGAGCGCGAGAACAACGCGGCCGCAGACGTCACGGCCGGCGTCAACGTCCCGGGCGAGGCGCCCGAGCGCAGGCGCGCCGACGTCAGCGACGTCGACCGCAGCATGTATGACTTCGTGAAGCCCGAGAGCGGCTACGAGCGCTTCGCCGACGGCCTGTCCGGCGACATCGTCGAGGAGATCAGCCGCAAGAAGGACGAGCCGGAGTGGATGCTCCAGATGCGCCTCAAGGCCCTCGAGACCTACGAGCGCATGGAGATGCCCAAGAACTGGGGCCCGGCCATCGGCGGCCTGGACATGAGCACGATCTCCACGTACGTGGCGAGCGGCGCCAAGCAGGCCGAGAGCTGGGACGACGTGCCCGATGACATCAAGGACACGTTCGAGCGCCTCGGCATCCCCGAGGCGGAGCGCACGAGCCTGGCCGGCGTGGGCGCCCAGTACGACTCCGAGATCGTCTACCACAACATGAGAGACGAGGTCGCCAAGTCCGGCGTCGTGTACACGACGGTCGAGGACGCCATGCACTCGGGCTACGAGGACATGATCCGCGAGCACTTCGGCACGCTCATCCCCATGACGGACCACAAGTTCGCGGCGCTGCACTACGCCGTGTGGAGCGGCGGATCGTTCGTCTACGTGCCCGCCGGCGTGAAGCTCGACTTCCCGCTGCAGAGCTACTTCCGCCTGAACGCTGCCGGCGCCGGCCAGTTCGAGCACACGCTCATCATCGTGGAGCCGGGCGCGGACCTGCACTTCATCGAGGGCTGCTCGGCGCCCAAGTACAACGTCGCCAACCTGCACGCCGGCGCCGTGGAGCTGTTCGTGGGCAAGGGCGCGCGCCTGCGCTACTCGACCATCGAGAACTGGTCCAAGAACATGTACAACCTCAACACGAAGCGCGTGCGCGTCGAGGAGGACGGCAAGGTCGAGTGGGTCTCCGGCTCGTTCGGCAGCCACGTCTCCTACCTCTACCCCTCGAGCCTGCTCGTGGGCCCGCGCGCGAGCTGCGAGTTCACCGGCATCACGTTCGCCGGCGCCACGCAGAACCTCGACACGGGCTGCAAGGTGACGCTCGCCGCGCCCGACACGCGCGCCTCCGTGGACACCAAGTCGCTCTCCAAGGGAGGCGGCATCTCGACGTTCCGCAGCTCCGTCGTCGTGACGAAGAAGGCGGACCGCGCCCGCGCCTCGGTGAGCTGCAGCTCGCTCATGCTCGACGACATCAGCCGCTCGGACACGATCCCGGCCATGGACGTGCGTAACGCGTCCGCAAGCGTGGGCCACGAGGCAACGATCGGCCGCATCTCGGACGACACGATCATGTACCTCATGAGCCGCGGCTGCTCGGAGCAGGAGGCCCGCACGATGGTCGTGAACGGATTCGCGGACCCCGTGTCCAAGGAGCTGCCGCTTGAGTACGCCGTCGAGATGAACAACCTCATCAAGCTCGAGATGGAAGGGGCGATCGGCTAGATGGCTCTCACGCTTACGGGCGTCGACCGCACGCCCGCTCAGACCTGGAACTGGCTCAAGACGAACGACTGCGAGCTCAAGGTTCCCACTCCCCCCGCCGCGGACCCCGCGGCAGAGGTCCCCGCGGCGGCCCGCCGCATCGCCGGAGGTGCCGGCCAGACGGCCACCCAGTGGCTCGACGCCGCGGCCACCCAGCGCCGCTGCGTCGTCGTTCCCGCGGGAACCGTGGGCGAGCGCGTGGCCGTCAGCATCGACTGCGCGCTTGGCTCCGTTGCCCAGACGAGCGTGTTCGTGCGCCCGGGCGCCGAGGCGCACGTCGACGTCATCGTGGCAGACGACCTGGGCGCCGCGCCCAGGCAGGCCGACGAGCGCGAGCATGCCGAGGCGAACGAGGACGTTGCCCGCGCCGCGGACCAGCCCCGCGCCGTCGAGGACGCGCCCACCACGAGCGGCCACGCCCTGCGCATCCACGCCGAGGCTGGCAGCCGCGTCCACGTGACGCTGCTCGTCGCCGCAACGGCACGCGAGCAGTACCTCGACAGCCTCGGCATCATCGCCGACGAGCGCGCCGAGGTCACGGTACGCCAGTACGTCATCGGCGCCGCCACGTGCGCACTCGGCGCAAACATCGAGCTCACGGGTGACCGCAGCCGCCTTGACCTCGCACTTCGCTACCTTGCGGGCGCGGGCGAGACGCTCGACCTCGGCTACTCCGTGCCCGTGCGCGGGGCCAAGGCGCGCGCGAACCTCGACATGACGGGCGTGCTGTCCGGCGACGCCCGCAAGGCCCTGCGCGCCACGATCGACCTCATGCACGGGTGCAAGGGGGCAAAGGGCTCGGAGAACGAGACCGTCCTGGTGTGCGGCGACGACGTCGTGAACAAGACGCTGCCCACGATCCTGTGCGACGAGGACGACGTCGAGGGCTCCCACGGCGCCGCCATCGGCTCGGTGAGCCCCGAGCAGCTCGCCTACCTCGCAGATCGCGGCCTCACCGTCGACGAGGCCGAGGCGCTGTTCCGCCGCGCCATCGTCGACGACGCCGCGAACACGCTGCCCGGCGCCGCACCTGCCGCCGTCATCTCCTGGGCCCGCAAGACGCTCGGGGCCGAGACGGCCGCAGAGATCGCCGACGCGCTCGAGCTTGGCAGCCACGCAAGCAACGAGGGCATTTCGCCCGAGGAGGCGTAACGCACCATGTCCACAGACATCGCCACGAACCCCTACAAGGCGGACTTCCCGCTGCTCGCGAGCCACCCCGAGCTCGCGTTTCTCGACAGCGCGGCCACGGCGCAGCGCCCTGCCGCGGTGCTCGACGCCCAGCGCACGTTCTACGAGACGATGAACGCCAACCCCCTGCGCGGCCTCTACCAGCTCTCGGTTGACGCCACGCAGGCCATCGAGGACGCCCGCGCCAAGGTCGCGGCCTTCGTGGGCGCCGCCGACCCGGCCGAGGTCATCTTCACGAGAAACGCGAGCGAGTCGCTCAACCTCATCGCCAAGACGCTCGGACCCGCCGTCCTCAACGAGGGCGACGAGGTCTGCATCTCCATCATGGAGCACCACTCCAACCTCATCCCCTGGCAGCAGGTGTGCCGCGCCGCGGGCGCCAGGCTCGTCTACCTGCGCCCCGACGACCAGGGAGTCATCACTGACGAGGAGATTGCCGCCAAGATCGGCCCCAAGACGCGGATCGTCTCGGTCACGCACGTCTCGAACGTACTTGGCGTGGAGAACCCCGTCCGCGCCATCGCGGACGCCGCCCACGCCCAGGGTGCCACGGTCATCGCAGACGCCGCGCAATCGCTGCCGCACGTGCACGTGGACGTGCAGGCGCTCGGCGTGGATGCGCTGGCCTTCTCGGCCCACAAGCTCGGCGGCCCCATGGGCATCGGAGGCCTCTGGGGCAAGCGCACGCTGCTCGAGGGTCTGCCGCCGTTCCTCACGGGCGGCGAGATGATCGACTCCGTGACGGAGGACGACGCCGTTTGGGCGCCCATTCCCGAGAAGTTCGAGGCCGGCACGCAGGACGCCGCCGGCATCTTTGCCACGGGCGCGGCCATCGACTACATCTGCGAGCACGACCGAGACGAGCTCGAGGCTCGCGAGCGCGAGCTTGCCGCCTACCTGTGCGAGCAGCTCCAGGCCCTGCCGTTCGTCCAGATTGTGGGACCGGCAGACCCGCACGCGCACGTGGGGGCCGTCTCGTTCAACGTCGAGGGCATCCACCCGCACGACGTCTCGAGCCTGCTCGACACGAAGAACGTGGCCATCCGCGCGGGACACCACTGCGCGCAGCCCCTGCTCACCTGGATGGGCATCGAGAGCTGCTGCCGCGCGAGCGTGGCGTTCTACAACGACCGCGCCGACATCGACCAGCTCGTCTCCGGCCTGAAGTTCGTCTGGGAGGTCTTCCATGGCTAACGCAAACGTCTACAGCCGCGCGCTCATGGACCACGTGAGCAGCCCCGACTACAAGTACAAAATGGACGAGCCCACGCTCTCCCACGAGGGCATCAACCCCAGCTGCGGCGACGACCTCGTGCTCGACGTGCGCCTCGGAGACGACGGCACCATCTCCGAGGTGTCCTGGACGGGCCACGGCTGCGCCGTCTCGCAGGGCTCGGCGGACATGATGAGCGACCTCATGGTGGGCGAGACCCCCGAGAACGCCCGAAAGCTCTGCCACCTGTTTGGTCAGATGATCCGAGGCGAGCAGAAGGACGCAGACGCGCTCGAGGAGCTCGACGAGGCAGCCGAGCTCGAGAGCATCTCCCACATGCCCGCGCGCGTGAAGTGCGCCGAGCTCGCCTGGCGAACGCTCGACGAGATGCTCGCCCACCCGCAAGGCTCTGCGGCCGCCACGACCACCGAGGACGGCACAGACGAGAACGGCAACCCCATGCCCCAGGACGCATCCCAGGTCGGGCAGGAGTAGCCATGGCCTCCGGCATCTCCACAAAGGGGCGCTATGCCCTGCGCGTCATGGCAGACCTTGCCATGAGCCAGGGGAACGACAGTTGGGTGTCTCTCGGCGACATCTCGAGGCGACAGGGCATCTCTCGCAAGTACCTCGAGCAGGTCATGGCGTCGTTGCACAAGGCGAGGTTCGTCACGAGCCAGCGCGGCAAGGGCGGCGGCTACCGACTGCGCCGAGACCCGGCCGACTACACGCTCGGCGAGATCATCCGCGCCGCGGAAGGCAGCTCGCTGGCCCCCGTCTCGTGCCTGGACTGCTCGAGCGGTCGCCTCTGCCCACGCACGAAGATCTGCCCCACCCTGCCCGTCTGGCAGGAGCTGGGAGCCCTCATCAGCGGCTACCTCGACAGCAAGCACCTCTCCGACATCGTGGACGGCATGACGGGGCCCAAGGACGGCTCAGATGTTCTCAAGGGCCTCGAGGAGCTCGGTCAGGGGCTTTGTAAGTAAAGGACTCACAGACACAATAAACACCGCCCCAGAAGCGCTGAAATTCGCTTCTGGGGCGGTTTCTTTGTGCCCAAAGGGGTCAAACCCCTTTGGGCACCTTGGGCAAGCGATGACGAACGCCGAATCACGAGAGCAAAAAGGCCGACTCGCACGTGGCGAGCCGGCCCTTCGTCGTTCAGAGTGACTGCGCTATGCCGGGGAGCCGGCGCGCTGGAAGCTGGAGAGGCTTCCGTAGGTGACGCCCACGCTCGGGTTCATGGCCTCGATCGTGGTGCCGCCGCCGATGTAGATGCCCACGTGGCCCGGCGTCCACACGATGTCGCCCGGCTCGGCCTGAGAGGCGGGCTTGTTGCAGTAGGCGGCAAGCGATCCGGAGCTGTGCGGAACGTAGATGCCGGCAGCCGCGTAGCACGCCTGGACGAGGCCGGAGCAATCGTAGTTGCTGGGGCCAGAGGCGCCGTACACGTAGCCGCAGCCAATCTTGCTGTAGGCCGTGGAGATGATGATGTTGCGGGCGCTGGAACCCAGGCTCGAACCACCGGAGCTGCTGCCGCCGGAGCTACTGTTCGAGCTGTTGTTGTTGCTCGAACCGCCGCCGTCGTTGGTGCTGGTGTTGGTGTTCGTATTGGTGTTGGCGTTCGCGTTGCTGGCGTTGGCGTTGCCCTCGGGAACGTAGTTGTTCTCCTGGGCGGCCTTCTCCTCGGCAGCCTTGCGCTCGGCCTCCTGCTGGGCCTCGCGCTCGGCCTGCTCCTTGGCAAGGGCGTCCTGGACCTGCTGGTCGAGCGAGCTCACGTAGCTCTGGGCCTCGTTGACCTTGTCGTTGAGCTCGGCCTGCTGGGACTGCTGGTCTGCGAGGAGCTGCTGCTGCTGGGTCTGCTTCTCGTTGAGCTCGTTCTGGATGTCCTTGACCTGCTGGATGACCTGGGCGTCCGAGTCGCTCACCTTGGAGGCGTACGTGACGCGGTTCACGAGGTCCTCGAAGCTCGTGGAGTCGAACAGGATGGAGACGAGCGAGACACCACCGGTCTTGTAGTTGGACGAGACGCGCTTGCTGAGCGTCTCCTGGGCGCTCGCGAGCTCGGACTGCTTCTGCTCGATCTCCGCGTTGGTGCTATCGAGGTCAACCTGGGTCTGGTTGACCTGCTCGCTCACCTGCTCGGCCTGGGAGTACAGGTCGCTGAGGTGGGCGTTGGCCTCGTCAAGCTTGGCCTGGAGCTCGGCAGACGTGTCGGCCAGGGCAAGCGTGGGCAGGCCCGTGAGAACGGTGGCGCCAAGGGCAACGGCCACCGTGGCGCGGACAAGATGCGTGCGAATCTTCAAGGGATGATCCCTTCGTTTGGGTGCAGAATCAGGCGGCATGCCGCCAAAAGCTGTGCCTTCTATTCTAACGCCCGAGGTTTCTCGCTCCAAACGCTTATGGACGAGCGGTGAACGCAGCAGGTGAGCGCCCCGACCTCAAACGCGAGACGGATACGGCGCGCGGCTGTGGGGAACGATGGCCACAGAAGGCAAAAGGAGCATGCATGAACGCACAGGACAATCGCGGGCAACGCCTGAACGAGAAGGACGGGCGCAAGGGGCTGCTCGAGGACCTCTCTGTCTCACAGGTGCTCGCGGGCGCGCTCGCGGCTGTGACGAGCGTGGCCCTCTCCAGCAAGATCGGCATCGCCGGCTCGCTCATCGGCGTGGCCGTGGCGTCGGTAGTCTCCACGGTGGCCTCGCAGCTCTACCGCGGCATGCTCAGGCGCGCAAACGACAAGATCCGCGAGATAGCCGCAAGCGAGCCCGCACACGACGTGGACAGCGGCTCCAATCCCTACGGTCTGGATGGCCGCGACGCATCCGCGCCTCCACAGCCCGCGGAGGCGTCTCCCGCACGCATCGCGCCGGTGCAGCTGCGCGAGGCGGCCCGCCAGCGCCACGCCAGGGAGATCCACCGCCGCGTCATGATTGCGGCCATCGTCTCGTCGCTTGTCGCCGTGGCCGTTTCCGCGGGCGTGGTACTGCTCGCCACGAACGGCGAGGGGCTGGGGCAGCGCACAGGCTCTGCGACCACCACGCACGAGGCGGCAACGACCGCGGCAGCCACGCACGCGACCACGACCGAGCAGCAGCGTCCCGCGACGCCCAAGGCATCAGAGAACGTCGCCGAGACGAGCTCGACGTCGTCCTCGCAAGGCGGCTCTGGCCAGCAAGACGGCACGAGCGACGCCACGACGGACTCGGCTGGCACGAACGACGCCGAGCAGCCGGGCACCGCGGACGCGACCACCGGGGCCGCGACGTCCGAGGCGGCCGCCCAGTAGCGTCTGCCCCCGGCGCCGTCCGCGACCGCCTGCGCTCCCCTACGCCACGTGCGGCAGCGCCGCGAGCACGATGCTCGCGCAGTGCGCGGCTGCCGTCTTCTCGAACGTCGGGTAGTCGACGTTGCCCGAGTCGTCGGCCTTGTCGGAGATGGCGCGCACGACGACGAAGGGCACACCGGCGATGTGGCACACGTGGGCGATGGCCGCACCCTCCATCTCGCAGCACATGCCGCCAAACGTCGAGACGATGCGCTCCTTGGCTGCCGCCGAGCCGATGAACTGGTCGCCGGAGCACACGCGTCCCTCGAACACGCTCACGCCGTCGAGCTCGTGCGCGGCCGCCACCACGGCGCCGCGCAGGCCGGCATCCGCCTCGAAGGCAACGAGGTGCAGGTCAGGGTGCTCGCCGGGAGCGTAGCCGAGCGCCGTGACGTCCATGTCGTGCTCGACGGCGTCCGTGGAGACCACGATGTCGCCGATCTCGATGCGATTGTCCAGAGAGCCCGCCACGCCGGTGTTGACGATGCGGTTGCAGCCCAGCACGCTCACGAGGACCTGGGCGCACATGGCGGCGTTCACCTTGCCCACGCCGCACTTCACCACGACGACACTTGCGCCCTCGAGCGTGCCCTCGACAAACTCGAGACCCGCAAGCTCGCGCGTCTGCGCGCCCTCGACCTTCGACTTGAGCAGTGCCACCTCGGAGTCCATCGCACCGATGATGCCCACCTTGACGTTCTCGGCCATTGCTGTCTCCCTTCTCGTTTCAGCTGGCATCGACTATAGCCCACGCAAACGGGGAGCCTGGACGTCACCTCTTCATTGAGAGCCACGTTTTACGCGTACCAGCGGCGTTTTCGCGTAAGACGTGGCCGAGACGACATGGACGCGTAAAACCCGACGCACAAGAAAGGGCGGCGAGGCCCGAAGACCCCGCCGCCCCAAGGCAACGCTATGTAGCAGGCGCTATGCCTACTTCTCGGCCTCCGCGAGGGAGTCGAGGATGTGCTCGTCCTTGCCCTCGAACTTGGGCGCAGGACGGAACAGCATGAACAGGATGGCCGCAAGTGCCACGAAGGCCACGACGGTCCAGACGCCAAAGTTGCCGAGCGCGAACAGCTCCCAGAGCTGGTTGATGATCAGGCCAACGACCCAGCCAAAGCCGCACTGGTAGGCGATGGCGCCCCAGAACCACTTGGGATCGTCCATCTGACGACGGATGGTGCCGATGGCGGCGAAGCACGGCGCGTCGAGCATGTTGAAGGCCACGAAGGCGCACATGGCACCGGCGTGCATGATGCCGGAGGCGTCCGTGAACATGCCGGCGAAGCCGCCCCACATGGACAGGGAGTTCTCGGTGGCGTCGCCGAGACCGAACAGGACACCGAACGTGGAGACGAGGTTCTCCTTGGCCACGAGGGCGTTGATGGAGGCGGCGGTGGCCATCCAGTTGTCAGCGCCAAGCGGGGCAAAGATCCAGGAGACGCAGCCGGCGATGCCCTTGAGCAGCGACTTCTCGATGTCGCCGTCTGCCAGGAAGCCGAAGCCAGCGTCCGTGAAACCAAAGTTGGAGAGGAACCACACGACGACGGAGGCGGCGAAGATGATCGTGCCGGCCTTCTTGATGTAGGCGCTCACGCGCTCCCAGATGTGCAGCCACCAGGACTTGAGGGACGGGAAGTGGTAGTCGGGCAGCTCCATGACGAACGGGGTGGGCTCGCCGGCGAAGGCCTTCGTCTTCTTCAGCATGATGCCGGAGACGATGATGGCGGCAACGCCAAGGAAGTAGAACATCGGGGCAACCCACCAGGCGTCGGAGCCACCGATGAGAACGCCCATGACCAGGGCGATAATCGGCTGCTTGGCGCCACACGGGATCATCGTGGTGAGCATGGCCGTCATGCGGCGGTCCTTCTCGTTCTCGATGGTCTTCGTGGCAAGGACGCCGGGGACGCCGCAGCCGGAGCTGATGAGCATCGGGATGAAGGACTTGCCGGACAGGCCGAAGCGACGGAACACGCGGTCCATGACGAAGGCCACGCGGCTCATGTAGCCGCAGTCCTCAAGGAAGCACAGCAGGACGAACAGGACGAACATCTGCGGGATGAAGCCCAGGACCGAGCCAACGCCGCCGATGATGCCGTCCACGACGAGCGACTTGACGGCGTCGGAGGCACCGGCGTTGTCGAGCGCGTCAGAGGCGGCCGTGGGGATGGAGGGCACGAAGCCGTCGTAGTCGGCGGGGTCGGGCTCCTCGAGCGAGCCCTCGAGCGCGGCCTGGAAGTCCGTGGCGGTCACGGAGGGGATCGTCTCGTCCGTGTCGTTGCCGTCCTCGTCGGTGATGACGACGTCGGTGGCCGTCACGCCGGAGGCCTTGGCCTCGAACTCGTCGATCGTGGCGAGGGCGTCGGCGTCCTCGTCGTCCTCCTGGTAGGCGGACACGGCGTCGGAGACCTCGGTGGCCTCGTCGTCCGTGATGACGCCCTCGTCGGTGGCGGCGGCGATGAAACCGTCGATCTGGTCGCCGTAGTGGTTGTCAGACCAGGCCTCGGTGTCGGCGTCGTACTGCTCGGCGCTCGTGCCGTTCACGAAGAAGCCATCGGAGAACAGGTTGTCGTTCACCCAGTCCGTGCCGGCGGTGCCCACCGTGGAGATGGCGATGTAGTAGACGAGGAACATGACGACGACGAAAATCGGCAGGCCGAGGATGCGGTTCGTGACGATCTTGTCGATCTTCTCGGACGTGGAGAGCTTCTTGGGTGCCTTCACGACGCAGGCGTCCATGACGCGCGCGATCCACTCGTAGCGGTCCGAGGTGATGATGGACTCGGCATCGTCCTCGCGGGCGTCCTCGACGGCCTTGATGTCGACCTCGAAGGCCTCGAGCTCGGCGTTCGTGAGCTTGAGCGGCTCGATGGCGGCGGCGTCGCGCTCGAAGACCTTGATGGCGAACCAGCGGCTGAGGGTCTTGTCGCACTTACCGGCGATGCCCGCCTCGATCTTGGCGAGGGCGGCCTCGACCTCGTCGGAGAACACGCGCACGGGGGCGGCGGCCTTACCGGACTTGCCGGCCTCGACGGCGAGCTTCACGAGCTCGTCGGTGTTCTTCTCGCGAAGGGCCGAGACCTGGATCACCTTGCAGCCCAGCTCGCGGGACAGCGCGTCGACGTCGATCTTGTCGCCGCTCTTCTCGAGCAGGTCGAGCATGTTGAGGCCAAGCACGACGGGCAGGCCGCACTCGAGGATCTGCGTGGTGAGGTAGAGGTTGCGCTCGAGGTTCGTCGAGTCAACGAGGTCGATGACGGCGCTCGGGCGGTTCTGGATGAGGTAGTCGCGCGAGACGATCTCCTCGGGCGAGTACGGCGAGAGTGAGTAGATGCCGGGGAGGTCGGTGAAGGTTACGGACTTGTCGCGCCTCCAGTTGGCCTCCTTCTTCTCGACCGTGACGCCGGGCCAGTTGCCCACGTAGCCGTTCGAGCCGGTGAGGGCGTTGAACAGCGTGGTCTTGCCGCAGTTCGGGTTGCCTGCGAGCGCGATGTACATGCGGTCTTCCATGACTCCCTTTCTTGGGTTCTTGCTGGGGGCGGGGTCGGCCCCCTGGTCCCTTTTGCCGGACCTTTTCAATGTGGCGCGGAGGTCCCCATGAGACCGCGCCCCCTCGCACGCGCGAGGGCATGCCGGGCAAGCCGGCGACCAGGCGAGTCCTACGCGGGCTCGACCTCGACCTTCTCGGCCTCATCCTTGCGGATGGAGAGCTCGTAGCCACGGACGTTGAGCTCGAGCGGGTCGCCGAGCGGGGCCACCTTGACCACCGTGACCTTGGCACCCTTCGTGATGCCCATGTCCATGATGCGGCGCTTCACGGCGCCGGTGCCGGTGAGTGCCTTCACCGTGCACGAGGATCCAACGGGGATGTCCCTGAGCGTTGTCACCTTGTTTCCCTCTCTTTCCTCTCCCACCGGCCTTGTCACGGCCGGCATGGTTGAAACCATGTCATGCGCCGGAAGCCCCGGCGCCGCGGCGCCCGCTTGGGCGCGGGTGCGCTAACAGACGAACACGTGCATGCACGTGGCGTGGTCGACGCCGAGCTGGGCGCCCTTGACCTTGACGATCGTGCCGGACGAGCCGCTCTGGCTCACGACGCTCACCTCCGCGCCCTCGACGAAGCCGAGGTTCTCGAGGTGACGGCGCATCTCGGCGTTGCCGCTCACCCTCTTGACGTGGACGGCCTGGCCCTCGTGGGCCATGGCAAGCGGAAGCTGGGCTCCTGTGACCGGCATATGACACGCTCCTCGTGAGAAGTTGTCTGCAGTTAACTTGAAGTAGTATGTGACTAACTTTGTGACGAGTCAACCATGGCGAACCGTTAGGCTACGTTAACTTCTTGTAAGAGACCGCACATGCCCAAAGGGCTACGTCCCCTTTGGGCACCTTTGGGCAGAAAAAGCGGGCGGCCCGGGAATGCTTCCGGACCGCCCGCAAGGACGCGATATGTGCGACGAGCGCTCCCCTACTTGAGGCGCGCGAGAACCCCGCGGACGAGGCGCTCGAAGTCCGCCTCGTGCTGGGCCGCCACCTCGAGCACGCTCTCGTGCGTGACGCCCGCCTCGCCGGCCATGTTCGCCGCAAGCGTGAGGCCAAGCACGTTCATGCCGAGCGCGTGGGCCATGATGGCCTCGCACACGAGCGACATGCCGGCGAAGGACGCGCCGAGGCACCCAAGCGCCGCCACCTCCGCCGCCGTCTCGAAGCTCGGGCCGAGAAGGCCGGCGTAGACGCCCTGCTGCAGCTCGATGCCCTCCTGCTGCGCCACGTCTGCCGCAAGTTCGCGCAGATAGGGCGTATAGGCGTCCGTCATGCCCACGAACGGCGAGTCCACGCAGGCGAGGTCCTCGTCCTCGACGAGCGGGTTTGCGCCCGTGAGGTTGAGGTGGTCCGTGATGAGGCCCAGGCCCACGTGGCCGCGACCGGCGATGGCGCCCGTGGAGCAGGCAAATACGATGTCGCGGCATCCGAGCTTGTGGGCGTGGCGCACGAGCGAGGCCACCTCGGCCGGGCCGTAACCCTGGTAGAGGTGGACGCGCCCCGGATAGACCACGACGGGCACGCCGTCGAGCGTGCCGACCGTGGCCTCAAACTTATGGCCGGGGATGGGGCGCGCATGGGCCGGGAACCCCTCGATGTCCTCGTACGGAATGCGGCGCACGGGCTTCACGAGACCGGCAAGCGCGCCAAGGCCGCTGCCCAGCACGATTGCCACCGGGTGCTCGACGCTCGCGCGGCACCCCTCGACGACGTTCTCATCAACCACGACGATCCCCTCCCTCTCGAGCGCCTGGGCGCACAGCCCAGAGCCGCTCACGAGTCTCCCTGTGAAGCTCCCATCGTAGACCAGCCCGTGGCCGCAGGCGGGGCTCTTGGCCTTCAGGACGGCCAGCGGCGCCGAGCACTCCCTTGCGCGGTCGAGCGCCACGGCCACTCCCCTCTCGTAGGCCGCCGTGACGTCCGCGCCCGCCGCCGTAAGCACGCGGCCGCCGCGAATCTCGGCAGGCGGGCGCGGACAGCCAAGCCCACCGTCCATCTCGGGGCACACGCCCACGACGCGGCCGCCTGCCCGGGCCGTGCGCTCGCACAGGGCGGCCACGCAAGCAGAAGGGCGAGCGCCGCCGTCATAGCGGCAGCGCTCGCCCAACAGACATCTGCTGACGATGACGTCCATGCGACCCTAGGCGCCGAGCGTCGCGATCTGGATGGAGGCGCTCGATAGGATGCCGTTCACGTAGTTGGTCCACTCGGTGCTCGAGGCGCTCGCGGACTGGGCGTACTGCTGGTAGGCCACCGAGTAGGCGATCTGCGCCTGCGCGTAGGTGGCGGAGTCCGGCGTCCAGGTCTCGTCCTTGAGGGCGTCGTAGTACGGACCGTCCGTGCGGGCCCACGTGTTGTTCGTGGAGTCCCACTCGTCACCAAGCAGGCCCACGATGTAGGCGCCATACTCGGCCGTGGCGGCGTCCTGGTCGTCATCGGCGGGGGCGGCAGGCGCGTCGGGCATGGTGCCGGCGTCCGTGGAGCACACCTGCTGCTTGAGCTTGTACATGGATGCGCTCTGGCGGATGGTCTCCTTGGCCTGGTCCTCGGTGAGGCCGTACTGCGAGGCGATCGAGGAGATGTCGGACGATCCCAGGATCTGCTCGGCGTAGCTGCTCAGCTCGTCGTCGGAGACGGTGATGCCCTCGTCGGCGGCAACCTGCGCGAGGATCTTGTTGCGGGCGACGGCAAGCGCGGAGTCCGCGTTGGGCAGCGTGTAGTTGCCGTCCGCGTCCTTCACGGCGTCAAGCGAGCTCTGGGACTCGATGGCGTCGCGCACGGTGACGCTCTCGGTCTTGCCCTTGTACGTGTAGGTGGCGATGACCTGGTCAAGGTCGCCCTCGGCCACGCTCGTCTTGCCGGAGAACGACGCGGACAGCCCGCTGCCGCCCAGGACGAAGTGCCCGAGAAGCACGCCCACGATAAGAGCGACGACGACCGCCACCGCAACGACGGGCATGCCCAGCTGCCTGGGCGAGGATGCGACCGACGTGCGGGCGTCCTTGTCGCTGTGCTTGTTTGCCATGCGAGAAGCTCCCTGTTCAATCATGCAGCCGAGCACTCGCGGTGCCCGGCTGCGACTCCCTTATTCTGGTTAAGTCTACCCCCGCCGAGCCTAGGCGAGCTCGCTGACGGCCTTCGCGACGGCAGCTCCATAGGCGCGCGTGCCCACGGCACCCTCGGCGCTGCCGGTGAGCTGGCGACGGATGTCAGCGGTGACCCGCTCGCCGGCCGAGAGCGTCTGGCGCACGGCCGTGCGGATGCGACCGGCCGCCTCGCCCTCGCCCAGGTGATCGAGCATCATGGCAGCGGACAGGATCATGGCCGTGGGGTTGGCGAGGTCCTTGCCCGCGATGTCGGGCGCGCTGCCATGGGTGGCCTCGAAGATGGCCTGCTTGGCACCGATGTTGGCGCCCGGAGCCAGGCCAAGGCCGCCCACGAGGCCGGCGCACAGGTCGCTCACGATGTCACCGTAGAGGTTGGGCAGCACGAGGACGTCGAAGTCGTTCGGGTTCTGGACGAGGCCCATGCACGTGGCGTCGACGATCTTGGCGTCGAAGGCGATGTCGGGGTACTGGTCGGCCACGCGCTGGGCCGTGTGCAGGAACAGGCCGTCCGTGCACTTCATGATGTTTGCCTTGTGCACGGCCGTGACCTTGTGGCGGCCGTTGGCGAGGGCGTAGTCGAACGCGTAGCGCACGATGCGCTCCGAGCCGCTCACGCTGATGGGCTTGAGCGAGATGGCGGAGTCCGGCTTGATGGCGCCGGCACCGGCCGCGGCGACCGTCTCCATGATGGAGCGCGCGCCGTCGCTGCCCTGCTCGAACTCGATGCCCGCATAGAGGTCCTCGGTGTTCTCGCGCACGATGACAAGGTCAACGTCCTCGTAGCGGCTACCGTCGCCGGGCATGGAGGTGCAGGGGCGCACGCAGGCGTACAGGTCGAACGCGCGGCGCAGCGCCACGTTGACGCTGCGGAAGCCCGAGCCAACCGGCGTGGTGACGGGGCCCTTGATGGCCGTGCCCGTCTCGCGCACCGAGTCCAGGACGCGCTCGGGCAGCGGCGTGCCCTCCTCGTCCATGACCTTGGCGCCGGCCTCCTGGACGTGCCAGTCTATCGACACGCCCGTGGCCTCCACGACCTCCCGCATCGCCGCGGAGATCTCCGGGCCGATGCCGTCTCCCGGAATGAGCGTTACCTGGTGGCGCATGTGTCCCCCTTCTCGTATGACAGTGCCCGAGATTGTACGCATGCGCGTGACGCCCGCGGGCGCTGGGACCCACGGGCGTCACGCGACGGAAACGTGCGGTTACTTGCCGGCCTTCACGGCGTCGGCAATCTTGGCCGAGCAGGTCTTGACGTAGCCGCGGCCGCCCGTGACGTCAAAGCTGATGCGGTCCACGAGCGCCTGCTTGGAGGCGTCGCTCGCGTTGCCCTCGGCGAACTCGAGAAGGCTGTCGAGCATGTCGCGGTAGCCAAGGTCCCCGTGGAAGCACTGGATGGCCTCGTCGAGCAACGGCCAGACCTTGTCAGAAAGCTCGGGCGAGGAGGCGCCGAGACGGGCGAGCAGGCGGAAGGCCTCGATGCGCACGCGGCTCGAGTTCTCGTCAAACAGCGAGGTCTCGGCCCCCTCAAAGGCCTGAACGGCGAGCTCGGGATGGCTTGCGGCGACCTCGCGCAGCGCCCCCAGGGCCTCCCAGCGCGTCTGGGCCTCGGGACGGTACAGGGCGTCGACGAGCGCCTCGGTGACGCGCTCGACGTCGGGCTCCACGGTCTCGGGGTGCTCGCGGCACATCTCGGCCAGGGCGGAGGCAGCCTCCTGGCGCGTGCGGCGCACCGGGCCGGAGAGCTCGTCGATGAGGCGGTCCACCATGGTGATGACGCCCTCGCCGAGCTTCTTGCGTGCGGGCGTGCTGTTCTCCTCGGTCATGTGATCTTCTCCCTTACTCGCAAAAACCGTCGACAACGGCCGTGCCGCTGCGCTGGTCGTTATGTATCTTGATGAGCCCCAGGCTCGACGCCTCGTTGAGCAGCGCCGTGAACGAGCGGAACCCGTACGTGCGCTCCGAGAACTGCGGCTGCTTGCGGCGCATGGCGCCCTTGAGCAGCGACGCCAGGATGAAGCCGTCCGTCTCGCGCTGCAGTGCGTCGATCGTCTCGAGCAGCAGCTTGTAGCACGGGCGCTTGTCGGCCGCCACGCGGCTCTCGTACTCGGGGATGCCGCCGGGCGAGACGATGTCCTCGTAGAAGATGAACTCGTCGCACACCTCGGCGAGCAGCGAGCTCGTTGACTCGCGCATGCCCACGCCGATGACGGTCTTGTCGAACTCGCGCAGCTTCGAGACGAGCGGCGAGAAGTCCGAGTCGCCCGAGAGGATGGCGAACGTGTCGATGTGGGTCTTCGTGAGGCACATCTCCATGGCGTCCACGGCCAGGCGGATGTCGGCCGAGTTCTTGCCCGTATGGGCGCGGTCCGGGATCTCGATGAGCTCGATTCCCAGCTCGTGGAGCGGCGTCACGACGCCGTCGAATCGCTGCCAGTCGCAGTAGGCGCGCTTGGCCACGATGCGGCCCTTGTCGACGAGACGCGCGAGGATGGCCTTGACATCCGGAGCGGGGCCGGGCTGCTGGTGGCCGCCGCGGCGTCGCTTGCCCGTGCCCAGCGCAAGGTTCTCGTAGTCTATGAGCACCGCGATCGTACCCTGCGGCGTTCCGGTCTGGTTCATGTCCTGCATGCGCTACTTGCCCTCTGTCCTCTTGCCGCCCTTGCCATGCTCGCCCACATGCGGGTCGGTCACGCTCATGAGCTCGGGCTCGGCCGCGCCCGTCTTGGCGCGCCTGACGGCGGCACGTCTCACGCGCGCCCGCTCGCGGTCGCGCTGGCGGGCGGCCGGCGTCATGAGCCGGTCCACGAACTTCCAGGGGCCCACGGACTCGCCGTAGCCAAACTTGAGGCCGGCCACGGCGCCCGCGACGGCGCCGAACGCGAACATGCCGAGAACGACGTAGCCGAACATCCACACGACCATGAACAGCAGCGAGCCGGCAAGGATGGCAACGAGGTTGGCCGTGGCGTAGCGCGCGGTGCCCTCGCAGCGGGCGCCCGCCTCGTCGCCGAGGTGGAAGCCCACGACGATGCCGAACACCGCGAACAGCAGGCTCACGATCGCGATCGCAAATCCGTCAGTCACGCGCTATCCCTCGCACCCGCAGTCGCCGTGGCCGCCGCAGCACTCGTGGCCCTCGTCATGGCCGTGCCCGCCGCAGCAGCCGTCACCGTGGCCGCCGCAGCACTCGTGGTCGCCATCGTGGTCGTGACCGCCGCAGCCGCACTCGTGCTCGCCGTGCTCGTGGCCGCAGCCGCAGCCGTCGTGGCCACTGTCCTCGAACTGGCTCACGTCCAGGCGGCTCCAGTCGAGTCCGGCCGCGGCGGCGTCCGCCTGCTCGGCGTACAGCAGGCTGATAGCCTGGGTGCCCAGACGCTCGCCGCCGATCTGACAGAGCATGTCATAGAGCGTGAAGGCCGTCTCGGCGCCGGGCAGCGTGATCTCGAGGTCCTCGGACTGCTCGATGGCAAGGCGCAGGTCCTTGCGGAAGTGCTCCACGAAAAATCCCGGCTTGAAGTCTCCCTCGAGCGCCTTGGGACCCAGCCCCGTGAGCGCACGCGAGCCGCCCATGCCGGCACCCACCATGTCGAGCATGCGGGCGGCGTCGATGCCACCCTGCTGGGCGAGGGCCAGGGCGTCGGCCATGCCCACCATGCAGCCGGCAAGCGAGACCTGGTTGCAGAGCTTGGCCGTCTGGCCGTTGCCAGCGCCGTCGAAGTAGCAGATCTTGGACGAGAACGTCTCGAGCACGGGCAGGATCGGGACGGCGTCTGCTTCCGTGCTGCCCAGGATGAGCGTGAGCGTGCCGTCGATGGCACCCTGCTCGCCGCCGGTCACCGGGCAGTCCACGGCGTGCTTGTCCTCGACCTCGGCAGCGTCGTGGATGTCGCGGGCGAGCTGGGCGGAGGACGTCGTGAGGTCGACGAGCCAGGCGCCCGTCTTGGTGGCGCGCACGAGGCCGTCCGTGGAGAGGTAGACGTCCTCGACGTCAGACGGGTACCCGAGCATCGTGAAGACGATGTCGGCATCGCGGGCGGCGTCGGCGGGGCTGTCCGCCCAGGTGGCGCCCCTCTCGACGAGGGCGTCTGCCTTGGACTTGGTGCGGTTGTAGACCGTGAGCTCATAGCCGGCGTCCATGATGTGACCGGCGATGGGCGCTCCCATGATGCCGGTGCCGATGAACGCGACCTTGGGCTTGGCGGCTGTGGTCATGTGGTTCCCTTCTATGCGTGCTGCCGCTGCGAGCGACTGGCCCGCAGCGGCAGCCCCAAACGCGGGTGATTGCTGCTACTTGCTTGCGCGGACGCGGCGCGCGATGCGGTCCGTGAACGAGAGGGTCTCGCGGCGGTCCTTGCCCCAGAACACGACGGCCACCATGCCCGGCCCCACGTGCGCGCCGATGACGGGCGAGACGGAGCTGTGGATGATGGGGATGTCCTGGCAGCCCGGCTCCTTGCGAAGCTGGTCCTCGAGCCAGCGGGCGTCCTTCTCGGCGTCGGCGTCCACGATGCCGATGGGCATGTGCGTCACGACGCCGTCCGTGCCGATGTAGTTCTCCTTGAAGTCCGCGAGGATGGCGCGCAGGGCCTTCTTGCGACCGCGGCACATGCCGCGCAGCGTGAGCGCGCCGTTGATGTCATAGGACAGCTCGGGCTTGATGTCGAGCTTGCCGCCCACCTGAGCGGCCGCGGGCGGGATGCGACCACCACGGGCCAGGGCGTCGAACGAGTCGAGCGTGAAGTAGCCTTGGATGTAGTAGCGCGCCTCCTCGACCCACTCGACGAGCTCGGAGGCCGTGAGGCCGTTGCCCACCTGGCGCACGGCCTCGATGGCGAGCAGCTCGGCGGCGGCAGACGGGCACAGGTTGTCCACGACGTAGATCTCGTAGCCCGGGTGCGCCTCGCGGACCATGTCGGCCGCCTGGCGGGCGGCGTCGACGCTCGAGGACAGGCCACGCGTGAAGGCGAGGTAGACGGCCGGCACGCCAGAGGCGGCACAGCGCTCGAAGACCTCGAGGTAGTGGCCCGGGGTCACCGCAGACGTCGTTGCGTGCTCGCCATTGCGCATGCGCTCGTAGAACTCGTGCGGCGTCATGGAGTGCCACAGGTCGTCCGCATGCTCGCCGTCTCCCATCACGAACGGGAAGTGGACGACCTCCACGCCCAGGGCACGGGCAACCTCGGGGGCAAAGTCGGCGCAGGAGTCGACAATGATGCGACACTGGCCGTCTCGCCGGTAGCTCGCACCCGCCTCGGCAACGGTGGCCTGGGCGCACTCCGACGTGGCGCCGCCTTCGCACGCGACGGCCGCGGGCTCCGAGGAACCCGCGGCCTGAATGTTCGAGTTGTCGTTGGAATCGCTAGTCATCTGGCTCCTCAATCTTGGGCTTGATGATTCCGTAGCCGCCGTTCTTGCGGCGGTAGATGACGTTCACGAGGCCGGTCGTGGCGTTCGTGAACACGTAGAAGTCGTGTCCGATGAGGTCCGTCTGGACGAGGGCCTCCTCCTCGGTCATGGGCGGCAGGTCGATGACCTTCTCGCGCACGAGCTCATCGTCCTCCTCGGGGGCGTCGATGAGGTCGGCGAGGTCTGCCGAGGCAGGCGCGACGGGCAGGCCCTGCGTGCGCTGACGGCGATCAATGACGCGCGTCTTGAACTTGCGCAGCTGGCGCGTGACCTTGTCGGACGCGACGTCGATGGCCGCGTACATGTCGGGGTCCGCGGACTCCACGCGAACCACGTTGTCACGCACGCGCACCGTGACCTCGCACACCGCGGCCTCGGGGTTCGAGCGGTTCTTCTCGACACGCAGGACCACGTCGCACGTCATCGGCTGGATGTCGAACACCTCGAGGGCCCCGCCGATCTTCTCGTCAACGTAGCTGCGAAGGGCATCGGTGACCGTAACCTTGCGCCCAGAAACCTTGATATCCATCGTGCCTCCAACCGTCGTGCCCAACACGCCCTTGCTGGAGCGGCCGCCCGCAGGTCCTTGCCTTGGCGTTGCGGCTTCCCCTGTACTGCACTGGTACCCAAACCCCGCCGCGCCCGTCATGGGAATCGAGAATAACCAGTTACCGATTCGCCCCTTCCATTCGAGGAGAAATCGGTTTTGCGCAAAGACGCGCTAGCCGGCGATGTCGGCCGCGTTCGCGCCGGCGGTCGAGCCGTCCTGGACTCCGGAGGCCGCGCCCTCGGTCTCGGCGGTGTCAGACGTTGTCCCCTCGACCGTTCCCGCGGACACCGTAATGCCCGAGACCTGCGAGGTGTCGGCGAGCGGGCTCAGGCCACCCAGCCACTTGGAGCGAACGATCTGGCCCACCCCGTTGGACGTGACCTTGTCCACGGCGGACTTCACGGCCGTCTGGAGCTCGGTGTTCGTGGCGGCAACGCCCACGCCCACGGCCTGCGGCACGTCGAAGGAGCCGCAGAAGGCGATGTCAGAATAGCCGCTCTGCAGGTAGGCACCGGAGAAGGCGTCGCACAGCACGTAGTCCACGATTCCCTGCTCGAGCGCATCGAACGCGTCATTGAGGTTCTGGAACGATTCCTGCCTGGCCTCGAGGTCGCTGCGCTTGAGGAGCTGCTGGGACGTGGAGCCGTCCTGCACGCCGATGGTCTTGCCAACGAGGTCCTCCTTGGCGGCAACCTGCTCGGAGCCCTTGTGGAAGAACCCGATGGCGTCCTCGGCGTAGGCACCCACGACCGTGGCTCCGCTCGAGCTGCTCGCGCTCGCGCCCATGACGACGTCGCACGTCTGCCCCAGGGCCTGCGAGGCGTTCGTGACGCTCACGAACTCGACGTCAAGGCCCAGCTCGTCGGCGATGGCGCAGGCCATGTCGATGTCATAGCCCTGCATCGAGCCGTCATGGGACGTGAGGCACATCGGGGCGCTCGCCGAGGTGTCGAGGCCAACCGTGAGCGCGCCGTCCTTGATGATGGTCGGGATCGAGAGCTGCGCGGAGACGGCCGAGGCCTGCTTGGCGCGCGCCTCGGCCACGCTGGGGGTGCCAAGCGAGCTCTGAATCGCCGAGACGGGGTTGGCGCAGCCGGCAAGCGAGAGCGCCGCGGCCGCGGAGAGGAGGACGACGCCACAGCGTCCAAGCGTCTTGTTGCGTGTCATCGAGTCTCCTCGTCTTGTGCGAGCGCGCGTGCGCCCTTCGCGGCCCTCGACGTCAAGGGCCCTGCCTTCGGTGTGTCTCGTTCAGCTGACCTGGTATTTGACCCCACACTCGCGCACGGGGACGGTCGCAGCACTCCGCCGCGGCGGCGCCACTACTGGCCCTCTCGCCCGCGGGGCCGTTTACCCCTGGTTGAACGGGCGGTGCGACTTACTTCTAGGACGAGCCATGCTCGCTCGGACGCGCACGCCCGAACTTACGTGGATCCCTTGGCCCTCGTCTGGCATGGACTTGGGGCGGCTGTTGGCGGCGCCAACGAGGTGAGCGCGCGGACGCGACGTCTTTGCCACGCGCGCGGGCTCGCCTCACCACCCCGCAACCACAGACCTGAATGAGACCCGACGATTATAGCAGCTCTTTGATGTTGACCTTATGTAGCAGCGTCGATGCACCGCGGTGTCCCAAAGGTGTCAAAGACTTTTGGGCACCTGGTCGGCGCAGATCCTTGCCACCGTCTTTCTCCCCACGCCCGTCAGACGCTCGATTTGCCGGCACGTGATGCCGGCAGACCGGAGCAGCCTGATCGAGGCGTCGCGCTGCGGACGGCCCATGGTCGCCACCTCGCGCAGCTCGACCGGTCCCAAAAGAGCGCCGGCGACTTCTCGGGCCTCTTGCTCGCTTGGCCTGCCGGAGTCGGCAAGCGCAGGGGGAACCTCGTACCTTGTCTGACAAAAGCGCAGGTACGCCTCCCTGCCTCCCAAGAGCCCAAGGACCATGTCGCACTCTAGCTCCAACGGCGCCAGCGTGCGCTCGCCAGCGTAATCGAGGTGGCTGCTCCATGGGTACTCGGCACTCGCGCACATGCCCGCCTTCTCCGGATTCTCGTGGATGTAGCGCAGCGTCGCAAGGAGCTGGGCGTCGTCTCGCACGGCCTTGCTCCCGAACCTCGCTTGAAACACATGGCCGACATGACCCGTGGCACGATTGAAGCGCACCGCATAGCGACTCGAGAGGCGCTGCATGGCCCTCGACAGCTCGAACCGTCCATCATGAAGCAGGAAGTGAACGTGGTTGTCCATGAGGCACCACGCGACGACCCCAACACCCGCCTCGGAAAAACAGCGTCCGGCAAGCGCGAGAAACGAGCGACGGTCATCGTCCGTCTCAAATATGATCCGTCTTCCGCTTCCCCTGAGCGTAACGTGGTGGCAGCCGGTCGGGGACTGCGATCGGGGTGCTCGTGGCATGGTGGATCTCCTTTCAATCATGTGCCCAAAAGTCTTTGACACCTTTGGGACGGCACCTTTGGGACGCCCGGGCTCACCACGTGCGGGCAAGGGCACAGGCGGTGACGCTCTCGGCGCCGTGGGCGAGAAGGTCGCGGGCGCAGGCGCGCAGCGAGGCGCCCGTCGTCACGACATCGTCCACGAGCAGAAGCGAGCAACCCGTGACGTCACCGACGACGCGCGTGGACGAGGTGGCGTTCGCGAGGCGCTCCTCGCGTCCGAGACGGCGCTGGTCTCGCGCCTGGGGCCGGGCGAGCACGTCGGCAAGCGGCAGGCCGAGCATGCCGGCAAGCGAGCGCGAGACGTCCTCCATGTGGTCGAAGCCGCGCCGCGCATAGGCGGCGCGCGTGGCGGGAACGAAGCACACGGCGTCAAGCGCGGCGGCGTCGAAGCGGGCCGCGCCATCGGCCGCGGGCCAGGCGGATGCCTCGTCCAGGGCGCAGGCCATGGCCGCGGCGATCACGGGCGCGAGCCTGCGCTCCCCCGCGTCCTTGTACGAAAGCACGAGCGCCCGGCCCACGCCCTCGAGCGGCAGCGCGCAGACGACCGCGCGCGTCTCCCACAGCTCGCCCCTCGACGCGCCGCACTCGGTGCACGAGACCCACCCGAACGGGGCCCCGCAGTTGGGGCAGGCCCAGCGCTGCGAGAGCCACGGAAGACTCGCCCGGCATGCCTCGCACAGAAGCTCGCCGGGCGCGTCGCACGCAACGCAGCGCGTGGGCCACGCAAGCTCTGCCGCGGCGCTGGCCATGCGCGAGACGAGCCCCTCGATGCCTCGATGGCCGGCAATGGACGTTATCGGCACAAAAATCCCCTCCACGCTACGCAGGGCGCGAAGGGGATGGTCACTCGATTGGTGCGATTGTAGCGGGCGCTCGTGGCACGCAAGGCCACGCGCCCGCAGGCGAGGCGAGTCTTGCCCCCTAGCGGTCCTGCCCGGCAGCCGCAGAGGCGATGAGCTGGTCGAGCACGCCGGCAAGGTCGCGGCCGGACGCCTTCATCATCTCGGGGAAGCGCGAGTAGCGCGTGAGGCCGGGAATCGTGTTGACCTCGTTGAGCACGACCTCTCCCGCGGGCGTCACGAACAGGTCAACGCGCGCGAAGCCCGAGCAGCACAGCGCACGGTACACGGCAAATCCCGTCTCGCGCACGCGGGCCATCTCGTCGTCAGAGATCTGGGCGGGGCAGCGAAGCGACGAGTTCTTGGAGCTCGCGGCGGCGCCGGCCGTCTGGTCCTGATGGATGTGGAAGAAGCCGCCGTCCGTGACGACCGTCTCGTCCACGACGCCCATCTCGAGCTCGCCGGAGGCGTCGCCGATGATGGCGCAGCCAACCTCGGTGCCCTCGATGGCCTCCTCGACGGAGACCTTGGGGTCGAGCGCGAAGGCCACCTCGAGGGCGTGGGCCATCTCGGAGGCGTCCGCGACCTTGGACACGCCGTAGGACGAGCCGCCGCGCGTGGGCTTCACGAACACGGGGTAGCCGCCGCACGCGTCCACGGCCGCCTCGACGTCGGCCTCGGTGGTGCCGCGATAGAGGACCTCGCACTTGGGCACGCGGATGCCCGAGGCGGCGGCCAGGCGGTGCGAGGCGTCCTTGTCCATGCACACGGCGCTCGACAGCACGCCGCAGCCCACGTAGGGCACGCCCGCGCTCTCGAGCAGCGCCTGCGTGATGCCGTCCTCGCCGCCCTGGCCGTGCAGCACCGGCAACGCCACGTCCACGGCGATGCGGGAGAGCGTGCCGTCCGCCTCGTGGCGGAACAGGCCGTCACCGGGCACGACCACGACGGGGCACACGTCATGGGAGGCCCAGGCGTCACCCTCGCAGACGTCGGCAACGTCACCGGTGTAGTTGAGCCACGTGCCCTCGCGCGTGATGCCGACAAGCGCGAGGTCGTAGCCACGGCCGCCCAGCTCGGAGAGGACGTTCGTGGCGGAGCGCAGCGAGATGTCGTGCTCGCTCGAGGTGCCGCCGAACAGGATGGCGACGCGTAGGTTGTTGCTCATGGGTGCTCCCATCGTGTGTGTCGCGCACGTGCGGGCCGCGTGCGTTTGGTCAACCGATTTATCGTAGCAGCCCGAGCGGCCGTGGGCGCCGCCTTCTCCGCGGGCGGCATGGCGCCCGTGCGTGCCCAAAAGTCTTTGACACCTTTGGGACGCTACAGCGAGAAGAGGTGGCGGGCGTTGGACCAGAGGGCGGCGTAGGTCTCGTCGGGCGTGGAGACGCCGGCCTCGGCGCGGACGTCGGCCACGCAGCGGGCCGTGAAGGCCACCATGGCCGGCTCGCACTCCTCGCCCCGCACGGGAACGGGGGCCATGTAGGGGCTGTCCGTCTCGGTCACGATCTGGCCGAGCGGACAGGCCGCCGCGGCCTCACGGATGTCGTCGCTCTTGTTGAACGTGGCGGCGCCGCCAAACGCAACGGTGCAGCCAAGCTCCACGAACGGCGCGAGAACCTCCGGCCCAGACGTGAAACAGTGCACGTCGCAGCCCGCCGGCGGCACGCCCACCTCGGCGAGCAGCGCCGCCGCCTGCACATGGGCCGTGGCCTGCGGGTCATCCGCAGCGTCGCGGATGTGCAGCTCCACGGGAAGCCCCAGCTCGTGGGCCATGAGCAACTGACGGCGGAACACGTCGAGCTGCACGTCGGGCGAAACCTCGTTGTAGGGACCGTAATCGAGCCCTATCTCGCCGATACCCACGCAGCGCTTGGCCCCGAGCAGCTCGCGCATGCGCCGCTCGCACGCCTCGTCGAACGCAGGCGCGCCGTACGGGTGCACGCCCGCAACGAAGCGCAGGTCAAGCGGCATGTCTGGCGTGGCGCCGGACAGCAGCTCGAACTCAGGGAACGCCGGAGGCACGAGGCCCGCTTCCGCGAATTCGCCGAGCAGCTCGCCAGCGATCTCATGCGCCTCGTCGAGGAAGGCGATGAGGTCCGCCGGGGTGCGTGCCGGCATGTCATCCGCAAGGTCAAGCCCGCAGTCCCCCACCGGGTCGATGGGCACCACGAGCAGGCGCACACCGGCAAGCGCGGCGCGGGCCACGGCAAGCGCCGGGTCGTGGCTGCGCAGCACCGTGAGGTGGCCATGCGTGTCCGCAAGCGGCGCGAGGGGGCGGGGCATGGGGCGCGGCTTGCCCTTCTTGGTGTGGAAGAGCTCGCCGTCCTCGAGCGTGAGGGCGTCTGCTATGAGTTGCGCGGCGTGGCTCATCGGGCGGCGCCCCCCGCGCTGAAGCGAACGGGCAGGTCGGCCGGGATGGCGTCCGCGCGGCCGAGCGCGGCGGCAAGGCGCACGAAGTCCTCGCAGGCAAGCGTCTCGGCACGCGCCGTGGGCGAGACGCTTGCCTCGACAAACGCGGCGTCGAGCGCGGCCTTCTCGAACCCACGGGCTGCCATGGAGTTGCGGATCGTCTTGCGACGCTGGGCAAACGCGGCGTCCGTCACGACAGCCGTGGCGGCGAGCTGCCCGGGCGTGAGCGTCTCGCCCGTCTCGGGGTCTGTCACGCCCGCGCGGTCAATGCGCACGACGGCGGAGTTCACGTGCGGCGCCGGCATGAAGCACGTGGGCGGCACCTCGAAGCGACCCGTCACGCGGCCGTAGAGGTTGAGCTTGGCCGTGTAGGCGCCGTAGGCCTTCGATCCGGGTGCGGCGCAGATGCGGTCTGCGACCTCGGCCTGCACCATGACGACGGCGGCCGCGAGCGAGGGGTGCTCGGCCAGGTACTTGAGGATGATCGTGGCCGCGACGTTGTACGGCAGGTTGGCCACGAGGATGTTGGGCTCGGTGCGGTTCTCGGCAGCGCCCTCCTTCTCGGCAGCGTCGCCCTCCTCGGCACCACGCTCCCCCGCGCCCGCGGCGCACACGTCTTCCCAGCCCACCTTGAGGGCGTCTCCCATGACATAGGCAAACGAGGGGAACTCGTGCGCAAGGTCGGCGAGGACGGGCTCGAGCGTGCGGTCGGCCTCGATGGAGACCACCGATCCCGCATGCGGCAGCATGCCGAGCGTGAGTGTGCCGATGCCGGGGCCCACCTCCACCACGTGGCTGCCCTCGTCGAGGCGCGCCAGGTCGAGGATGTGAGCAATCACGTGGTCGTCCACGAGGAAGTTCTGGCCAAGGCGGTGCTTCGTGGCCAGGCCAAAGCGCTCGAGCATCTCGCGCGTGGCGGTTGGGTTTGCAAGGGGCGACGCAGGCATGCGGGTCCTTTCGATACGAAGGCGTCCCAAAGGGGTCAGACCCCTTTGGGACGTGTGGGACGTGGGCAGGTTCCCAAAAGTCTTTGACACCTTTGGGAAGCTGGCGTGTGGGTGACTAGTTCTTCTTGGCCTCGAGGCGCGGGAACAGCGGGTCGCCCTTCTCGACGGCAACGCCGCCGGCGAAGCGGCCCCACTCGCACATGGCGGCGAGGTCATCGGAGTCGATCTCGTCCTCGCAGGCGATGCGACGCAGCGCCTCGGCGCTCGTCTCGGGCATGAACGGGGCGAGCAGGTGCGCGGAGATGCGGATGGCCTCGAGCAGGTTGTAGATGACGAACGCGAGCTCGTCGGCCTTCTCGGGGTCCTTGGCGAGCGTCCAGGGCTCGGAGTCCTCGATGTAGTGGTTGGCGGCGTGGATGAGCTCCATGGCCTCGTCCTTGGCGCCGGCGTAGTCGAGCACCTCCATGCGGGCGGAGTAGCGCCCGAAGATGCCGTCTGCCACGTCTGCCAGCGGGTTCGCGAAGGCGTGGGCGTCTGCCGGACGCGCCGGGGAGCCGCCGTCGAAGTACTTCATGCTCATGTTCACCGAGCGGCTGATGAGATTGCCCCAGCTGTTGGCGAGGTCGGCGTTGTAGACCTGCTCCATGCGCTCGAAGCTGATGGCGCCGTCCGTGCCGGGCGTGACGTCGGTCATGAAGTAGTAGCGGTAGCCCTCCACGCCGAGAAGGTCGATGACGTCTGCCGGGGCGATGGCGTTGCCGCGGCTCTTGGACATCTTCTCCGCGGCGCCCGTCTCGGCGTTGCGCACGGTGAGGAAGCCGTGGGCAAAGACGTGCTCGGGCAGGGCCTCGCCGATGGCCATGAGCATGGCCGGCCAGATGACGCAGTGGAAGCGGATGATGTCCTTGCCCACGATGTGGAGGTTCGCGGGCCAACGATAGGCGAGCTCGGCGCGCGAGGCGTCGTCGTCGCAGCCGTAGCCCACGGCCGTCATGTAGTTGAGCAGGGCGTCGAACCACACGTAGGTGACGTGGCCGTCGTCGAAGGGCACGGGGATGCCCCAGTCAAAGCTCGTGCGCGAGACGGACAGGTCGTTCAGGCCGCCCTCGACGAAGCTGCGGACCTCGTTCATGCGGAATTCGGGCTGCACGAAGTCGGGGTGCTCGTCGTAGAGCTTGAGCAGGCGGTCCTGGAACGCGGAGAGCTTGAAGAAGTAGCTCTCCTCCTTCACGCGCTCGAGCGGGCGGTGGCAGTCGGGGCAGAGGTGGGCACCGGGCGTGCCGTTCTCCTCGTCGCCCTTCTCGACCTGGGTCTCGGTGAAGTAGGTCTCGTCGGGCACGCAGTACCAGCCGTCGTAGCTGCCCTTGTAGAGGTAGCCGGACTCCTTCATGCGCTCCCAGAGGTACTGCACGGCCTTGTACTGGCGCGGCTCGGTGGTGCGGATGAAGTCGTCGTTTGAGATCTCGAGCGTCTTCCAGAGGTCCTTGAAGTGCGGGGCCTGGGAGTCGGTCCACTCCTGCGGCGTCATGCCGTGCTTGGCAGCGGCCTCGGCGACCTTCTCGCCGTGCTCGTCCATGCCGGTGAGGAACTTGACGTTGTAGCCGGCGGCGCGACGGTAGCGTGCCTGGACGTCGGCGAGGATGGTGGAGTACGCGGTGCCCAGGTGCGGATCGGCGTTGACGTAGTAGATGGGCGTCGTGACGAAGTACGAGGGCTTGGTGGTGTCTGCCATGTGGTGAACCTCTTCTTGGGACGTGCGACGGCAAATGGGCCGGCCGCAGGCGAATGAGCCACGGGAGATTGTAGCGCAGCGTGGGCGCGAGGCCGGCACGCGGCGGGAAGCGCGGTTCGTGACGGCGAATGGGCGTTTAGCGGGGAGATGCGCCCGTTCATCCCAAAAGGTGAGCAGATTCTAGGTGAACTTCTTGGTAGACGCGTACAAGTGCATCGCAAAGTCGCAGGTAAATGAGTTGCCGTTATTTGGTCTACTCAGACAGGCGCGGTCTATCTGCTCACCTTTTGCCGTTCCCCATTATTTGACCGCCTTAGCGGCCGTACCCAAAGGAGACGTAGCCCTTTGGGCACCCGAACCCCTTGGACGCCCCGCGGCAGTCGTCGGCGCCGCCCCCGCTACACCACGCAGAACATGTTGTAGAGCTTGAGCATGCGGATGTCGTCGCGCGATATCTTGAGCTCGCGGATGAGGTCGGCGCCCTCGTCGAGTCTGCGCCTGGAGAACAGCATCTTGGTGGCGATGGGCATCATCGGGCGCGACGACAGGCCATTGAACAGCCCCCACTTGGTGTCCGTGTCCAGATACGAGGCCAGGATCTGGACGCTCGCCTGCTCGATGGGACTCTCCCTGTTCACGAGCAGGATGTTCGTGAGCGCGTCCTGGTGGCTCATCGTGCCCTTGTAGGACGTCTCGCAGTCCTGATAGGCGTCGTAGTCGGTGAAGTTCATGTACATGGCCACGCCGTACTCCATCGCCGACGTCTCGTCGAGCACGTCGAAGGCGCAGCGGATGATCTTGTTGACGCGCCCGTCGAACACATAGGAGTAGAAGTGCGAGCACCCGTCGAAGAACGACGGCAGGCCCTGCTCGGAGCGCTGCGGCCGGGGACGCTCGGGTATGTAGAGCAGAAGGTCGATGCCCACCTGCAGGGCATCCGCGATGGCGTAGAGCGTGGCGATGTCGATCGCCACCTCGCCATGCTCGTACTTGGAGATGGCCGACTGGCTCTTGTACACGCGCGAGGCAAGCTCCGCGAGCGTCATCCTCCGCTTCTTGCGGAAGTGCCGAATCCTCGCTCCAACCCTGGCGCCCACGTCTTCCATTCGTCACTCACCTACCGTTGAGCAGTCGATTCGTACCGTTTACCGGAGCAAAAAAACGTTCACGTTTTGGCGCGATGCAAGACCCCGGAATCGCCATTTGCTGAAAAACCGCATCGGTGAGCCCAGAATCTTTCCTCACACGGGAATCACTGTACAAAACTCCCGTGTCAGGAATATTGCGGACATGCATCAAACCGAGAAAAAACAAGAAGATGGGCGCGTTCCCACACGTTGGCGCCCGCACCAAAGACAGGGGGGGATGGGCGCCCAGGACAGACCAAGGAGAGCAGATGTACGACTTTAACGAGAAGGTCGATCGCCACAACACGAACGCCATGAAGCTCGAGGGCTTCCGCGACTACATCTTCCACGCGGACGACTCCATGACGTTCCCCTATGCCGACGACGAGTTCATCCACATGTGGGTCGCCGACATGGAGTTCGCCACGCCCGACTGCGTGCTTGACGGCATGCGCCGCCGCATCGACCGCCGCATCTTTGGCTACACGCGCGTCTTCGACCCCAACTACTACAAGGCCTTCAACGCCTGGTGCGAGCGCCGCTACGGCTGGACGTTCCCCAAGGAGCAGCTCGTGATGTCCAACGGCGTCATCCCCGCGCTGTACGAGATGGTCGACTACATCACCAAGCCTGACGAGAAGGTGCTGTTCCTCACCCCGTCCTACGCCTACTTCAAGTACGCCGCCGACTTCCACGACCGCGAGTCGGTCTGCAGCGACCTCGTCGACAACGACGGCTACTACACCATCGACTTCGACGACCTCGACGCCAAGATGGCCGACCCCAAGACCACGCTGTTCATCATGTGCAACCCCCATAACCCCACGGGCCGCGTCTGGACGCCCGAGGAGCTCGCTCACGTGGCCGAGCTGGCCGAGAAGCACGACATGTGGGTCATCTCCGACGAGATCCACTGCGACCTGCTGCGCTCCGACAAGCAGCACACGCCCATGGCCAAGGTCATGACCGACTACGACCGTCTCATCACCTGCATGGCCCCGTCCAAGACCTTCAACCTCGCCGGCATGATGATCTCCAACATCATCATCCGCGACGAGGGCCTACGCCAGACCTGGCTCGCACGCCACTACAACTTCGACAACCCCATCTCCATCGCCGCGGCCCAGGCCGCCTACGAGGAGGGCGAGCCGTGGGTGAAGCAGCTCTGCAGCTATCTCGATGACAACTTCAAGCTCGTGGGCGAGTACCTCGCCGAGCACCTCCCCAAGGCCAAGTACCGCGCCAGCGAGGCCACCTACCTTGCCTGGGTCGACCTGTCCGCCTACTTCGAGCCCGACGAGAACCTCCCGATGTTCTTCGCCTACAAGTCCGGCGTCCTACTCGAGGGCGGCAACATGTTCGTCCAGCACTCCGACGGCTTCATCCGCCTGAACCTCGCCTGCCCGCGCGCCATGGTCCTCGAGGGTCTCGAGCGCATCTGCGACGCCGTCAACAACAAGCACACCGAGAAGTATCTCGGCGAATAGGACGGGAGACCCCCATGTCACAGCAGTCCGGAGAGCTCAAGCGCGTCCTGGGTTTCAAGGATCTCTTTGCCCAGGCGGCTGGCCACATCATCATCCACGACGTCGCCGAGAACACCGCGCGAACGTTCCGCCGCACGGTGGAGTACGAGGGACGCCACGGCAGCGGAGCGGCACACCACAACAAGAAGTTCGACATCGACGAGAGCGGCCTGTGGCTGGGAGTCGCCGCCGAGCTCGCGTTCGTCACCATGCCCTAGCAATCTGGCCGTTTGCGCATATCCGTCCCACAGACAACCCCGGGGGCCGGACCACCTCCCCCCTCGGTCCGGCCCCACCTTCCCCATCTCACCACGCGCGTCACGCGCGACCGGGCATGACGCCCCGGCCAAATGCGAAAGGATCATCATGAACAAGATCAACACCAACGCCGCCCCCGCCGCCATCGGCCCCTACTCCCAGGCATGGGAGCACGTCGGCCTCGTCTTTGCCTCCGGCCAGCTGCCCGTCTGCCCCAAGACCGGCGAGATGCCCGAGGGCATCGCCGCCCAGGCCGCCCAGAGCGCCGAGAACGTGAAGGCCATCCTCGAGGCCGCCGGCTCCGACTGCGAGCATGTCCTCAAGACGACCTG
>CAKUNF010000013.1 GCA_934668375.1 uncultured Parolsenella sp. | reverse complement strand
TTCAACACGAACATCGTTGAGCTGATCAAGAAGGGCGGCAAGCCCATCGCGCTCGGCTTTTGCTGCTGGGTCGGCATCGCGTTGATGAGCCTCGGCATGCAGCACGTGCTGGGAATCTGGTAGGCCAGCGGACGAAAAGTCCCAGATTGAGCAAAGCCGCCTCCCCCGCCCACGCCCATATCCAAACGAGATGAAGCGAGGGAGCCGTCCACGTTCGACCACAGACGGCTCCTCTCGCCCCAATCGCACAGCTGGTCAAGCATGCCTATGTGAGAAATGCCTCGAAAGATACGCGCTATATACAGTCGATGCCGATCATAGGGAGCTAGAGCATGAACAGCGATCGGATCGGAAGGCCGGCCATCACGGACTGCGACGCTGCGGCCGTCTTGCCCATCATCACAAGCAAGTGGACCATGCCCGTCGTGTACTGCCTCAGCGCCGGGCCACTGCGCTTCAGCGAGTTGAAGCGCAGGCTGCAGCCCATGGCGGACTCCGACTTCAGCAAGGATCTCAAGGGGCTCTGTACCCAGGGCATCATCGAGCGCCGCGACCACAGGACCGTCCCTCCACATGTCGAGTATTCGCTCACCGAGCTTGGCTCGCAGCTCTTGCCAGTCATGGACGCAATCGAGAAGTTCGGCCGGCGTTATGCCGAGCAGCATGCCCGTGTTGGCAGGCCATGCGGACCTATCACAAATGTCGCAACAGAAGGAGAGCAGAATGAACGCAATTGAATCGATCTTGAAGCGGACCTCGACGAGGGCATACAAACCCGAGCAGATCGGTAACGAAGAGCTGTAGGCGATCTTGCGCGCGGGCATGGCCGCGCCCGTTGGTTCGAGCGCCTACGACACGTTGCACATGACCGTCGTTCAGGATCGCAATCTTTTCCCGATCATCGACAAGGCGGTCTCGGGCATGATCTTCAATATGTTGGGCAAGCGGATGGACAAGTCCTTCGGTGCGCCGACCATGGTCTTCGTGTCATCGAAGCCCGCCATGATGCCCGGAATGGAATACGCAAACGCGGCATGCGCGCTCGAGAACATGGCGATTGCCGCAACGAGCCTCGGAGTTGCCAGCATCATCTGGGGTGGGGCAGCCGCAGCAGTGGCGCAAGACGATTCGCTGAGGAAGAAGCTCGAAATTCCCGAAGATTACAATCCGCTCCTCTGCATCTCCCTTGGCTATGCCCAGGAAGAGGAACCCGCCAAAAAGCACGAGATCGAGATTAACAGGGTGCTGTAGCTCCTGTGCATAGTCGGACTCGAGCCCATGCTCCCAGTCATGCAGCCGGCACGCCGGCTGCTGGCCCCGGAGATCTTCTGCGACGCCATAATCGAATTTACTCACCGCCGTCGTTGGCGGATTTGTCATGGTTCTCGTGCGAATCGAAGCTCAGCAGCACGGCGCGACACTCAAAAGTGCAGGTCAAAGTCCTATTAGCTTAGCCCCGCTCGATAGCGCTCGTTTTGCCGTCTAGCCATTCCAGTTGCATCCAGTTTTTCACAACGTCGCGAAACGAGTGCCGCCAAGTCACACCATGTCGTGCTTCATCGACTTCGGGGCAAAATCTGGGACAACTTCAAAAACCGTTTTTAAACTCAGGGCTTTGATTTTTTGTTTTTGTCCCAAGGCTCACAGCGGGCAGCCTTTAGAGGCTCGATATCGCCGAAAATGCCCGTTTCGGAATTCAAGCAATCACGGGTTACGATGGGCTATCGGAATCGTGATGAGTCGACACCGCCCTCAATCCCCCTTCCGAATAGGCATTGAGAAGTTCCTGGGCGTGGGCGAACTCGGGTCCTTGCCTCCAACCGAGCAGGCGGTTGACCGCGAGATTTCCCTGGACGTTGTGGACGAAGAGCAGGTGGGCGTCCTCGTGCGAGAGTCCGGTTTTCTCCATAATCCGAGGGACCGCCTGCTCAGCCCCGCGCTCGATGACGCGCTGGGCCACGCGGGCGTACGCATCACCGTCAGAGTAAAGAAGCCAGTAGTCGTCGTTTGCTGGAGGGCGTTGGCAAAAAGCCGCCGCCTCCACCCCCTCGAGCGGATGCGCGGCGGCCAGAGCCTCATCGATAAGCGCGTCAAGCAGCGCGAACTTGTCCTCATAGTGCAGGTAGAACGTGCCACGGTTGATATCCGCACGACGGCAGATGTCCGCCACGGTCATCTTTGCGAAACCGACCTCGGCCAGCAGCGCGAAGAACGCTTCCCGTATGACCGAGAGTGTGTAGCGCCGACGGCGGTCGATTTTCTCCTCTCCCATCGCCCCTCAATTCCGAGCTATCCAACAGTTTCGAGCGACCGTTCTTTTTTCAACAGCAGCTCGCATCTGTTCATTGCTCTTGTAAAAATCAACATGAATACTGTTTATAGACATCTGTTCATTATAACCGAAAGAGAGTCGTATGACCCCGTACGAGCAGCTCGTAATCGAGCTCACCGACCAATCGTTTGCCCATCAGGCCGTTTATCGCAACGGCAGCACCCCATACGAGTTGAGCAGGCGCAAGCCGGCTCCCTACGAGCAAGACATTGAAACCTTTGTCCGCATGATTGAGGAGGCCGACTGTGTGCTTGTGGGCGGGGCCTCCGGACTCTCTGCGGCGGGCGGAGGCGACTTCTACTACGAGGACAACGCGACCTACCGCAAGCATTTCGGCAAGTTCGCCGAGCGCTATGGCTTCAAGGGGGCATTCGAGGGCTCGTTCTATCGCTGGCCCACCGCCGAGGCGCGCTGGGGCTATCTTGCGACGTTCCTCGACACCACACTCAACGCTCCGCTGCGCGAGCCATACAAGGACCTTGATGCCGTCCTTCGCGATAAGGATTTCTTCGTGCTCACCACCAACCAGGACACGCAGTTCGTGAAGATCTACCCTTGGGAAAAGGTGGCCGAGATCCAAGGCGACCATCGTTTCTTCCAATGTTCCCGCTGCTGCACCGATGGCGTATGGGATGCGACCGAGCCTGTCTCCCGCATGGTCGAGGCCATGGGGGACGGTCTAGAGGTTCCTACGGAGCTCGTGCCACGATGCCCGCGCTGCGGGGCCGAGGCGTTCCCCTGGGTTCGCGGCTACGGCAACTTCCTGCAGGGCGAGCTCTACGAGGAGCAGTACCGCAAGGTCTCCGACTGGCTCGGCGCGCACGCGCGACAGAAGATTCTTTTCCTTGAGCTGGGCGTGGGCCGAACCACGCCTGCGTTTATCCAGGAGCCGTTCTGGGCCCTCACGACGCAGTTGCCGCAGACGAGCTACATCGCCGTGAACAACAAGACGCAGTTTCTTCCCCGCGCGATCGAGGACCGAGGGCTCGCCGTTCGTGCCGACATTGCCGACGTGCTTGCCGACGCCCGCAAGATGCTGGGGAGGTAGTGCATGGAAGCGGTGAAAGCGATTCGTATCGGCCGGGTGCTTGCCGAGGCGAACCTCATCGTCATCGGCGCCAGCAACGGGTTCGATATGGCGGAAGGCCTCAACCTTTTCCGTGCCGATGAGCACTTCTGGAAGGTCTACGGGGATCTTGCCCGGATTGACAACATCGGCTGCATACTGCAGGGGCTCGCCTCTCCGGATGCAAACGTGCGATGCCGATGGGCCGAGCTGTTCCATCAAAAAGAGTATCTCGAATATGAGCCCGGACCGCTCATGAACGGGCTGCGGCGTCTTACGGAGCACGCCGACACCTTCGTGATCACGTGCAATATCGAAGGGCACTTCGCGCGCGCAGGATTCGACGAGAACCGCATGCTCGAAACGGAAGGCAGCATACGCGCATCGATCGACGAGAGGCGCCTCGCTCATCCAGATGCCCTCGCCGCGGCCCAGCTCGAAGAGCTCGAGCGACTTGTGCGGACCCACCGCAACGGCAAGGTTGCCATCCTCGAGCTTGGCGTGGGGCTGCGTAACCGCTTCATAAAGCGCACGCTCGCTCAGATTGCGAATGTCTGCGAGCACGCCACCTACATCGTGTTCAACTACAGCCAGGCCATGGCGCCCGACGCTTCGTGCGAGACGATTCTCGTTGATGGCGATATGGCTCCGGCTTTCGAGGAGGTCGTCCGATGCCGTCTCTAGAAAGGGAAGCGAGAAGGCTTTGCAGCCTCATAGATGAAGCAGATACCATTGTCGTCGGCATCGGCTCGGGCATGTCGAGCGCCGCCGGGTTCAACCATTACAACCACGCGGGCATGGCGCACGCCGGAATGGACGACTGGCAGCAGGCCTTCGGCTTCAAGAGCCTCTTCGACGGCTTCTACCATCTCTATCCCAGCCTCGAGCAGCAGTGGGCCTATTACGCGCGATACATCGATTTCATGCTGCGCGAACCAGCTTCCCAACCCTATCTCGACCTGCGATCCCTCATCGACCAAAAGGATTACTTCATCCTGAGCACCAACGTGGACACCCAGGTCGAGAAGACCTTCCCCGCCGAGAGAATTTGCATCTACCAGGGGAGTTTCGGGTTCTTTCAGTGCAAGCAGCCGTGCTGCGACGAGCTCTTCGACGCGAGGCCCTACGTCGAGCGCATGCTCGCGGGCATGGCGGGGTTCGAGGTACGCAGCGAAGACATCCCACGGTGCCCTCACTGCGGCTGGCAGCTTGCGCCATGGGTGCGCGACGACACGTTTCTTCAGGGTGCTGCATGGCGCGAGGGTCTCGGGCGATACGAGCGCTTTGTGCGCGAGCGCAGCGATGGCCACGTGCTGTTTCTGGAGCTGGGTGTGGGAGAGATGACCCCTGGCATCATCGTGCTCCCGTTCTGGAGCATGACCGCGGAGCTGCCGGATGCACACCTACTGACCGTCAACATCTCAGGCAGTTCCGCTCCGCTGCAGCTTGGGGACAAGGCGGAGGCGATTCAGGCGGATTTGAGCACACTGCTCTCAGCGGCACGGGCAGGCGACAGGTAGCACGGCGAGGCTTTTGCGCATGAGTTATAGCACAGCCTCCGAACCTTCTGGTTCGGAGGCTGGTATTCCAGCTACTCCCACTCGGTAATGCGCCGAGGCAACATCCATGTGTTTTACCTGCTCTTATGTTCCGCCAACTACTCTGCCATGGACCAATCATGGACCAATCGTTCCTACGTCGCCCCGCCATGGACCAGCGAGAGAAAGAGGTCCACTGCAACGAATCTCACCTCATGAGATTCTCCGGGAAAGGGCAGGGTGGGGCAGACGCGCCCGCTCCCCTAGCGCCGAAGCGGGCAGCGCAATCAGCAGCAGGGGCAGCAGGCACAACAAGAGCAGGACGCACGCCACGAGCGCCACCGCCCACGCCGTCTCCTCGCGCCAGCCGCTCACGAGAGCAGCTCGTTCACCCGGCGCTGCACAGCCGCGTAATTGGCACCCAGGCGGCGCCTGCGCTCCTCGCCGTTGCCGTAGTCGCCGCGGATGACCGCGCGGGCCAGCGCGTCGACATCGACGCCACCGGAGCTGCCAGAGCCCCCGCCGCCCAGGATCTCGTTCACGCGGGCCTGCACGGCCGCGTAGTCCGTGCCGAGCCGTCGCTTCCGCTCGTCTCCGTTCCCGAACTCCCCGGCGATGACACGCCGCGCGAGCCCATCCACGTCGGTGGAACCGCCATCGGAAGCACTGCCGCCCCCGTAAGAGCCCCCGCCGAGGATCCTGTTCACCTCGGCCTGCACCTCCGCGTAGCGCGACCCCAGCCCCGCGCGGCGCTCGTCCCCGTTGCCGAACTCGCCCGCGATCACGCGACGCGCCAGCTCGCTCACATCGCCGGAGAGCCCGGCCGTCGCAGACCCGCCGCCCGCAGGCAGCGCGGAGCCACCGCCCCCGCAGATCCTCGCCTTGAGCGCGGCCCAGCGACCGGCCTCGATGTAGGGCGCCGGGCAGATCTTGCCCGTCACGTCGTAGTGGCGGATCACGCCGGAGGCGCCGATGCCGTACTTTCGCATGAGCACGCCCACGAGCCAGGCGAGCTTTCCCACCTCGACCTCGGAGTAGTCCTCGCCGGCGCTCACGACCTCGATGCCGACGCTGCGGCAGTTCATGCCCCAGTTGCCCGCGTGCCAGGCCGTGTCACCCTCGTCCACGCTCTGGTAGATCTCGTCGGAGATGTCGTCGACGAAGTAGTGGGCGCTCGATCCCTGCCGCTCGTTGCGCGAGAAGTAGATCGCGTTGTTGCGCGCAGATGCCAGCGTCGCGGTGTAGTGCACCACGATCCGGTCGATGGCGTGCGAGCGCCCGCGCGTCATGTGGTCGCCGCCGCACTGTTTGAAAAGGATGCTATGAGCCATCGGCCACCTCCGTGAAGCCGTCGTCCTCGCCCTCGTCGGGCGAGAAGTCTTCGGGCGCCGCGGGCTCGAGCCCCGGCTCGCGCAGGTCCTCCCAGCGCTCCTCCTCGCTCGCGTACTCACTCATGCGCGTCGCCCTCCTCGGTCGCACCTGCCTTGCCGAGCTCCGCCATCACGGGCGACAGCACCGCCATGACGAGGACCACGACCAGCGCGCGCCACGTCGGCTCGAGCACCGCGACGCCTACGAGAAGGTCGACGTTCGCCACGACCACGCCCAGGACGCCCTGCACCACCGTGCGCAAAAGGCGCCAGCCCCACTCGTTGCTGTTGAGAAACTCGCTCATTTCCCGCTCCTCTCCTCAAGCGCGTCCACGTCGCGCCTGACCACGGCCATCTCCTGCTCGAGGCGGTACGTCCGCTCGACCAGGCAGTTGTGCTTCTCGACGCGCCTCGACAGCTCGTCGATCTTGACCTCCATCACCGCGCGGCTGCGCGAGTTGGAGAGCACAACGCCCACGAGCGTCACGGCGCCGCCGATGAGCGCAACGACGATCGATTCCATCGACACCCCCTGATTCCTCGGGTTTCACCTGTCGGGCCAATCATCCGTTGCGGTCACAAATCAGCTGGCAGCTGAATCGATCCTGGAAAACGCGAGGTAGAATACGCGGAAAGGCATCGCTCGAACTTGGGCGGAGAAAAGGGGCAGACTATGGCCGAAAAGAAGGAGCCGCTTAAACCAAAGCCCAAGCAGAAAAACCGTGCCGCAGAGGTCGGCGGAAGGGCCATGGGCGCTCGCAGGAACATCAACCAGCTCTATGACCAGGAGAAATTCCATGCACGGCAGGGCCATGGGTTTGCCGCCGAGCAGGCAAACGACCTTGCCGACAAACTTCACGGCAAGAAGGTCCACGAGGGACTGGGGGACGACTTCGCCAAGAACGGCCCCGACCGGATGGTCAACGGCAGATATATCCAATCCAAGTACTACCAGGATGGCCGTTGCGCCATAGACGCCTGTTTCGCCGACGGGGGGAAGGGTGCGCTTCGATACGTTAACGACAGCGGCGAACCCATGTGCATCGAGGTGCCGAAAGACGATGCGATATACGAAAGGGCCGTCGAGAGGATGCGCGAGAAGATCCTCAACGGGCAAGTCGACAACGTAAAGGATCCCGCAAAGGCCGAGGAAATTGTTCGCCGAGGGAACTACACGTACAAGCAGGCCAGAAACATCGCCAAGGCCGGAAACATCGATTCCCTGAAGTTCGACGCAACCAACGGTGCCGTTACAGCCGCTTCCGCCTTCGGAGTGAGCGCCGTGATTACGTTCGGGGCGAGTGTTTGGCGAGGCGACTCTCCCGAGGTCGCGGCGAAGGCCGCGGCCGCAAGCGGACTCAAGGTCGGCGGAACGTCTTTCGTGGTCTCGGTGCTCTCGAGCCAGCTGCTCAAGGCTGGCTTGAATAGCGCAATGGTCGCGGGAACCGAAGGCATAGCCCAGGCTCTTGGCCCAAAGGCTTGCGCGGTGATCGTCAACGCATTTCGCTCGGGCGCTCCCATATACGGGGCGGCCGCGATGAAAAGCGCGGCAAAGCTGCTCAGGGGGAATGCCGTCGTGGCAGGCCTGACGGTCATCGTCCTGTCGACGTTCGACATCGCCGACATCGTGAGGGGCAGAATATCGGCCGGCCAGCTCGCAAAGAATCTGACGAGCACCCTCGGGGCCGTCGCTGGAGGCTCCGCCGGATGGGTCGGAGGGGCCGCACTTGGGACGATGGTAATGCCGGGAATCGGGTCGATTATCGGCGGACTCGTCGGCTCGATGGGCGGCGGCGCGGCAGCCGGCGCAATAGCGAACGCCGCAGTCGGCCTGTTCATAAAAGACGACGCGGACGAGATGGCCGAGGTCGTCAGCAAGGTTGTCACCGTTGTCGCAACGGACAATCTCATGAGCGAGGACGAAGTGAAGCGCTTGGCCGAAACCGTAGGAGAGACACTGACGGGAAAGACCCTCAAAGATATGTACTCATCGAAGGATCGGGAGGCATTTGCACACAGTCTGATACGTCCGGAAGCCGACAAAATTATCGCTGAAAGGGCTCGGATAGAGGGAAGTCTCGACTCCAAGATCGAGGAGGGACTCATCGGAGTTCTCGAAGAGATCGCTGAGGAGGACGCAGAATGAAGGAGATTAAAAACGAGCTCAGGAGGCTGGCCAACGAGTTTGCGCCTTCGCTGTGCGAATTAGGAGACTCCGTTTCTGACAAGAGCTTCGCGAGAGGCACCGCATTTGCATCCGCGAGCTCGGAATCGAAAGACCCCTTTGGGCAGATAAGGGCGCTTGCTCTGAGGAAGGGCACTGTCATCGCGGACTTGCCTGAGGTCGGCGAGGTCGCCGCAATCATTAAGGGCGGGACCGCAAAGATGAACCCCGTGCTCTTCGTGGCTCTGGTAAGCGGAGGGGAAATTCGAATGGGGGCTTACGCGAAGGAGGGCTTGATACATCAACACTCCTCCCGGAAGCTCCTCGACGAGTTCGCTGGGGCCCTCGAATAGCCCTCAGCCCACGCCGCCACATCCCGCCGCCCACACGCGTCTCCCGGGCGGCGCGCACACCCCGGCAGCCGGCGCAGGAAGGACGCCTGCGCCGCCTTCCGGGGTGCCCGTTTCAACCGGTGCGCCCTATCCGGCCGTGAGGTATCCCGGAGACCCCTCGGCATCCACCCGCATCATCGCATACCCCGCGTTGCCGGAGGAAAACGCCGTCCCGTTGCCGCCCACGAGCGCCTTGCAGTTGTAGAACGTCTGCGCGCCCGCGCACCCCTTCGGCAGCGCCCAGGACGCGTCCACCACGATCCTCGCGAGCGACGCGCAGGACGCGAACGTGTAGGACAGGCTCGTGAGCGAGGCCGGGTCCATGCCGCGCAGGTCGACCGATGCCAGGGCGGTGCACGTGCTGAACGTGTAGTTCATGCACGACACGCCGCGCAGCCTCGAGAGCCCCTCCACCGACTCCAGCGCCGTGCACCCGTAGAACCAGTAGTTCAGGTTCACCGCGGCGAGCCTCGACGCGTCTTCGGCAATCGTCACGCGCCGCACCTGCTTGGGGACGCCCGACCAGGGCGCGCACATGATCGCGGTGTACCTGGCGTTCGCGCAGAGGTCGCCGCTCGCCACGACCTCGCGGCCCGTCGCATCGGCGCGGGCAAGGCCGATGCAAAGCTCCCCGTCGGCGAACAGCGTCGCGTTCAGCCAGGTGCGCGAGTCGTCCTCGGGGTGGGTCAGCACGCCGCCCGCGCCCACCTTGAGCACGGAGACCCCGCTCGCGCTCGTCGGCACGAAGCCGTCCGTCCCGCCGACGAGGCGCGTGCACCCGTAGAGCACGCTCGCGCTTTTCTTGATTGTGGAGGGGTCGAACGAGGTCGCCGTGATCGTTCGCAGCTCCGAGCAGCTCGTGAACAGCTGCGTCGCGTCCTCCATGCCCGCGAGGTTCTCGAAGCCGATGACCATGCGCAGCGCGGAGAACCCGTTGAACCAGTAGGCGCAGCTCTTGATGCCCGCGCCCTTGAGCGACGCGTCCAGGCGCACCGTCTTGACCTGGGCCCTCACGTCCTTCCAGGGGCGCGCGTCGGCCGAGGCGTACCCGGCCAGGTCCACGTCGAACGCCTGCACGACGGTGGCTCCGACGGCGGAGCGCCTCGAGTCCAGGTAGTTGAACTCCACGACCCCGCCCTCAAGCAGCAGGGCGCGCACCTTGAGGCCCGCGCCCCACTCGAGCGAGAGGATCGCCGCGGCCATCTCGGATGGTTTGTATTTGGTCGTCTCGCCGTTCTGCGCGCGAATCGCCGCACCGATCGCGGCGAGCGCCTTCGAGGACACGACGCCCTGCTCGAGCTCCTTGTACGCCTCGACGCCGGGCGTCCCTGCTTTGGTGCCGTCGAGCGCGGCCACGGCCGCCGCCATCTCGCGCGGCTTGTACGGCGTCGACGTCCCGTTCTGCTGCCGGATCGCGTTCGCGATGTCGGTGAGCACCCTCGTGGAGACCTTCCCGACGGCCATCAGAACGACACCCCCTCGAGCGACTGGATCTCCGCGAGCTTCCCGTCCACGTACTCCCTCGTCGCGTAGGCAGACAGGTCGGGGGATGCGCCGTTCTTGCCGGGCTCTCCCTTGGGTCCCTGGGGCCCTCGTTCTCCCGGCTCGCCCTGCGCGCCCTCCGGCCCGCGCTCTCCCTGCGGCCCCGTAGGCCCGGCCTCGCCGCGCGGACCCTGCGGTCCGGTCTCGCCCCGTTCTCCCGCGGCGCCGTCGGCGCCGGGGTCGCCCTTCGGCCCCTTGAGGGAGGCGAGCTGCCCGGCCGTGAAGTCCGCGAAGGTGAACGCCGCGCCCCTGGGGCCCGGCTCCCCGGGGTCGCCCTTCTCGCCCTTCTCGCCGGGCGCGCCGTCACGTCCCGGGGCGCCGTCCTTGCCGTCGCGGCCGGGCGCCCCGTCGGTGCCGTCACGTCCGTCGCGGCCCGGGGCGCCATCGCTGCCGTCAACCCCGTCGCGCCCCGGAGCGCCGTCGAACTCGCCGGCCTCCTTCGCCGCGAGCAGTCTGTCGGCCGCGCCCTGCGCCGCGTCGGCGGCGGCGCCTGCGGCGTCCACCGCGTCGAGCGCCATGCCCTCCAGGCGCTTGATCGCCTCGACGAACATCGAGAATCCGTCCTCGTCGCCGCCGTCGCCCGCGAGAACGCGCTCGACGCGGATGGAGAACGTCCGCGAGCTCAGGGCCCGCCCGCCCCAGCTCAGCATCACCTGCGCCTCCACGGTGCCCTCCTCGGACG
Organism: uncultured Parolsenella sp.; assembly: GCA_934668375.1. Classification (GTDB taxonomy): domain Bacteria; phylum Actinomycetota; class Coriobacteriia; order Coriobacteriales; family Atopobiaceae; genus Parolsenella. The sequence continues at coordinate 40,928 of CAKUNF010000013.1, read as the reverse complement.
CCATGGCCGCGGGGTAGAACACGGAGAAGCGCCCCTGGGACGCGTCGTCGGCCGAGAAAGGCACGCACCCGCGCCGCCTCGTCTCGCGGTGCCGCCACACCAGGTAGGCGGATGCCCCGGTGAGGTCCACCGCCTCGCCGCCGCGCGTCACCGAGAGCGCGATCCCGCGCCCGCGCGCGTCGCCCGGCGAGGCCACGAGCGCCCCGCCGAGAAGCTCGTCGCACGCGTCCCACGTAACCTCCTTCAGCCCGTCGCGCTCGAGCGCCGCCACCTTCACGTCAGCCATCTAGAACCCCATCTCCCCGAGGTCGATCTCGTCCATGGCGGCCACCTTGTCGGAGGCCGCGCTCGCCGTCTCCTCGACGGCCACGACGCGCGCCGCCGTGTCCGCCGCGACCGCCCAGGTCGCGCGCTCCACGGTGCCGAGCGTCACGCGGCACGCGCACGTCCCGGCGTCGAGCTCCCGCACGCGCCTTGCGACGCGGGCGCGCAGCCGCCACTCGGGCGTCCGCGAGGAGTCCACCACGGCCACGTCGTCGCCGAGCCGCACCGGCACGCCGCCGTCGATGAGGGCGACGTCCACCTCGTAGCTCACCTTCGGGCGCACGGCGTCGGCCAGCGCCGCCCGCGTGAGCGCGAGCAGCTGGTCGGGCCTCTCGCACTGCGGGAACGTCACCTGCCCGAAGCTGTGCACCTTCTCGCCCCGCGCGGCGTCCCAGCGGCCCCAGCGCTCGCGGGCCTCCTCGTCGCCGACCCAGTTGACGCCGCCGTTCGCCTCGCCGAACGTGAGGCGTCTCGTGAAGCCGCCCGTCGCCTCGCCGTCCTCGCCGACGATCGCGAGGCCCCGGCCGAAGCCGTAGAGCGCGGTGAACACCTCGTCCTCGAGCACGGTCCTCGTGCAGGCGGCCATGTTCTTGCCGTAGGAGAACCGTGCCCCGCGCCAGCGGCCCCGCCGGGACAGCAGAGACACGGTGCGCGACGAGACGCGCCCACCCTCGACGGCGACCGAGCACTCCAGCTCGCCGCCCCAGACCTCCTCGACGCGCCGCAGGGCCGCGAGCGCGTTCGTGTGGTAGAGCAAACAGCCCCGCTTGGCGTCTCCCACGTCCACCGCGCCGAGCGCCCAGCGGGTCGGCGCGAGCGCCGCCGCCATGGCCTGGGCGGCGGTCCTGCTCACGAGCTGCGCCTCCTCGACGAAGTCGCGCAGGCACTCGCAGACGGAGGACTCCGCGTAGACGTGCGCGGGCATCCCGAGCGGCTCGTCGGTGCGCACCACCTCGTGCTCGCGCCAGATCCCGTCCTCGGGGTCGAGCCACACGAGCCGGTCGCCCTTCTCGGGCGCGGCCAGGCAGTCGAACTCGATCGTGTTCTCGCCGCCGAGCTCCTCGGTGTGCGTGACGGCGCCCACCGTCGGCAGGATGCCCAGGCGTCCCTCGAACCGGTCGAACAGGTGCAGCGTCGGCGCCGCCATCAGGCCCACCTCTCGTAGAAGCTCACGACATGCGCCGAGCAACCCGAGAACTGCAGGGGGCGCGTGCCCGGCTCGAGCGCGAAGAAGTCGCTGTCGAGCGTCACGTCGGCCGAGGCGTCCGCGCCGTTCACCCGCACCGTCTCGGCGAGGAAGTCGAGCTCCACCACGTCGCCGGCCGAGAAGGCCCGCTCGACGCGCACGGACCTCCCGGTCCCGCCGTCGCCGACGCTCACCGAGCCGCCGGTCACCGCCACGAGCCGCACGGTCGGCCAGGTGCGCCACGTCCCACCGACGACCACCGGGGTCTCCGCCGTCTCGACGCGCCGCCCGTAGGCGATCGGGTCGAAGCACGTGAACTCCACCTCGCACGACCCGTCCTCGAACAGGCTCGACCATCCGTCGCACCCGGTGCACACCGCGTCGCGGTACGTCACCTCGGGGTCGCCCGGCACGACGAGCTCGCCGCCGGCGGGCGCGAGCAGCCACGACCTCAGCCGGTGACGCACCCCGGCGCGCCCGGCGTCCCCGAGGCCCAGACCGCCGTCCCAGAAAAGGCGAACCGCGAGCACCCGCGGCTCCACCTCGCCGCCCAAAAGCGCCGCGCCCGCCCGTCCCGGCACGGCAAGCGACCGGGACGCCACGACGTGCGCCCCGGGGTCGATAAGCTCGGCCTGAACGTAGGGCGAGAAGTCCCGCCCGCAGTAGGAAATCGAGCTCACAGCTGGCCCCTCGCTCGCCCGTAGGCCGTCGCGCGGCGCTGCTGCTCGCGCCCGATGCGCTCGGTCGTGCCCGCGTCGCGCACGGCGGCGGCGCGCCTCCCGGCGTCCGCCTTGCGCACCACGTCGCGGTCGTCCACGCCGCGCCCGCCCCTCGTCTTGTCAGCCATAGTCCCTCACCACCACGCATTCCAGGTCGAATCCCCAGAGCCATCGGCCCGAGCCGTCCCGGCCCAGGCCCCGGGGCATGTCGGTGTCAACCGCCACGACGCGCTCTCCATCGACGGCGGCCGCGGGCCACGCCGCGCCCCGCAGGTCGCGCTCCACGGCCCGGCACGTCGCCTCGGCGTCGCGCGCGCCGTCGCAGCAGACCAGCACCCGCACGGCCTCGCGCCCGCGCTCGCTCCCGTCCGACTGGCGCGACTCGCGCTCCCAGCCAGCGGAGCCGAGCACGATGGGCTCGCAGCACACGAGCGCGGAGGGCGGGGTTGTGAACACATTCGTGTAGCCGAGCGCCGCGAGCACCTCCGCCGCCATCGCCGTCGCGCTCATCGGAGCGTCAGCTCCCAGTGGTGCACCACGCCGCGAATGACGCAGCAGCGCCTGCACGCCACCACGTGCATGGACGGCCCGGCGCCCACCAGCACGCGCGAGCCCGCCGGCACCTCGAAGGCCCCGTCCGAGTTCGCCGCGTCCACGAACACGCGGCCGCGCCCCGCGTCGGCCGAGCGGTGCGCATCAGCCACGGCATCCTGCTCCCACTCCAGGCGCACGTGGCGCACCATCCGCGTCGCCAAAAAGCCGCCTTCGCCGTCGCTCGGCCACACGAGCATGTCGTCGGGCAGCAGGCGCCTCGGTATCGGTCGCAGGTAGCGCATCTATCCCACCCCGCAGAAGGAGACGCCCGTCCCGGTGAGCTCGGCGAGCACGGCCTCGAGCGCCACCTCGCGCCCGGTCGTGCCCTTCTCCATGTAGTTCGTCAGCTTGAAGTCGCCCACCTGCACGCCGCCCACGCGGCCCTCGCCGAACTCCGCGAACGCCTCGGCCGCCGCGCAGCACGCGCGCCGCCAGGCGTCGGCGTCGGGCCCGGGCCAGTCGGCGTCCGGCCAGGCACCGCCCGTCACCGAGCGCATGAGACGCAGGGCGGCGGGCAGGGCCTCGGCGAAGGCGTCGGCGGGCAGGGTACCGCCGTAGGAGTCCAGGTAGAACCGGTACGTCACCGGGCGGGCGCCGTCGCTAGCCATTGGGGTTCGCGCTCACGCGCACGCCGGCGAGCTTGTTGTCGAAGAGCTCCACGATGCCGTACTTGCGGTACTTCATCATGTAGCTGTCCAGGTTCTCCAGCTCGTCGGGGCTGAACACGCGCGAGGCCACGTGCTTGTCGAACTTGATGACGGCCGACTTCTCCACGACCATGAAGTTGATCGGGTGGCCCGCGCCCACCTGGTCGTAGTAGTTGGCAAGTCCGTTCTTCGTCGGCGAGGAGACCGGCTCGTAGAACCCTAGGGCGCTCTGGTAGTAGGTCTTGCCGGGCACGAGCTCGGAGTCGGTGGTCTTCACGTAGTCGCCGACGGCGCGGGCGTAGCCGAAGTGGTCCCCGTCGCCGGAGAGCAGGTCGATGTGCGTCCAGAAGCGCACCTGCGGCACCTCCACCACGCGGCTGAAGCGCTCGAGCACGCGGTTGGAGCGCGCCGGGTTGGCGAGGGAGTAGTCGTCGAGCACGCCCTTGAGCGTGGGCGTGATGAACAGGACTCGGCTTCCGGTGGAGACCTGCGCCTCGTCCATCTCGCTCGTCACCTCGCGCAGGCGCGCGAGAACGTCGCCCGCCTCGGCGTCGGCGAAGTCGTCGTTGTCCTCGGCCACGCCCTCGTGCCCCGCGATCTGCGCGAACGTGTAGGCGTCCGCCTCCGGGGCCACCTGCGTGCGCTGGAGCTCGGCGCCCGCCTGCACGAAGCAGTCCATGACGCCGGCCTCCTCGACGTCCATCACGTCGGCGAGCAGCTTGATGCCGCGGTCGTAGCCGAACGTCTTCGTCTCATAGGAGAAGTCGATGGAGCCCGTCTTGTAGCCCACGTTGCGCGTGTAGTCGCCGAGTCCCGTGACCGAGATCTTCGGAATCATGATCTCCTTGGCGTTCTTGCCAGCGCGGCTGAGCCTCGCCGGCGAGTTCAGCACCGAGGAAACCGCCTCGCGCTGATAGACGGCGTCCAGGATGGTCGTGTAGTTCTTCGCGGATGCGATCTTGTTCGCCATGGGCTTACTCCTCGTCCTCCAGGCCGGCGATCTCGCGCCAGCGCCTCATGTCCTTGTCGTCGGCCTTCGCGGCACCGGCGGGCTCAAGCCCGGTCGCGCCGGCCTGGGGCTCCGCGACCGCGAACAGCCACGGCTCGGCCTCCTTGAGCTTGGCGACGTCGCCGCCGTGCTCGGCGAGAAGCGCCCGGGCCGCCGTCACGCTGCGGACGCCGGCGAGCCTCAGCTCGAAGCCCACGCGCTCCTCGTCGGCGGACGCCTTCAACTCCTCGATCTGCTTCGCCAGCGCCTCGGCCGACTCGACCGTCTTGGAAGCCTCGGCCACCTGCGCCTCCAGCTCGGCGATCCTCTCGTCGCGCTCTGCCAGCGCCGCGCGGATCTCCTCGTCGGTGGGCGCAGCGTCTATCTGCAGCGCTTCTTGCTGCTTCTGCTGGTTGTTGCCGGGCGCCTGGTTGCCTTGCTGCCCCTGCTGCTCTTGGCCCGTCTCTTCCGCGCCATCGATCTCACCGTCCATGCGGACCGCCTCTCGCGTCGTGAGGCGCACGCAAAGAAAGACGCCCGCCTCGATTTCCCATGCGAGAAATCTAAGCGGGCGTCACAAAGAGAAGGAGAGCTAGATGCCGTTAGAACAGGGTCGTCGCCTCGTCATCCACGGCGCTTGAGTCAAGAATCCCCTGGAAGCTCGAGTTGATACGCACGTTAACGTGAGAGACAAGGGCGTAATGCCACGGCTTTCCACCGTGGCTCGCGTTCCAGTTGCTAGCGGCATCGCAATATGCCGTCGCAGCCTTCGCCTTCTCTCGAACGTCCTTATCGCCAACGTTGCGCTCGGCCTTGGTCTCCACCATGTAAATGGCACCCTCGGTCTCGACGACGAAATCCGGTTCATAGCGCTTCGAGCTCGCGGCCCCGTACCAGATGTTGAACTGCTTCGGCGAGGGGCGCATCCACCTCAGCACCGCATCGTCGTTTTCGAGGACGATGGCAAAGATGCGCTCGGTATCGCTATCGAACTTGTAGAGAGTATGGCAAGCCTTCGTGAATCCGTTGAACACCTTGGACGGCACCTCGCTGGGGGCAAGGTTCGCTCTCAGGTCGTAAATCTCATCGGTAATTGTCTTCGAACCGAAGCCGCTCTCTATCTTCGAAAACGGGCGCATCTCCACAGCCTGATAGTTGGTCTCCTCACGGTAGAAGTGCTCGTTCATCTGGAGGTAAATGAGCTGGGCGATCGTCTTCTGCTTGTCACGCATGACGATCTCGGCATCTTCCTCGCTCAAGTACGTCAGGAAATGGGCCTTCGCTTCGCCGATAAGCTTATAGATCAAGTCGGCGCATGCGGCATAGTCGATGTTGTCGTGGACGATGATATGCCTCGCGATTTCGTTCTCCGGCGTGTCCACTGGATTCGAAGAGGCGCTCTCTGCCTCCACGGTAAACGTCTTGCCGCCTTCCCTGAGCTCTGTCGCGAGAAGGGTGTCATCCGTGGGGCGCCAGTTCATGCCTCGCGCATCGAGGTCGAACTCGTTGAAGCCCTGCTTGGTCTCGACAAATGGCTGAACGACCGCCTGCGGGATAGGTATGATGCAGTCGGTAAGGAGCTGAACGCAGGTCCTCATCGCACTCTCGACAACGGGCATCAAATCATCCTTGGTTACTTGGAGAGTCGGGAACTGGCGCAGGACCTCGGCAGCAATGCTCTTCTTCGCCACCTCGACGGTCTGCTCGTCAGAAAGCGCGTCGAAGGTCTTGACCTGCTTGTTGAGCTCAGTCACGGTCTTAGCGGTAAAAGTGGTTACAAAGTGGGCGACCTCTGAAATGTGCCTGTGTTGTTCTTCCACGGACTCACCGCTTGAGGCGGGAGCTAGCTTGCTCTCAAGCTCCGCCGTGACTCGCCGGGCGAAGCTGACGTCTTCGGTAGCGCTCTCGTACCTAGAGGGGAGCTCAATGGTTTCTAGCCCCTGCGGGGCGACGTCGTCCGCAACCGCATCGATGAAGTAGACCTTCCTCACAAGAGAGTCGGGGTTGTTTGCCTCAGCGATGATCGCGGCGTATTTATCGTGGCTGACGATCGAGAGACGGTCCACATATTCATCTCCGGTCCTCTCGCCATAGGGAAGACGAAGGCCGCGCCCGATTGTCTGCTCCGTAAGCGTCTCGGAAGCGGAGGTCCTCAGCGGCACGATCGTATAGAGGTTGGTGACGTCCCAGCCTTCCTTGAGCATGTTGACATGAATGACGATCTCGATCTTGTTCTCCGGCTTCTCGAGCGAGAGAAGAAGCTCGATATTTTCGTCCTTCTCGGCGCCCTTCTTGGTGGAGTTGACCTCAATGACCTTGTCGGAGTAATACCCGCCGAAGAAATCTGGGGAGGTTACATACTCCATGATCTTATTGGAGTGCTCGGTGTCCTTGGCGACCACGAGCACGAAAGGCTTGACGATGCGACGCCCAAAGGTTCTGGCATAGACCTCGAGCTTGGCTTTGGTGCTCTCGTGGATTCTGATTCCATCGAGGAGCTTCATGCGATCGAGCTGGTCGTCCGTATATTCGCCGGAGTTGAAATCGCGTCGGGTAACCACGACGGGGTTCTTGACATATTGCTCGTCGTTTAGCGCGTGGGCAAGTGAGTACTCGTAGACCACGTTTCTAAAGTCAATCTTCTTGGCGCCCTTTTGAATCTGCGGGGTAGCGGTGAGTTCGACGCCTAAGATGGGACGAAGTTCGTTGATGACCTCGAAGCTCTTATCGGCGTGGTAGTGATGGCTCTCGTCCATGAAGATACAGAGGTCGGGAAGCGACTGCAGGTATGCAAAGTATGATTCGCCAAGCACCTCGTTAAGCCGCATGATGCGGGGCAAGGCGCCCTTCTTTCCCTTGCTCTCGGCGTTGAGCTTCGAGATGTTGAAGACGTTGATGACGATGTCGGACACGCCGAGCGCGCCCTGGCGGAAGTTGCCATAGTTGTCGCCGTCGATGATGCGAGGGGGTCGGACGAACTTGTCGAGCCCCCGGAAGACGTACTTGGGGTTGGCGGGATTGCCCAGGTCATCCTTGAGCTTACGGTAGATGGTCAGGTTCGGCGCGACGACGAAGAAGTTCCTGATGCCCTTCTCGTAGTAGAGGTAGGCGATGCAGGCACCCATAAGCCTCGTCTTACCGATGCCGGTCGCAAGTGCGAAGCAGATTGAGGGAAAATCCCTCTCGAACGAGGTAAGCGTTGGAAAGTGCTCATGCACTTTCCGGAGGTCATCATCGTAGAAATCGTCGCCACCGTCGGCAGGCTTCTTCGCGAGGCTGAGGATGTCGCAGATCCTTGCAAAAGCCTCGAGGCTGTCGTGCTGGGGAGGACGAAGGGACAGGACGTTGCTTATGTACTTGGAGTTGTAGCTGTAGAACTTGTCGCTGTATGTCTCGCTAGTCATCAGCCTGCTCCTCATCGTCGCAGGTCGGAAGCTCAACGATGTTTAGGTTGTAGTCGTCGACGCCGTATTTGCACTTGTCCAGAATCGACTTAGGGATCTTGCGCACGGTGATGTTGTCGTAGCGCTTGTCGAGTCCGAGGTCGAAAGCGGACGCGCAGACAAGGAGCCTCTCGAGTGGCTTGAGGTCGGACGAGATGGCATCGAGGACGACGGCTGTCAAGTATTGGGTTGTGACGAAGATAAAGCTGTTGTCCTGGCTGAAGCCCTGCTTCCAGAAGCAGTCCTTGTCGGGTGCGTACGTGAAGCCATTGATTTTGGCCACGGCGGCAACGACCATGTCAGTATTGTACTCATCCGAGAAGACAGGATTCCCGTAATGGTCCTTCTTGATGAGGCTGGGAGCGAGCTCGTAGAACTTGTAGCCACCGCCGCCAGTCCAACCGAGCTCTTTGGAAATGCCGCCTTGCTCTCCATCGATCACCTTATCGAGACGTGGCTTGCAATGTGTATAGCAGTGGTCACCCAGCTCGATGCCTATCCATTTTCTGCCCATCTTCTGTGCGACCGCAGCTGTTGTTCCGCTACCGAGAAATGAATCAAGAACCAAATCTCCAGGATTGCTGCCGAGCCAAAGAATTTTCTTGATGAGCCTTTCGGGCTTGGGGGTGGCAAAAACACTCTCTGAATTGAAGGCCTTAACTTCATCACGAGCTTCATGGTTATGGCCTACCTCATCAAATCGCCAGAGCGTTTTTGAAGGTATTCCCTGCTTTTTCAAATCGCATAGAAAGGTTTTACGAGAAGGTACGGCCTTGCCGTCTCGCCCAAACCAAATCTCATCGTTTTCATCCATTTCTCGAAGGCTGTCAGCCGAGTACCTTGAAAAGGTACCTTTAGGGGGCGTAAAAGTGACACCGTTTTTGAATGTGTAGCTGAAATTGGCAGATGCAGCCGAGCCACTCTTGGCATGGAGCGGCGTCGCCTTCCAAGGTCCCTTAGGATGGTTGTCAGGATTTTTATAGGCTTTATTCATCTCAGCCGTTCTGGGCATGAGATTCGGCCTCCAGGTCTCCTTCTCTTTTGCGTAGACAAGAATGAAATCATGGTTGTCAGAAAGCCATTTGGCATCATTGGCAATCGTGTATTTCTTTTCCCAAACAACGGTACTTACAAAATTCTCCCTGCCAAAGATCTCGTCACATAGGACTTTGAGATAGTGGCCCTCGTCGTCGTCGATGCTAATCCAGATGCTTCCATCTTCCGAAAGAAGGTTTTTGAGGATGAGCAGACGGGCATGCATAAGCTGCAACCATGTGGAATGCTCGAGGTTGTCGTCGTATTGTTCAAATGCACTGCCAGTGTTGTAAGGCGGATCAATGTAAATACACTTGACCTTGCCCGCGTAATCCTGCTCGAGCGCCTTTAGCGCAAGCAGATTGTCGCCATGGATGAGCATGTTTCCCGTATCGGGGTCGCCATAGTCCTCGGACGGGTCGTGGATGAGGATGCGAGGCTCGACCTCGGGGTCCTCGCCCTTGCCAATCCAAGTGAGTTCAAGTCGTTGCATGTTGTCTCTCCTATTCAACCGTAAAGGCAAAGGTCATGATTCTCTCGAGGCAGCTGTTTCCGCGAAGTTTCTCGCGCATCTCGTCCTGCAGCTCGTCATTGCGTGCATCGATCTCATCTTCGCGGTCGTAGAGCTCGCGCTGCATTCTAGTAAGACGCTTCTTCATTCGATCGAGCTCTCCACGAATCTCGAGCACCTCATCGAGCGGGAGATCGGTGCTGTTGCGGAACTCGCGCTTCTTCTCGGTGATGGCCTTCTTGAGCTCCTTCAAGTCACGCTGAAGACCTTGCTTGAGGTCCTCGCTATAGGCATCGAGTTTCGCACACTCGTCGAGGTAGTACTTCTTATTGGCCAGCTCGATCGCCTGTCGCTGCTGCTCGACCCGCTCCCGTCTCAGCGCCTCGAGACCGTCGGCGCCGCCGCATGTCGCCTCGGCAGTTGCGGGAAGCTCGAAGAGGGTGTCGACGATACCGTCGTCGAGCGTCTCACCATCATCAGTAAGCGCAGTGACCACAAGGTGCTCCTCCTCGCCGATGCCGGCGTAAGAGAGCTTGTCGATTGAGATGAGGCCACTGATTCCGGGATGGTCGTCGAGATAGGAAATGCGTCTGTTGCTTGCGGCGTACTGGAATCGCACGGTGGCGAAGGGGAGCTCCTCGCTCTTCGCGTCCTCGATCCAACGGAGATAGCTCGGGTTGTCCCTACGGAAGAAAACGCAGTCGTCGTCCTCGGCATCCCTCCACTGAAGGCTGAAGACGCGCTGTTGCGGGTCTTCGGGGAAGCGAAACCTCCATTTGTCCAAAGGCTCGACGCGTTCGGCGCCATGGGTAAGCAAGAAGAACAGGGTCCACTGGCTGAAGTGGTCGAGGCTCGCGACGGTGCAGTCCTGGCAGTCCTTGAGCCTGAAGGCAACTTCCTCGTCGAAGTTCTCGAGGATGGAGTGCCGCGCCTCGACCATCTTGGCATCGATGTTGTCAGCGAGTTCGTCCTGAAGGGCGTCGAACTCCTCCTGAATCTCCTCCGACGTCTTGCACTTCTGATAGATCGCCGCGATTCGCTTCTCAAAGTCAACGCCCGACTCAATGGAGCCGATGACCTCGTCGGACGACCCGAACACGCCCTCGAAGAGGTTGAACTTCTGCGAGAGCAGCTCGTACACGCGCACATCCGCGGCGTTCTGCTTGTTGAGGAAGTTGATGACAACGACGTCATTCTTCTGACCGTACCGGTGGCAACGCCCGATGCGTTGCTCGATACGCTGCGGGTTCCACGGCAGATCGTAGTTCACAACCAGGCTGCAGAACTGGAGATTGATACCCTCCGCTGCCGCCTCGGTGCCTATGAGGATGCTCGCCCGATCGCGGAATTCCTCGACAACGGCGGCTTTCATGTCGGCCTGCTTGGAGCCGGAAATCTCGCCGTCGTTCGCGTGGCGTTCCTTCCACTCGGCGTAGATCCTCTTGGAGACGCCATCATTGTTAGAGCCGTTGAGGAATACGATCTGCCCCTCGTAGCCGTTGTCGGAAAGCAGCCGTAACAGATATTCCTGGGTGCGACGCGACTCGGTGAATATGACGGCTTTGCGCTGCCCTCCAAGCTCCTCGATTTTTTTGAATCCCTTGTCCAAGGCAAACAGAAGGTTGTCGCCCTTTGCGTTCTTCGTGATGCCCTGGGCAAGCTTTGCAAACTCGCGGAGCAGCCCAAGCTCGTGCTCGATTTCGACTCGCTCTTGCTGGGGGTCGTAGTCCTCGACAGCCGCATCGTCACCGGCATCCACAACTTCGTCGAGAGCGTCGAAGTCGCTCAGGTCAACATCTGAGTCGATGCCGTCCAACATTCCCTCAAGCCTGGTAATCAGCGAGGTGAGGGTGCCGGAGATGGCAAACGAGGAGGATGCGAGCAGCTTTCGCAGAATCATCGTCATGAGGGTGCGCTGGCCGCTCGGAAGCGCATGGAGCCTATCCGTACGGAGATAATCGGAGATGCAGTTGTAGAGCTGTTCCTCGGCGGCAGACGGCGCGTACTCCTGGAGGATGGCGTGCCTGTTGGTGTACCTGATATATTCGGTGACTTGCTTGCGAAGCGTGCGGTGGCAGATGCTTGCGAGGCGAGTCTTGAGGTTGAGGTTTCGCATGTCCTCGTTCTCTGCAGAGACGTACATCTCGCGGAATGTCTTTGCGTCGCCGAAGACGTGGTCGTCTATGATGCTCGCGAGCCCATAGAGCTCCATGAGGTTGTTCTGAAGGGGCGTCGCGGTCAGGAGAAGTTTCTTGCGACCGGCGAGGGCGTCCTTCAGTTTGTTGCCCGTAACGTTGCTCGGCTTGTAGACGTTGCGGAGACGATGGGCCTCGTCCATGATCACAAGATCCCACGGAATGGTTCGAATCTCGGAGTCCTTGCGCGCGGCAAAGTTGTAAGAGCAGATAACGACGGCACCCTCGACATCAAACGGGTTGACCTTGCCCGCGCGCCTTGCCTTGTTGAAGGGCGTGGACTCCATCAAAACCGAGTCGATGAAGAACTTGTCGGAGAGCTCCTGCCTCCACTGCATACGAAGCGATGCAGGCACTATCAAGAGAATCTTTCTTTTTCGCTCTGCCCAAAACTGCGCAAGTACGAGACCTGCCTCGACAGTCTTGCCCAGGCCTACCTCATCGGCAAGCAGGACGCCAGAGGAAAGTGGTGACTTAAGCGCAAACAGGGCAGCGTCTACCTGATGAGGATTTAGGTCAATTTTTGATCCAGCCATAGCGGAAGCGAGACCGTCAACGCTGGATTGCGGCCTTTTGAGCGAGAGCTGCTCGGCAAAATACCTAGCTTGGTAAGGTGTGAAATTTGGCATCGACGCTACTCTTTCTCAACGAGCTGCTGTATCAAACCTTGTCTGATAAGCGCGCTGAGGCTCACGCCGCGCATGGCGGCCGCTTCCTTGCCGGAGTCTCGAAGGTTGCGTGGTATACGGATGGTTATGGCAACCTGCTCCCCTTCGCTTAGGTACTTCATGATGTCGGCATCACTAGCACCCGTCTTTATAAGTTCGACGTAGTTCATGCGTCCTCGCTCTGTCGGCGTGCAATATAAACGATTGCATAAGTATATAACCTGCAGTGACAGAACTGTTGCAAAGTGATGCCTGTCGTTGTCAACGGTTAGTTATTCTGCCGCCCATCCCCGCACAGCCAGCCACGGACGGCGCTACTCGTCGCGGGCCGCATCGCGCGGGCCCGCCCATGCACGTCTCATCCGGGGCCCGGGTGCCGCGACGCTCCCATGCGCGTGCACGGGCCACATTGCGGCTGCCCGGTCGCTCCGGCGTCTGTCTTCGCCACGGCTGCGGTCAGCCGCTTCGCGTCTGCCCTCCGCAGCGGGCTCAGCCAGCCGCCTACGCTCGCGGGCAGCCTGTTGCGAGCGAGATGGGCGCATGTCCGCGACGCGGCACCCGGGCCTCGTGTCCGTCTGAGCCACGCATGGGCGGGCCCGCGCTGGGTTGTCGCGCTCGTCCGCACCGCCCGCGTCTGTCTGTGCGCGCGTGGGCGGCAGCGGGCCGGGCAACCCGCAGCGCCGTCGGCGGCGGCCGAGCCGGACGTCGCGGCTACAGGTAGGCCGCGACGTCCCAGGCGGTGAGGATCCCGAGGACCCGCTCGGTCGGCTTGGCGCTGTGCGTGACGAACACCATGCCGATGCGGTCGGCGTTGCGCATCGCTTCCGTGAACTCCTCGGCCACCTCCGCGAGCGTCGCCGTGCGCGGCACGAACCTGAAGGACTCCGACTCGTGGGCGTCCACCGGCAGCAGCTCCGCCAGCGACTCGAAGGTGGTCTCTTCGTCGATGCAGACGATCTCCTCGCCGTACAGGTACGAGAGGAGCGTGTTCTCGCTGAACACGCCACGCACGACGCCGTCCTCGAGGATGGGGACGTGGGTGTAGCACTTCTCCGCCATCTCGCGCAGCGCAGGCCTCACGCGGTCGCCGATTTTCGCGGAGAACACCTTCTGCATGGGCACGGCGCGATCGATCGCCCTGGGAGGGTTCTCGACGGCGGCGAGCGTGTTCCGCAAGAGCGCCAGCATCGAGTCGCTCGGCTCGACCGCGTAGTCGCCGTCGACGCTCTCCTGGTGCGAGAGCAGGTTGCGGACCTCGGCGCAGTACTTGAGGGCGCCCGCCACGCTCCTGAAGCCCCTGCCGGGGTTCCTGGCGAGCCACGCCACGGGGCCGTAGCCCTTCGGCACGTCGTAGTGCTCGCGGATGCAGCCCTCGAGCCGCCTGTAGAGGTCGAGGAACTCGCTCGCGTTGTCGCCCTTGCCCATGGTGGGACCCCCTTACGCGGAACCCGGGCGCCCCACGCCCGGCTAGATAGACGCTATTCTACGCGCGGCGCTCAGCAGCCGGTACTCGCGCTCGCTCCAGCCGGACAGCCCGGCCGCGCGAACGGCGTCGCGGCACACGCCGAGGAAGGCCGTGGCGCTCTCGAGGAAGCACTCGCGGGCGAAGGCGCCGGAGCCCGCCGCGACCTCCTCGCCGTCGGCGAAGAGCCTCCAGGCGGAGGGCTCGCGGCCGTCGCCGCCCGAGAGCTCGATCTGGAGCACGTGGGGCGCGCCCGCGGAGAGGAGCTCGTCCTCCAGCCTCTCCACCGAGAAGCGCATCTGGTGGGCGAGGCTGCTCTTGGCGAGCGCCGAGGAGTAGCCGCTCGGCTCGTCCAGGAGGTGGATCCGCCTCGGCTCGACGGTCAGGTTGTGGAAGTCGCGCTCTTCGCGCACGGAAGAAATGCCCATGATGGACCCCTTTCATCGATGTTGGCAGGACCACCGTGCCTTTTGGCCGGTTGGTGCCGGGATCATCGAGCCAACTCTCTACCCCGACTCTGGATAAAATCGCTCGCGGAAAAACGAGCGGGAGCACAGTCTAGCAGCACCGATGAGGAAATGGCAAGCGAGAAGGACAGGAAGTAGCCGAGAAGGACACCCCTTTGGCCCCATCCCGCACGGCCAGCCACGGCCGGCGCTGCCGAATCGGGGTCGTTCCGCGCCAGCCCCCGCGCGTCGCTCCCGGGGCTCCGGCGCCACGCCACGCCCGTGCGCCTGTGCGGTTGACGCCCGGCCGCCCGTCGGCTGCGGGTGCGTCTTCGCCACGGCTTCGGCCAGCCGCTCCGCGTCTGCCCTCCGCTGCGGGCTCAGCCGCGCCCTCCGCCGCCGTCCGGCCTCCTGCAAGGCCATTCCAGCGCACGGTCGCGCCGCGTCGCCTTCGCCTGGCGGCCGCTCGCGCCGCGCGGGGGCTGGCGCTGGGTTGCCGCGCTCGTCCGCACCGTCCGCGTCTGCCCGTGCGCGGCGGGGCCATGCAAGCAGAAGGGCGGCGCCGACCGAAGCCGACGCCGCCCACGCGATCGCGATGCGCCCGAGCCCTACGCCACGGGCCTCGCCCCGAAGCAGAACATCAGCGCGTCGTAGTCCTCCTCGCTGTCGGGGTACACGTCCGCCTCCAGGTCGCGCGTCATCTCGCCCCAGGTGCGCACCACGCCGTCGTCGCACATGAACCTCGCGCCGTCGCCCGGAGCCGACCACGAGTTGCCGCCCGCCGTCTTTCCCATAGCGTCCTTCCTCTCATCCGTTGCCTCTGGACCGTGCCTATAGACTACCCGCAAACGCCGCCCCCGTGCGCAGCGTTATTTGACACTTTCACACCCCATCACCTGCGCGTTCGCTCATCTGGCGAGACTCGCTCCGAGCACCCGCGCCCTTCGCGGCCCTCTCGCTCTCCCCGTACCACTTCGCCCGGTACTCCCACGTCTCCATGAGGCCCGCGGCAACCTCGGCCATGTCCTGCTTCTTCTCGGCCGTCGTGTCCTGCACGATCGAGTCGTCGAAGAGCACGCCCACGTCCCCCTCGTCGGGCAGGTCCTCACCGAGCGTCCTCGCGCAGGCGAGAAGGGCACGGGAGAGGCCGCAGATCGCGCCCTGCATGGCGTTCTCGTTCTTGCGGATGTTGCGCATGAGCGCCGAGTTGTCGCTCGACACCTCCGTTGCCGTCTTCACGTACCCCACGTTGTCGAAGTCGAAGTAGTTGAGCCCCAGGCCGCAGAGGTCGCCGAGCACCTGCAGCGCTAGCCTGAGAGCCCTGCTCTGCGCCTCGGTCCGCAGTGCCGGCGCGAACTCCGTGATCGTGTCCTCGGTGCTCATCACCTTGCGGAACACGGTGCAGTCGCCCTTGCCGAAGGGAATCGGCACGCGCCGCCCCTTCTCGTCCTTCTCGCTGTCGAACATCACGTCCGAGAGGAACACGCGCATCTTGCCCGCGTCTATCTCGTTGATGAGCGCGTCGAAGGCGAGGTCCACGCTCTGTATCGCGTCCACTGCGTCGGCGAAGACGCTCTGGCCGTACGGCGAGCAGTCCACCCGCGTGTTCGGCACCGCCGGCCGCACGATCCCGAACGTGGGCCATGCGCTGCCCGTGCGGATCTCCTCGGCCACCCCGGGCACGGCGCAGACGTTGCCCTCGGCGTCGAAGCACACCGTGCGGATGACGTACCCGCCGCCCGCGCCCGCGAGGTGCATCTGGAGCTGGTCCACGGGGCGGCCCCGGTCAAAGGCGCGCGTCACGAAGGCGCACTCCCGCACGCCCTCGGCGTCCCAGGTGAGCGGCACCGTCATGCGCGCGTCGTAGTGGCGAACGCGCACCTCGCGCCTAGCCGTGTCCAGCCACAGGGCGAACGCCCCCGTGCCCAGCCCGAACGCCCGCACCACGGTCTCCTGGGCGCGTCCCCAGAACCCCGTGGCCGAGAAGAACCGCTCGAGCCAGTCCGTGCACTCCTGGTGGCCGCACACCACGCTCGTCTTCTCGTCGAGCAGGAGAGACCCCCACTCGCGGCACACCCTCATGGCCGGCATGATGCTCCTGCGGTGCACCTCGTACACCCGCCCCAGGCCGTCCGTGTCGCGGTAGTCGTAGAACTCGCCGACGGCGCGCATCCACCGGTCCCACCCGGCGATGTGCCCCTCCATGTCCTCCAGCGGCAGCCGAAACCCCAGCGCCCTCAGATACGCCCTCACGTGCTCCGGCACCCAATACGCGTCCTCCTCGGCCATTTGCCCTCCTCACGCCCGTTTTCGTCCGCCCCATCATCCCCACCCGTCACAAGGGGAGATAGAATCGCGAGAAGGAAGGGGGCGGGGCTCGTGGTTGAGTACAAACTCGTCGACATAGACGATGAAGGCAGGCTGGTCTACGAATACTGGATAGAGAACCGCAGGAACGATAAGGGCCTCGCGGCCCTCGACCCCGAGACCGGTGAGGCCGAGGTGACTCAGCGCGCCCCGAGCGGCTTCGGATGGCACGAGGGGCATCTGCTCAGCGACCTGCGCAGGAAGTGGCAGTCGGGCGACAAGGAACCGGAGAGGGGCTTCGTTGCCTGGTACTGACATCTCTCCATTCGCGCAACACGCGAAGAAGAGCAAGCCCCAGCCGATAACCCCTCACGCGCCCCTCAGCACGTCGTCCATCATCGCGTAGCGAACCGCGTCGATGGAGTGGTCGTTGCCGTCGGGGATCTCGTCCACCCACGTGCCGTCGCGCTCGCGCATGTACTCCTTGAGACGGAACTCCTCGTAGGCGAGCGGCGCCCGCACCGGGTCGATGCAGATCTCGCGCAGCCCCGCCAGCCACTCGTAGCTCATGCGCCGCATGTTGGCCTTGCGCGCCGGCCGCGCCCGCAGGCCGAAGTCGCGCCTATACGCCGCCATCGACTGCTTGCCGTCCGGCGTGTCGTCGCACCAGATCAGCTCGTCGTGGAGAAACGCGTCTCGCCCCGGCTCGTCGGCATACGTCAGCGCATCCACCACCATGGCGCCCGTCTCGGCGGGCGTCTTCCTGTTGGCGGAGAGCTCCTCGAAGATCGTGAGCCGCCTCTCGGCGGGCTCCCAGCCGCACCGCACGAACCTCCACGGGTCGGGGAACCACCCCCAGTCGATGCCGTTGCGCGTGCGCGAGAAGCCCCTGCACTGCGCGTCGGAGAGCCGTACCTCGCGCACGTTGTTGAACACGCTGCCCCCGGTGCCCGTCACCTCGCCCAGGTACTCGCTGCGCCATGCCCGCTCGTCCAGGCCCCGCAGGTACTCGGCCTCCTCCACGAACGGCCCGCCCAGCCACTCGGGATGGCTCTCCACCACGTCCAGGTAGCTCGACTGCCGCACGAGCGTGTCGCTTCTCCGCTCGCGCTCCAGCTTCTCGCGGTTCACCCAGCTCCACAGCGTGCGAGGAGGGTTGTAGCTGTAGAAGATCCAGAAGTCCTCGCCGCCGCGCCTCAGCGAGTTGAGGATGCTTCGCACCGCGTCGATGCCGTCGAACTGGTCCAGCTCCTCGAACCACGTCACCGCCGCGTAGCCGCGCGTGAACTTCACGCCCTTGAGCTTCAGGGGGTCGTCCGCGCCGCGAAACACTATCCGCTGCCCCGTGGGCTTGTACACGAGCTCCATCGGGGACACCCGCGCCGAGAACCACGCCTCCAGCCCCAGCTCAGCGATCGCCCACGTCATCTGCTGGAACACCGAGTCGCGCAGCGTGTTCGAGAACCTGCGCACCACCACGGCGTTCGCCTCCGGGTTGGCGAGAAGCACCAGCACGATCGCCACAGAGATGAACGAGCTCTTCGTGGACCCGCGCCCGCCGTAGAGCCAGTAGTGCGTGTGCCCGTGCGCCATCACGTCGCCCAGCACGTCGTGGAAGCGGGGGATCACGCAGCCAGCCGCGCTGATCACGACGCCCCGCCTCCCTCGGAACCGCCGTGCCGAGAAGGACCCTGCGGAGAAGGCCCTCCCGCGCCCTCCGCCGCGTCGCCCGTGGCCGAGAAGTCCAGCCGCTCCTGCACGGGCTGCGCCACCACGCCGAGCACGATCTTCGGCGCCTCGTCGCCGCCGCGGTCGTCGCGCTGCCGCTCGGCCTTGCCGTACTCGTCGGGGAACTTGCGCTCGAGCAGCCACGCCGCGGCGGTCCAGTACTGGTTGCGGGCGAGGGCGGCGGCGCGGATGGTCGTCAGCAGCGTGTGCTTGAACTCCGCCTCCTCCTTTTTTAGTCCCTCGCATAACTCGCGCTGCAGCTTGTTCTTCGGCTCGCCGATCCAGCGGTAGAACGTCGACTCGTGCACGCCCAGCGCGCAGATGATGTCGCCGTTGGACAGGCCGTCGGCCTTGAGCCGAATGGCCTGCTCCACCATCTCCTTCGTCAGCTTCGGTCTTCCCACAGAAATCACCGCCTCGTACCCAATCGTCTTGGCCAGTGATTGTCCGTGCCCGTCACAAATGCCCCGCAAGACGCAGGAAGCGGGCGGCCCCAGGGGAACCGCCCGCCTCACAAAGCAACTCACATTTAGCAGATAAAATAGAAGAGAGGGAGGAACCAGAATGCCAAAGGTCGAGAAAGCCAGCTTGAATCCCGTGATTCCCGGTCTTGAGGATAGGCAGGGGAACTATCGCGGGTCGCTCATTCTCGATGAGTTCCCGTTAGGTAGGGGAAACATGCTTCGCATCGCGGGCTACGACCTGCCATTTCTCATAGAGTTCGTTCGCCCCATCGTTCCTGGCGACATACGCCCTAGGCTTGTCGTCGATATCAGCAATCTCGACATCCCCATCAGCCTTCTCGAAGGCGAGGAAGTTGAGCTCATCTAACCGCAGCCTCTACCCCCGTTTCCCCGGTAGCCCGTACTTCCTGCACAGTCGTGAGTTCCGCTGCCGAAGCCGGTCGCGCTCCCGGCGCACCTCCTCGATAGTGGCCCCGTTCTCCACGGCCTCGCGCTCGCGCTCCAGCTGCTCGTTGAACGCCCGCTCCTGCTCCAGGTGGTAGCGCTCGCTGCACAGCCGGCACATGCCCGTCTGGCGGTTCAGCATCACGCCCACCGCGCCGCACTCCGGGCACACCGTCTGAAGGGCGAGCGAGCAGTGGATGCGGCTCGCCCTCATCTCCACAGCCCGCACCGAGTGGCGCGCGCCGCAACGCCGCTCGATCTCGGCCGCGGCGTAGGCGGCCCCACGGAAGCTCACCTCGCGCAGGACGTCGTCCTGCTCCTCGGTCCACCTCATGAGAGCCACCCCAGTACGAGGCGAACGGTCAAGACGAGGGCGGTGCCCGCGAGCAGCGGCAACGCGCCCCGTCTCAACGTCTTGGCGACGGCGCGGGCAGGCCGTCGCGCGCCCGTGCGCGCGCCTGCGCGCGTGCGAGGAGCACCCATGTCCCCAATACCCGTAAAGACGTTGAGGTTTGAGCCCAAGACACCCACCCTCACCAGCCTGAACGCCCGTCTTGACCCGCGTCTCAACATGGGACCACCCCGCAAGACGACAAGCCGGCCTGCTCGTCCGTGGGCACCTCGAGCAGAGCCTCGAGCCGGTCGTTGTCGATGCAGACGCAGTAGACGCGGCTGCCGCTCGCGAACCGCTTCTGCCTGGTGAACCCGCGCCCGGCGCCCGTCAGCAGCACGCCCTCGTCCGCCATGCGGCGCAGCGTCTTCTGGCGGTCGAAGTTCGCCTCGGCAAGCGCCCGGTCGAGCACACTCGAGAACACGCACCACATGAAGCCGGGGCGGTCCCGGTACTCCTCGCAGCTGCCCCAGCGCTCCAGGCGGTCCATCTCGGCGGAGTCGTCGAAGTGGATGCGGTTGCGCACGAGCCACTCGGCCACGAACTGGATCGCCTTCATGTCCGTGTCACCGCCCGCCGCGCCCGTCGAGTTGGCGAGCGCCCAGCGCGCCAGGCCCAGCGCCCCGTCCACGCACGCCGCCCACTCGGCGCCGGAGGAGAACACGTAGAACTCCGCGAGCGCGTCGGCGAAGGCCAGGAGCGCCACGTTGTCTGCCTGCGGGTGGCCCGCCGCCATCGCGCCCACCGCGTCGCGCATGCGGGCGAACTCGCCCGCGTAGAACTCCCGCGGGTTGCGCCGCAGGGCCGAGACGAACGCCCGCCCCGCCGTGCCGTGCTCGGAGGCCACGAGGTGGTGCATCGCCTGGGCTGCCCGCACGTCGCCGAACGGCTCCGCGTTGAGCTCGAGCGTGCGGTTGGCCGCGCCCTGCTGGGTCGAGTCGCCCACGATGGGGATCTCGCCCGTGGCCAGGGTGAGCGCCCGCCAGCTGCCCGCCCGCATCATCGAGCGGTCCGAGTTGAGCGCCCCGCGCTCGTGCCCGAGGGACAGCGAGTAGAGAAGGTCCTCCACCACCATGCGCTTGGACGCCTGGCCGCCGGGCGAGCCCTTGCTCTGCAGCTCGTCCACGATCACCGGGATGTCGTGGAGCAGCGCCGCCGCGCGCACGATCGACTTCGGCGTGTCGGCGAACGTGCGGAAGTAGGAGTCCGCGCCCTCGGTCGGGTCGCCCCACACCGAGCCGGCCGCCTTGAGCGTCGGCGTCTTGCCGCTTCTCGAGCGCCCCCACAGGTAGACGATGAACGTCTGCACATTGAGGAGCGACACGAGCGGCGAGGCGAACGACGCCGCCATCACGCAGCGAAACGCCATCGAGGCCGCCCGCGCCGGCGCCACGCCGGCCACCCAGCCGGCAAGCGTGCCGGCCGGCTCCATGAAGGGGCGGGCCTTCACGAGCTCGTCGGGCGCGGGGTCGAAACGCACCTCCTCACCGTCGCGGTCGTAGGGCATGAACGCGCCCAGGGGCGAGGAGGCCCAGCCCATGTGCGTCACGCTTCGGTAGCGCGGCCGGGCGTACCCCAGCCGCCGTTCGCAGTCGGTCAGGTAGCGCACGACGTCCTTGGCGTTGGCCGAGGAGACGTTCGCGCCCAAGGGGGCCAGCGCCCCGATGACGCGGCTCTGGTTGAGGAGCACGTCGCGGTCGAGGGCCCGTTCCCGCACGCCTCCCGGCACCGCCACGCGCACGAGGGCGCGCACGTCGCCGGTGTCCACGTCCACGAGGTCGCATGCGATCCAGGGCGCGGTCGAGCTCACCGAGTAGCGCAGCTCGCCCTCGCGGTCCACCGTCCACAGCCGCCCTCGCTCGTCGACGAGCCAGCCCTCGACGGAGGGCGCGGCGTCGAACGAGCTCTCCGTGGGCTCCTCGGGTAGCGCCGACCCCGAGCAGACCCCTTGCGAGACGCGCGGCGCAGTAGTCGAACATCTGTTTGTATTTCGCGCGACGTCGCGCCCATGGCCACGCCCGCGCCCCTGCCTCGGCCGGTAGAACTCGGTGGCGTTCGCCACGGCGCGACCTATGGTTTGCCGCCCGTAGGTCGTGCCGGCCCGCCCCGAGTCCCACTTGTCGCGCATGAGGCCCGAGGAGCGGAAGATCCGGTCCATGCGCTCCTCGTCGCCCGCGCACCAGAACGCCAGGTGGTTGCACAGCGCCATGTCGGCGCTCGAGTGGTCGCCGCCCTGGGCGCCCGTGTCGCCGTCGAGCAGGGCACGAATCGCCGCGCCGTTTCGCGAGGCGAGCATCCGCTCCACGAGCTCCTCGTCGGAAAGGTCGCCGGGCGACGCGGCGTCGCCCTGCCCGCGCCCGGCCTCGGCGAGCGTCGGTTGCGTCGCGGCCTCCGGCTCGATCCACGTCCGGTAGGCCCGCGCCACCACGCCGGGGTTCGAGCCCACGGCGCCGTGTCCCTCGTAGACGTCGCCCGTCACGGTGAAGTAGCGGTCGTGGTCGTACATCTCCACGGGCCCGCGGCGGCAGCGCGTCGCCCCATCGGGCTTGGGCCCGCGGAAGATCAGGTGCAGCCCGTCGCCGGAAGGCGACACCTCGCAGTACGTCCCCGCCTGCTCCACGACCCAGCGGTACTGCTCCTCGAGCGCGCCGTCGCGGATCACGTGGTCCAGGTCGAGCCCCGTGTAGGCGCGGTCTGGCCCGAAGACGAACCCCACGCCCGAGCACCCCAGGCGCCCGCGCGCGGCCACCGCCTCCTCGAAGGTCGACCAGGTGGCGGGGTCGGTGCTCTTGGCCATGCGGCCCGTGTGCGCGTCAACGGGCATCTTCGTGTGCCGGCCGTCGCGCTCGACGAGCCGCCAGCACACCCAGCGCGGCTCCGCCTTGAGCTCGGCGGGCACCCTGTCTAGAGAACCCATGCGCAACCACCGCCCAGGCGGTTCAAAACCGTCGCGTTCTGCGCTAGACTGTCGCCCGAGATTCCGGCCAGGGAATCGAATCCGACGGGCGCGGCTGCAACCGCGCCCGTCCTCGTCTCGGGCCCCGGGTGCGCGCTAGCCCTGCTTCGCCTCGCCATCGCCGCCGGCCCCCTTCCTCGCGTTCGGGAAGATCACGTCGCGGCAGATGCGCCAGCGGCCGTTGACCTTGTCCGCGGGTATGCGTCCCTCACGGATCCCCCTCGTGATCGAGCCCACGTGCTCGCCGGTGACGTGGGCTAGCTGCCCCGGCGTCATGAACAGCGGAACGTCCTCGAAGTTCAAGTGCATCTCATCAGCCTTCCTATCCTTTGCCTCTGGGAACGGACACCGCAGCGCGTGGGACCCTCACGGCCTAGGGGCCGTTCTCACCAGATGGGTCCCTCCGTTTCGCGGTGAGGTGAAGAGTAGCATGTATTTGTCACAGCGTGAGACTGAAAGCATGATTTGATGTAAAATGAGCCATAGCGGTTGAACGCTTTGTTGGCGATTGATATATTCTGTTGCAAAGCGTCGCACCGCCCACCAAACGGAAGCGCACGCGCCGTCACAGAACGCACACATCGAGGGAAGGAGCGCAACCATGGCAAGCTCCCTTTTGGAGCTCAGGAGGCAGGCCGGCTACGCCACGGCCAAGGAGTTCGCCCAGGAGGCGGGCATCGCCGAGGCCACCTACGCCCGCTACGAGTCGAGCCCCGAGAAGATCCCCACCAGGGCCGCCTGGCAGCTCGCCGACCGCTTCGGCGTCTCCATCGACGTCATCGTGGGACATGCGGACGTGGACGTCTCCGCGCTCAAGGGCGACGTCCAGGCCGTGTTCGACCACCTCTCCAAGCGCTCGCAGGCCTCGGCGCTCGACTACCTGGCGTTCCTCGCCAGGCGCGACGAGGACATGGCCCGCGCCGAGCGCGAGGAGGAGGCCCGCCGCTACGACGCGGTGTGCTACCGCATGGAGCAGCTGTTCCTCGCCAAGCTCGAGCGCAACGATGCGGACCTGTTCGCCTTCGGCACCGCCGACCAGCTGCGCGAGGCGTTCCGGGAGTACGTCGAGAAGAGGGCCGACGAGCGGCAGGAGCCCGAGGCGCGCGCCTCGGTGGACAAGATCATGGCCGCCTACGACCGCTCGCACGGCAGCCTCCGCATGGGCGGCATGACCGTGCTCACGAGCGAGGTCGACCTGCGCAACCCCCACGTCCGCGCGGAGTGGGAGAAGGGAGGCAGCGGCAACTAGACCCCAGAAAACAAGGCGGCCCGCGGGAGCGGCAACTCCCACGGGCCAAGGTCCATTCCCAGAGGCAAATCCAAGAAAGGACAGGTGACAGTATATGTCATCCGCGCCCAACGCCCGCCGCGCCTGCGGCAAAAGAACACTCCAGCGGCTGCGCCGGGAGGCCGGCTATCGCTCGGCGAAGGACTTCGCCGGCGTGCTCGGCATCCCCGCGTCCACCTACGCGCGCTACGAGCGCCAGCCCGAGGGCCCGGAGTGCGCCATCCCGCTTTCGAGCGCCTGGCAGATAGCCGACGCCCTCGGCTGCTCCATAGACCTCGTCGTGGGCCGCGAGGACATCGACGCCGCGTCCGCGCCCACCTTAGACGACCGCGTGGCCGCGCTCTCCCTCAACGGCCAGGAGATGCTGCGCGGCTTCCTCGGCTACCTCGAGCAGCTCGACGCGGAGCGCTCCGTCCCCAGAAGGCCGGCGATCTAGCCATGGCCAGGAAGGAAGTCTCGGGCCAGGGCTCCATCGTCCAGCTCGAGAAGGACAAGCCCAAGAGCAAATGCCGCAAGTGGCAGCTGCGCGTCTCGCTCGGGCTCGACCCCAAGACGGGGAAGTACCTGCGCAAGACGCGGGTGTTCAACGGCACATACAACCAGGCGAAGGCCGCTCTGCGCGAGTTCATCGACGAGATAGAGCACGACCGGGTCCAAGGCCGCACCGCCTACACCTTCGAGGAGTACAGCAGGCGCTACCTCGACATGCGCCGCGCAAAGAAGGAGGTCGCCGAGACCACGCTCGACAAGCAGGAGTGGCAGTTCAAGGCCGCCTGCCGCCACATCGGGCACATGAAGCTCGAGGATGTAACGCCCACCGTGCTCGATGAAATGTACGTGGCCATGATGCAGGGGGACACGCTCTCGGGAAGGAAGTCAGGCGGCTCCTACGTCAACCAGATCCACGACAACATAACCCTTGTGTTCCAGCAGGCCGTGAGAGAGGGGATCCTCGTGAGTAACCCGTGCAATGGCGCCAACCCGCCGAAGATGGACACGAAGGCCAAGAAGGCCATTCACCCCGACAGGGTTCGCGAGCTCGTGGCCGAGCTCAATCCCGCAAACCCTCGCGAGTGCGCGTACCTCCTTGCTCTGACGCTTGGGCTCCGCCGCGGAGAGATCTGCGGGCTCTCCTGGTGCGACATCGACTTCGAGCGCGGCATCGTCGACATCAGCCACAGCTACGACTCGCACGGCAACCTCAAGGAGACGAAGACCAAGGCCGGCATGCGCCTCCTACCGCTCAGCGACACCACCAAAGACGTCCTGGTCGCGATGAAAGAGGCGCAGCGGCGCCAGTTCGAGAAGACCAACCTCTACCGAAAGCCGAGCGAGGGCTACCTGGAGCAGAAGGAGGACGGCCCCGTCATAGCCGGCCACTACGGCGAGAGGGTCATCCCGAGCACCATGAGCCGCTGGTGGACGACGGACCGCGCGAAGTACGGGCTCGACGGCTACACCCTCCACGAGCTCAGGCACACCTACCTCACCATGCTCGCCATGGGCGGCGTGCACCCCAAGGTCATGCAGGAGCTCGCCGGCCACTACAGCTCGCAGATAACGATGGACATCTACACGCACGTCAACATGGACGCCAAGCGCGAGGCGGTCGAGGCCGTCTCGAAGCTCTTCTGACGTCCCGGACAATCAAGCAAAACAGCAACGCGGCCGCGCTCCACGACTCCGGGGCGCGGCCGCGTTTTGTCACTGCGTGAGCGTCGGGCACGCATCAAAGTTTTCTCAGCGGCTCTCCGCCATGGACCAATTCATGGACCAAAAATCCCGCATGGAGCGTTTTAGACCGTAAGAAAGGGCGCCCTCGAATCTTCGAGAACACCCTTATCTACCTGCGATTATGTTGCTTTTCGCTACCTAGTGTCGCAAACCGTAAAACCCAAAGTTTTACTCCCACTCGATCGTCGCGGGCGGCTTGGACGTGATGTCGTAGCACACGCGGTTGGCGCCCGGCACCTCGGCCACGATGCGGCCGCTGATCTTGGCGAGCACGTCATAGGGCAGCTTGGCCCAGTCGGCCGTCATGGCGTCGCTGGACTCGACGGCGCGCAGGATGATCGGGCGCTGGTAGGTGCGCTCGTCGCCCATGACGCCCACGCTCTTGATGTCGGGCAGCACGGCGAAGTACTGCCAGCACGAGTGCTCGGAGTTGCGGTCTCCGGTCTCCTCGTACAGCTTCTGGTTGTAGGCGTCGAGCTCCTCGCGCACGATGGCGTCGGCGTTCTTCAGAATCTCGAGCTTCTCCTTGTCCACCGCGCCGATGATGCGGATGGCCAGGCCCGGGCCCGGGAACGGCTGGCGGAACACGATGTGCTCGGGCAGGCCCAGCGCCAGGCCAAGCGCACGCACCTCGTCCTTGAAGAAGTGGTCGAGCGGCTCGATGAGGTCAAAGTGCACGCCGTCCGGGAACGGGATGAGGTTGTGGTGGCTCTTGATGGTGCTCGCCTTGCCGCCCGTCTTGCGCGCGCCAGACTCGATGATGTCGGGGTAGATGGTGCCCTGCGCCAGGTACTTCACCGGCTTGCCGTCGCACTCGAGCTGCTGCGCCACGGCAAAGAATTCCTTCCAGAACTGCGTGCCGATGATGCGGCGCTTCTGCTCGGGCTCCGTCACGCCGGCGAGAAGCTCGGCATAGCGGTCCTCGGCGTGCACGTGGATGAAGTCGACGTCGAACTGCTTGGTGAAGACCTCCTCGACCTGCTCGGGCTCGCCCTTGCGCAGCAGGCCGTGGTTGATGAACACGCAGGTCATCTGCTTGCCCACGGCGCGCGCGCCAAGCGCGGCCACCACGGAGGAATCAACGCCGCCAGACAGCGCGAGAATGACGCGGTCGTCGCCGACCTTCTCGCGGAACTGCGCGGTCATGGTCTCCACGAGGTTGTCCATGGACCAGTTGGCCTCGAGGCCGCAGATGTCGAACAGGAAGTTCTTGAGCAGCTGCTGGCCGCACTCTGTGTGCTTCACCTCGGGGTGGAACTGCGTGGTGTAGATCTTGCGCTCGGCGTTCTCCATGGCGGCCACGGGGCACACATCCGTGCTCGCCGTCACGACGAAGCCCTCGGGCACGTCCTTCACGGCGTCAAAGTGGCTCATCCACACCGTCTGGTCCGCAGGGGTGCCGGCGAACAGCTTGCTGCCCGCCTTCACGTGCAGCTCGGCGCGGCCGTACTCGCCCACCTCGGGGTGGAACACGGTGCCGCCCAGCGTCACGGCCGTGATCTGGTGACCGTAGCAGAAGCCCAGCACGGGGACGCCCAGCTCGTAGATCTTGGGGTCAACGCGCGGGGCACCCTCCTCATTCACGCTGGCGGGACCGCCAGACAGGATGATGGCGCTGGGGCCGGCGGCAGAGATCTCCTCGGCCGTGGCGTCACACGGCATGATCTCGGAGTAGACATGCAGGTCACGGACGCGACGCGCGATGAGCTGCCCGTACTGGGCGCCAAAGTCGAGAACGATGACCTTCTGCTGGCTTGTCTGCATGGACCCCTCCAGGTTGTGGTTTCTCGGATGCGACGGCTCCGCGCCGCCGCTCTACAGTCTGTCCAATCATACGACATCGCATGTCGCGCGTGTGAACATGGCTTAGCTTTCCTGTGGACTTTCCGCAGGTTCGCGGCCATGCGAGTACCATTTGTTCGTTGAAACGAGCAACGCGGCGCATCGCGCGTGACGGGCATGGCCCCTCGCGTCCACGCCGAGAACGCATACCCACGAGGAGACCACATGCCGAGGTTCAAGGCCACCAAGCAGGACGAGAGCAATCGCCCCAGCTCATCCGCCTACTCTCGCACCGATTCCGCCGACCGCTACTCGGGCGCGCGCAAGAAGCGCGGCCGCAGGCGCGGGCTCAAGATCTTCCTCATCACCGTCGTCGTCCTCGCAGCCATCGGCTGCACGGCGGCCTTCGCTATCATGTCCCGCTTCTCGAGCAGCTTTGGCATGTCGAGCGACACCGCCCTCCACGGCACGCTCACCGAGGCCACCTCGGGCGACCCGTTCTACATGGTCCTCATCGGCATCGACAAGGACCAGGCCCGCGTCGAGGGCAGCGAGTACGGCGCCAACGAGAGCGCCTACCGCACGGACACAATTCTTCTCGCGCGCGTCGACCCGGCCCAGAAGCAGGTGACGCTCGTCTCCATCCACCGAGACACGCTCATCGACTTTGGCTCCTACGGCAAGCAGAAGATCAACGCCGCCTACTCCATCGGCGCTGAGCGTCAGGAGAACGGCGAGGAGGGCGTGAGCGGCGCGTCCTACACCGTCGAGACCATCTCCAAGTTCGCCGGCGTGCCCATCGCCCACTACGCCGAGATCGACTTTGACCAGTTCATCTCCGTGGTGGACGCCATCGGCGGCATCGAGGTCAACGTTCCCGTGGACGTGTATGACCCCGAGTACACCGGCGCCGACATCAAGGCTGGCGAGCAGACCCTCAACGGCAACGACGCGCTGCAGCTGTGCCGCGCGCGCCACGCCTACGACAAGTATGGCGACGGCGACGTCTACCGCGCCGCCAACCAGCGCATGGTCATCGGCGCCATCCTCAAGAAGGTGCTCGCGAGCGATCCCGTGACCATCGCCAGCACCGTCACCACCATGGCCGACAGCGTCCAGACCGACCTCTCCATCGCAGACATCGTGTCGCTCGCCACGCAGTTCCAGGGCTTTGACATGTCCACGAACATGTTCAGCGGCATGGAGCCCACAAACTCCAAGTACGTGAACGACACGTGGTACGAGATCTGCGACACGAAGTCCTGGCAGAAGATGATGACCCGCGTGAACCAGGGCCTCTCCCCCTACGAGAGCGAGGACGAGGACATCACGCTCGGCGTTGCCGGCGCGGGCACCGCCACCAAGAGCGAGGACGGCACCACGAGCGCCGCCGACTCCTCCTCGACCTCCTCGGCCGAGTCCAGCGCCGAGACGGACTACTCGGGCACGGTCGAGGTGCTCAACGGCGCCGGTGTCGAGGGTCTGGCGGGACGCATCGCCGCCACGCTCGACAACCAGGGCTTTGACACCTCCGCCGCCACGGCCGACAGCTACGACTACACCAAGACGCGCATCATCTACGTGGGCGATGCAAACAAGGCAAAGGCCCAGGCCGTTGCCGACACGCTCGGCCTCTCCAACCTCGTGGCCGACGACGGCACGTACGCCGGCGAGGCTGACGTCATCGTGGTCCTCGGATCGGACATGGCCAACCACTAGGCAAAGCAGGCACAAGATGGCACGCAGACGCGCCCACAGGACGATGACCCCAGACGAGCAGCGAGCAACAGGGGCCTCGACCCGTGGGCGCTCTGCTAGCGATTACTCTCGCGACGCCCAGGCATATGGACGGTCGCAACCATACGGTCAGCCCAATCCGCACGCAGGCCACCTCGTCTCGAGCGGAGACGTGCACGACGCCAGCCGCTATCGCCGCATGCGCCAGGAGCGCGAGAACAACACGCCGCTCCACCGGGCGCAGCGCGAGCCGGGAGAGCATACTCCCGCACGGAGCGGCATCGGCGAACAACTGGGCGGGAATGCACGCCGGCGCCACGGCTTCGACGCCCGCCGCGCACTCAAAATCGCCAAGCGCACGCTCATCGGCATCCTTGTGGCGCTCCTCGCGTTCTCGGTGGTGCTGACGGTGCGTCTGGGATCGGGCCTTTCGCTCGAGACGCGCCTGTCGCTCACGCCCGCGCTTCCCGGCACGCCGTTCTACATGCTGCTCGTTGGCACCGACAAGTCCGCCGACCGCGTAGAGAACAACTCCACGGGCGGCGTCTATCGCACGGACTCCATCATCCTGGCGCGCGTGGACCCGCTCGCCGCCAAGCTCACCCTCGTCTCCATCCAGCGAGACACGCTCGTTGACCTGGGCGGAGACTACGGCCAGCAGAAGATCAACGCCGCCTACACGTACGGCGGCGCGCCACTCCTCATCAAGACGGTGTCAAAGCTCGCCGGCGTACCCATCGCCCACTACGCCGAGATAGACTTCGACAGCTTCACCTCCGTCGTGGATGACCTGGGCGGCATCGACGTCAACGTGCCCATCGACATCGACGACGAGCTTGCCGGCGTGAGTCTCAAGGCGGGTCCGCAGACCATCAACGGCGCCCAGGCGCTGGGCCTGTGCCGCGCACGCCACGCCTACGACCAGTACGGCGCCGGCGACTACTACCGCACGGCCAACCAGCGCATGGTGCTGGGAGCCATCCTCAAGAAGGCTCTCTCCGGCAACCCATTCATGCTGCTCACGACCCTCAACGCCGCCAGCGCAAGTGTGAGCACGGACATCACGGGCATCGAGCTCATGCTTCTGGGCGCGCGCTTCGCGGGGTTCGACATGAGCGAGGACCTCTACTCGGGTCTCGAGCCCACCAAGAGCGAGTACGTGAACGGCACCTGGTACGAGAAGGTCGACGAGAGCGCCTGGCAAACGATGATGAACCGCGTGGGCCAGGGCCTGCCTCCCTACGAGGACTCCAGTCAGGACCCCACCGCCGGCGTTGCCGGCATTGTGGGCCAATAGCGAGCCTGCGGCAATCGGTTCTCGTCCCAGCTTCCCACAAACTCCGCCTCCCGGGAGGTTTCCTCGCCCGCGGCCAGCAAACTCCGCCTCCCAGGATGTTCCAGACCAAATAACGGCCCGATTTCATCCCCACAAGCGGAGTTTGCATATCATGCGGCACCGGAGACGAGCCTAGCAAGCAAGCCCCGCATCCGAACCTAGTCCTGGCCGGCTGCAGGGCTTTTCGCGAGGCCCTTTCACTCGAAGTCTGAGTTGCGCGGCCTAAGCTCCTCCAGACCCATGAACTCATATCCTCCGCTTTGTAGGACAGTTCTGAGGTAGCTGACTCTAAGATAGTCCCCGACCTCTATAGAAGCGAAGGGGCTTCTCTCGTCATCCGACCCCATGTCGAGCCTTATCTCTCCGACAGATCCATCGTCGAAGCCCGCATCAAGAACAATGGTGTGATTGTTTGGGTTCTTTTCGATCACTTTTCCCGCCGCCTGGGCCATCGAGTTCTCATACCCGCCACTTGTTAAATCGCGTAAACAATTTGAACGCTCAAATGCGATGCAAAACGCCGAGAACAACAGCGAGAGAATCCCGATGAAGACGAGCAAGCGCCTCACATGAATGCCCCGTTCTTGTCCATAAAGCCCTGGAAATCGTAGTTAATAAACGCCTCGTCACTCCACCCGTCATGAACGACGATGCAATTGAGCGACGTTGACCCCCTCGTTATCCTTCCATACCCAGAAACAGCCATGGCATGGCCTGATCTCTTCGGCGCAGAGGCAGTCCCCTCATTAATCGCAAGCATAACAACGCTTTGCCTCAGAGCATCAACTTGATTCTTGAATTTCTGCAAGCTGGGCGAGACCACGCGAACGGGAAGAATTGAAACGCCCCTCTCCGCGCAGAAACGTTGGAATCCAGGCCCTATGTCTTGATGCTGGGTACTTCCATACATCACTCCATCTTTCACGTGGTCAACTGCAGTGTTTGTGTACTCCCAAATTGTGTTGTAACAGCTAATGTCGTTATGGCGGTTAATGAGCCAATCATTCCCCGCAGCGTTTAGCATGGTTGACGCTATTGAATACAAGGCCGTCACAGCGCAGGCATATCTCCCGAGCGCGCTCACAGACTCGGCCTGACTAAGACCATTTACCTCGATGTTATTGTGTTCCTTAAGCGCGTATGGCCCACGAAGGACCTCAGTCCACCTAATCATCAGCTCATTCCAAGAAGTGGGGTCATAGGAAGAGCTGCCATCATCAGAGTAATTGGCAGTCACATCCGGAAGCTCAACGACCTCGCCACCGGCCAATAGGTAAATCCCTCTCGAGAACAAAGGAACCGAAAAGTCCAATGGACTCAAGGAGACGAGCATGGGTTGATCAATCGCAAGAGAATACGCACTCACATCATTGCCCACGATCCGCTCATAAGGGCCGGGTTTGCCCTCGGCAAATGAAAATCTAGAAACAATGCCAGGACAGCGTACATCGAACACAACATAGCCTAGTGGACAATCCGAATAGTCGGTAACAGTGACTTCATAGCCTTGTAATTGTCCCGAAGAATCGAATAACGGAATAGGCTCGGAACAGACACATGAGGATAGACCAGCGGCCCCCTCAAAAAATGCGCCAGCCATCTCAGCGGCGAGTTCTGGAGAGAAAGGTGTGAAATTATCATCCAGTTCCTCAGCGCCAGCAGGAACGGCACCGCCAACAAAACTGCAAGCAACCGAACCAGCCACAAGCCTCACAAACGTTCTTCTATCCATCATCGCCTCCAACGTCAAGTTGTCCAGCAGCGCCGATAACAACATGACAGAGAGAAGCGTCAATTCAGCGCAGAACTAACGGACATTCGGTCAGCAGTCGTTATAACGCGCCAAGCGTCCCTTAATTAGTCGAAAAGCCCCGCAACCGGACCTAGCATGGCCGACTGCGGGGCTATTCAATCAATGGAAGAGACAGGGCTGACCGTCCGGCCCGACGCGAAAGGCTAAGGGAGATTGCACAGCAATCTGTCCTTTCGCAGAGTGGCCGGACGGTCAGCCCGTCAGGTTGCAACCTACACGTTGAAGCGGAAGTGCATCACGTCGCCGTCTGCCACGACGTAGTCCTTGCCTTCCATGCGGAGCCTGCCAGCCGCCTTGCAACCAGCCTCGCCCCCGAGCGTCACGTAGTCGTCATAGCTCGCGACCTCTGCCTTGATGAAGCCGCGCTCAAAGTCGGAGTGGATGACGCCGGCCGCCTGCGGGGCCTTGGCGCCCACGGGGATCGTCCAGGCCTTGACCTCCATCTCGCCAGCCGTGAAGTAGCTCTGAAGTCCCAACGTGCTGTAGGCGACGCGCGCGAGAACGTCCAGGCCGCTTGCCTCGATGCCCAGGTCCTTGAGGTACTCGGCCGCCTCGTCGGCGTCGAGCTCGGAGAGCTCGGCCTCGATCTTGGCGCAGACGGGGATGGGCTTGATGCCGTCGATGGGAGCGAGGTCCTCGCCCAGGGCGTCCTCGTCCACGTTGGCAACGTAGATGATGGGCTTGAGCGTGAGCAGGAACAGGTCGCGGGCGGCCGCGCGCTCGTCGTCGGTCATGTCCATGGTCGCGGCGCGGTTGCCGTCATTCAGCCAGTCGACGAGACGCTTGGCAACGGCGAGCTTGGGCGCGAGCTCCTTGTCGCGGCGCGCCTCCTTCTCGAGCTTGGGAATCTGCTTCTCGAGCGTCTGGATGTCGGCAAGGATGAGCTCGGTCATGATCGTGTCGGCGTCACCGGCAGGGTCCACGAACTCGGCCGTGCGCCCCACCTCGCGCATGACGTTGGGGTCGGAGAAGTAGCGCACGACCTCACAGATGGCGTCGGTCTCGCGAATGTTGGCCAGGAACTGGTTGCCCAGGCCCTCGCCCTCGGAAGCGCCCTTCACGAGGCCGGCGATGTCGACGAACTCCACCGTGGCAGGCACGATGCGGCCCGGATGCACGATGTCCGCGAGCTTCTGGAGGCGTGCGTCCGGCACGTCGACGATGCCCACGTTGGGCTCGATCGTGGCAAAGGGGTAGTTGGCCGCAAAGCCGCCCTTCTTGGTGAGGGCCGTGAACAGGGTGGACTTGCCAACGTTGGGCAGGCCAACGATGCCGATGGAGAGTGACACGTTCGTTCCTTCCGTAGCTTCCGGGCGAACCCGGCGTTGCCAGCCAGGGGCCGGCCTATCTCGTGCCGAGGAGAGCCTCGGCCTTGTTACCTAGTCATCGTCCCCGCCAAGGTTGAGGCTGTCGAGGAAGTCGAGACCGCGCTTGAGCTGGTCCATGCCCTGCTTCTTGAGCTTCTCGACCTCGGCCTTCTGCTCTGCCTGGCGCTTCTTGCGCTCGATCTCCTCCTTGTCGGGGACCACGAGCTCAGAGGCATTGTAGGACTCGAAGGCAAGGGCGTGCTCTTCGCAGGCCGCCAGACAGGCGCCGCACTCGTTGCAGTAGGCGGCCTCCACCTTGAAGATGCCGTTCTCGGAGAGCTCGCAGGCGTGCACGGGGCAGACGTTGACGCACTCGCCGCACATCGTGCACTTCTCGGAGTCGCACACGGGGCGCTGTGGGTGGAGGCGGACGGCGTACTTGGGGTGACGCTGCAGCGTCGTGAGCAGCAGCTGGCGGCGCTGCGTAAGGATGCGGCGCATACGCGCGGGAGCGGGAGCCGCGGCGCCCTCGAGCGAGCGCGTGATGGCGTTGATGCGGCGCGTGTTCTCGTCTAGCTTCTTGGTGATGGAGCGCGCGGCGGCAACGGCGGGGTTCACGGCGCCCAGGGCGTTCATGCCCTGCTTGCCCAGGCTGTTGATGAACTCCTTGCGCTCGAAGTCGTGGTTCTTCGTATGGTCGAGGGCGCGCTCGTCCACCTCGACGCCCATGCCCTTGGCAGAGAGTTCCTCGGCGGCGCCGATGTGCTCGGCAAGGGCATCCTCGCCCGTGGTGTTGCGGCAGCGGTCGCAGATGCCAAGCGGCAGGTAGACGGACACGTTGGGATAGTCCGCGAGAATGGCATACCAGACCTCGGTGGGGACGCAGCCCACGCAGGGGAGCACGACCTCGTTGCCCTCGGGCATGCGGCCGAGTGAGCGCGTGCAGGTGACGTAGGCATGCTCGAACGCCGTGGCGGCGCGGACGATGCGGTCATAGAGCTTGCGCGGCGTGATCTGGAACGCCGTGAAGCTCTCCGAGGGGCAGGCCGCCGAGCACAGGCCGCACTTGCGACAGGTGTCCGCGATCTCGATGCCGCCCTCGGACAGGTCGATCGCCTTGACGGGGCAGACGTCGCGACACAGCGTGCAGGCGCCCTCGTTGCCAGACTTGCAGGAGACGCACGAGTTGGCGTTGGCGCGCGGGCGCTCCTTGTAGTCCGCCGGGTTCCAGGTCTTGACCTCCTCCGGGTTTGCGGAGAGGGCGTTCGCCACGTCAGAGACGGGATTGGACAGCGCCTGCCAGTCGTTCTTTATGTCGATGAACTCGTCGAGCAGGTCTCTCTTCTCGGCCATGTCTCTCTCCCTCACCCAAAGCCGCTCCCCGGCGGCATAACCGTTTAATCATACCCCGCTGGGGAATCCGTGTCCCGCCGGCCGAAGGCCGAATGGCCCCGCCATGCGAACGCACCCGCCGGTTGAAGCCCCACGACAGGGTTAACAGCAGAAGCCCCGGGCCCTGCCGTAGCGAACATTCCGCAGCGCGCAAAGCGCGCGAGGACGTTCGCGAGACAGGGCACGGGGCTTCGTCAGGCAGCTAAACCTTCAGGCTTAGTACATTCCGCCACCCTGGCCACCCTGGGCAGCCGCGGCGGAGATGGCCTCCTCGATCGTGGTGTCCTTGGGCTCGTCGGTGACAGTGGCCTCGGTGATGAGGATGAGGCTGGCGACGGAGGCGGCGTTCTGCAGCGTCACGCGGGAGACCTTGACCGGGTCGAGCACGCCCATCTCGATCATGTCGCCCCACTCGCCGTTGGCGGAGTTGAGACCCTGGCCGGCGGGCAGGTTCTTGATCTTCTCGACGACGACGGAGCCCTCGAAGCCGGCGTTCTCGGCGATCTTCTTGACCGGGGCGGTCAGAGCCTTGCGCACGATCTCGACGCCGATCTTCTCCTCGTCCGTGGCCTCGACCTTGTCGAGCTCGGGCAGAGCCTCGAGGAACGCGACGCCGCCGCCGGCGACGATGCCCTCCTCAACGGCCGCGCGGGTCGCCTGAAGGGCGTCCTCGATGCGGTGCTTGATCTCCTTGAGCTCGACCTCGGTGGCAGCGCCGACCTTGATGACGGCCACGCCGCCGGAGAGCTTGGCGAGACGCTCCTGGAGCTTCTCGCGATCGAAGTCGGAGTCGGTGTGCTCGAGCTCGCCCTTGATCTGGGCAACGCGCTCGTCGATGGCAGCCTTGGAGCCGGCGCCGGAGACGATGGTGGTGTTGTCCTTGGTGATCTTGACGGCCTTGGCGCGGCCGAGCATCTCAGCGGTGGTGTCGGCGAGCTTGATGCCAAGCTCCTCCATGGCAACCTGGCCGCCGGTGAGGATGGCGATGTCCTCGAGCATGCGCTTGCGACGGTCACCGTAGCCAGGGGCCTTCACGGCGGCGATCTTCAGCGTGCCGCGGAGCTTGTTGAGGATGAGCGTGGCCAGGGCCTCGCCCTCGACGTCCTCGGCGATGATGAGCAGCGAGGAGCCAGACTTCTGGACGGCCTCGAGCACCGGCAGGATGTCCTGGATGTTGGAGACCTTCTGGTCGGTCATGAGGATGTAGGGGTTCTCAAGCTCGGCGACCATAGCGGAGTTGTCGGTCGCGAAGTACGGAGAGATGTAGCCCTTGTCGAACTGCATGCCCTCGACCGTGTCGACGGAGATGCCGAAGTTGGTCTTGTCCTCGTCAACGGTGATGACGCCGTCCTTGCCCACGACCTCCATGGCGTCGGAGATCTTCTGGCCAACCTGCGGGTCAGAGGCGGAGATGGTGCCAACGGAGGCAATCTGCTCCTTGGTGTCGACGGTCTTGGCGGAGGCCTTCATGGAATCGACGACGGCGTTGACGGCCTTGTCGATGCCGCGACGGATGGCCAGCGGGTCGGCGCCGGCGGCGACGTTGCGCAGGCCCTCGTTCACGATGACCTGGGCAAGCAGGGTCGCGGTGGTGGTGCCGTCACCCACGGTGTCGTTGGTCTTGGTGGCGACCTCCTTGACGAGCTGGGCGCCCATGTTCTCCACGTGGTCCTTCAGCTCGATCTCCTTGGCGACGGAAACGCCGTCGTTGGTGATGGTGGGGGCGCCATAGGAGCGCTCGAGGGCAACGTAGCGGCCCTTGGGGCCCATGGTGGCGGTCACGGCATCGGCGAGGGTGTTGACGCCCTTGGCGAGCTTGGCACGGGCATCGGTGCCGAACATGATGTTCTTAGCCATTGGTGGCTTCCTTTCAATTCAGCGCCGCGCTTGGCCGAGTCTTGCTTCGCGCGGCAAACAATCACATGAAGGCGGGAGAGCTCCCGCAGGCATTAGCCCTCGATGACGGCGTAGATGTCGTCGGCGCGGAGCAGCAGGTAGTCCTCGCCGTCGACCTTGACCTCGTTGCCACCGAACTTGCCGTAGTAGACCTGGTCGCCAACCTTGACGTCCGGGACGATGCGCTCGCCCTTGTCGCTGACCTTGCCAGCGCCAACCGCGATGACCTCGCCGCGCTGCGGCTTCTCCTGGGCGCCACTGGAGATGTACAGACCGGTCGAGGTCTTCTCCTCCTTGGGGGCGGGCTTAACGAGAACGCGGTCTCCAAGCGGCTTCAGAGTCATATCCAAGAACCTCCTTCTCGGGCGCCAGCGGCAGGTTCGCCGCCGGTCGCGGGCGTGGCCATGCGCCACGCGCTAGTTACCAACGCTAGGAATAGTACCCAGCAGTCAGCGATATAACAACGAGAAATGAAAAAACCTTCTGCGAGCGCGCTTAGATTTTGTGAGCGCGGCAAAAGGACAGGATTTGAGCGCGAGAAAGGCAAGGGACGCCTAAGAGCGCCCACCCGGCACCAGGTTTCCGAATCACTACCACGAGCGGAGCACGTGAAACACCGCGCGAGGAGATGCGGGCCGCCATATCAGACGCCGCATACCAGCAGGCAGATGTCCTGTAGACAGCACATTTCGAAATCGCATACCGCCCGTCTACAGACAAGTGCCTCCCCTTGCCGCACGGTATCCCCAAACGACAAGAGGAGGCACCATGACCGACAGGATTAAGACGAGTCGGAGCGCACCGCCCCCTCTCGCGCATATGCGAGCGCTTGCATTTCTCGCGTTACGCGACAAGGGCGTCATCGCCGTTCTCGTGCTTGCGCAGCTGCTCTTCCTGCTGCCCATGGTCGCGAGCTACCCAACGGGCGAGGAGGCGATCTGCCACGAGCGAGCCGTCGAGAGCGCCGGAATCGCACGAGACGAGCTCATAAGATACGGCAGCGAGTTTCCCGAGGAACTCCTCGAGCTCACCAGACAGGAATACTCGCACTTCTCCGACGCCGCGGCGGCAAGCTATCCGAGCAGCGAATACTTCTCGGCCCTGGGCTCAGCCCGCGAGACGCAGGACCGGGAGTGGCAGGCGGGCTACCTCACCGGTAGCCTTAGCTACCGGGCAAGCGCGACGCTGCTAACCGAACTTTCCGAGCTCGACAACCCGCAGACCTACGTGACCGCAAAGGATCTTCCCGCGCTCAACTACCTTGCGCTGGCCCTCGGCATCATGCCGGCGGCAACCTTGCTGTTGCCCGGCCTGTTGACGGCATATGCGGTATTCAAACGTCTCCATGGCCATGGCCTGCTTGCCGTGGCCCCGCTTCACGAGCACACAAGGCACGCCGGAGCGATTCTCGTGGGAGCGGTCCTCTCGGCTGTCAGCCCCATCGCCGTAGCGCTGCCGTCCGCGCTCGTGGCCCTTGTCCGAAACGGCCTGGGAGACGCCAGATACCCCGTCGTCCCCATCATGGATGGGATCGTCGTCTCAGACACCGTTCTCGGAACGCTTGGAAGGGACGCCGCTCTCATCGTTCTCGAGGCGATTGCCCTTGCCCTGTTCGTCGGGCTTGTAAGCCGCGCGAGCCCGAGGCTTGCCCTCGGGCTCGGGCTGCTCGCGCTTCTGCTACCGCTCGCTCCCCTGTATGCGGTCGAGTTCGCCCCATGGCACGAAGTGGGAAGCCTGCTGCCCACGACGTATCTCAGCCTGAGCCAGGTCGTGGGCTATCCAACGTACGCGAACGGCCTCGATATCTCGGTGTTCCCGGAAGCCACGTTTAGACGGGGCGTCACCGTGTTGCTCGTGACGACCCTAACGCTTATCGCAGTCTCGTTTATTGCGACCCGCATCGGCAGCGGCACGCGGAAGCGCCGCCTGGGAAGGGAGGACACTGATGCTTAGGGTCTCTGGCCTTGGCGCTACGCGCGGAGCGAGGGCAATCCTCCACGATGTCACCCTTGAGCTTGCCCCCGGCGTCATAGGGCTCATCGCCCCCAATGGCAGCGGAAAGACCACACTGCTCGAGAGCATCGCCAGGCCGTGGGACAAGAGGGTGTCCGGGAACGTTCGCCTCGACAGCGACGCCCTGACGCCCACCACATGGAGGGCAGCAACGTACTTCCTCCCCTCCGCCAACGAGGCTCTCGAGGCGAGCATGACAGGGCGGCAACACGCCGAGCTGGCAAGGAGCCTCTGGGAATCTGCCGTCAAGATTGAGAAGGTAGCGAACGCCTGTGGCTCTTCCGAGATTCTCGACGTTCCCATACGCAAGTGCTCCCAGGGCATGAAACAACTCGTTGCGATCACGGCTGCCATGTGCACGGGGGCCAGGCTGCTGCTACTCGATGAGCCCCTGAGCGCGCTCGACCCCACGAACACGGCCCGCGTGACGGCCGCGCTGCACACGTATGCGCGCAGCGGACGGACCGTCCTCATGTCGACGCACAACCTCACGAACGTCGACACCTCATGCAGCGAGGTCATCTTCATCAAGGACGGGACGGTCGCCGCAACTAGCAGGGGCGCCGATCGTCGCCCCTGTCTTGAGACGTATCGAGAACTTTACGAGAAGGGAGGAATTGGCTCGAGCAGTCATTAATCCAATAGAAAGGATGCACATCATGGAGACCAGCACGAAGAGAAGCCGCCTAGCCGCCCTTATGCTCGCCACCGCTTTTTCCTTTACAGCCCTCCTTTCCCTTGGGGCCCCCACAAAAGCCCAGGCGCAAGAGGTTGCACCCTACTCTCTCATCGACACGGTCCTCGACTGCTATAGCAGCTTCTCGACCGCCAACTATCCTCAGTACAACGTTGCGCAGTACGACAAGACTTACAAGAACCTGACGTACCGAAATGGGTACTCCCTTAAAAGCACAAGCTGCCTTTGGACTTCAGCTGGAATAGGGCCGAACGGCTATCCGGGATACATCAGCAGGATGCAGTGCAACTACAAGACTTGGTAGCCATATCCAAGCAGGACGCACGAGCCCGAGTGCCTCTCATAGGGTGCTCGGGCCCCTCTCGTTAACAACCGCACGAAGCACCAGCTCGGTCAGAGACGCCGCCGAGTGAACGCCAAAGGCACGGTATGCGCTTGTTCTAGCCCCATTGACCGTACCGGGCGCAACGGAAAGCTTCCCGCAGATCTCTCCCCCGCTCATTCCCCTCACGATGCAGAGGACTATGGCCGCTTGAGTCTCGCCAAGCCCACGGCTCTCACACAGGGCAAGAACGCGCTTGTCAAAGGACGGAGTTGAGACCCTCACCCTTTTCGCACGCTCCTCCGCCAGAGTATCTCGGGCGAGCCAAAGACTTGCTGCAAGCCCAAGAAGCAGCATCGCCCCAAGAAGCAGTCCAGCCGCAGCAGAGAGCGACACCAGCCCCGGCAGATTGGATCTCAGGGCAAGGAGACCCGTCGATACGAAGAGCGGCCAAGACATAACCGAGCCCAGCGTTATGCCAAGTCCAAAGGCCATCGCAGCCAAGGCCAGACCTGCGGGCGTCCTCAAATGCAACGACGTCAGGAGGCCGCCGAAGGAATAGATAATTGGCACAAGCCATGGATCGACGGGGACCAGGAGGAGGGCGATCAAAATCGGCCCCAAGAATGTGGACGCGTCCCCACGCCGCCACAGGATGAAGGTCATGGCCGCCGCATCCGCAAGGACGAGTGGGCGAGCGACTATGGACGCCATCGATTCCGCGCCCAGATAAAGGCCAAGTTCCAAGGAACAGAGCAGACCTAGCTGAACGCTGACCAGCAACGAGCCGGACCGCAGAGCGATAGCCTTGGGATGCAAGCCGGAAGCCCAGGCAAGGACCCCGGCCATTATCAGCTCTCCGGAAACAAGCACGAGCCGCCAGCTTCTCGCGGTTCCCGCAAGGACGGGTAGACAGCAGAGGAGCAGAACCAAGGCGGGCAGAAGGCGAGCCTCATGCGGGCGCCGCCTTCTGCCCGCCTTGGCCATTCCAGCCTTTTCTGCGACGGACAGCTCATCGAGCAACGTCAGGCCCAACTTTGACGCAGCCCTTGCCTGCAGGTTTCGCACCGTAGACGGGCTTATGCCCATCGCCTTGGCAACCT
>CAKUNF010000012.1 GCA_934668375.1 uncultured Parolsenella sp. | reverse complement strand
ATGCTTCTCATGGACGACAACTTCAAGTCCAAGCTGCGCGAGAGCAACGACGCCGCCGACCTGGCCGCCACGCTCAATGAGGGCCTTAGTTCGTGAAGTACGATTCGAATTTTGAGAGATGAGGGGAATCGAGCTATTGGCTCGATTCCCCTCAAATTAAGTGGCTATATGGTTGCGAATTAAAATGACTTGCCAAGCTCGATAATCTGCTTGAACTTTGGAAGCGGCATCTTTTCGACGTATACCTCGCCAATGCTCTTGATCATGACGACGTTCATCGTGTCGCCATGACGCTTCTTGTCGGCAAGGGCGTGGTTATACAGCTCTTCTGTCGAAAATTCGGAAGTCGTTGGGAGCCCATAGGACTCTACGACGTCTACGATTTTGCGAGCATCTTCTTCAGTGCAAACGTTTAGCTTCGAACAGGCCCTAGCTATGTAACACATTCCGGCCGCAACGCTTGCTCCGTGCCCAAGTCGGTAGTCGTTGGCGATTTCGATAGCGTGGCCTATTGTGTGTCCAAGATTCAGGATTTGGCGAAGGCCAGTCTCCTTTTCATCCTCGTTGACGACGTCTCGCTTGATCTCAACGCATTTCGTAACCACCTGCTCGAGATGTTCATAATCCGGGTCGCCCTGATTCAGCGGCTTTTCCGAAAGTTCATTGAAAAGTGCGGCGTCATACATGACCCCATATTTGATGACCTCGCCACATGAATCGGTAAACAGGTCCTTGTTGATTGTTCCGAGGCAGTTAAGGCTTGCTATGACAATCCTCGGCTGGAAGAAGGCGCCTGCCAGGTTCTTTCCGGCCTTGAGGTCGACAGCCGTCTTTCCTCCGACCGAGGAATCAACCATCGCCAAGAGGGATGTAGGAAGTTGAACTACCTTGCAGCCGCGCATATAAACTGCTGCTGCAAAGCCAGCTAGATCTCCAACAACGCCGCCGCCAAGAGCCACCACGACATCGTCTCTACCAAGTCCTGCCTCTGCCATTCTTTCGAGCATGTCGGAAAGTACGCCCATGTTCTTGATGAACTCGCCTGCTCCGACAACCATTTTCGAGACTTCATAACCTGCAATTTCGAGCGACTGAGTTACCTGTTTGCCGTACAGGGGATCTACGTTTACATTGCTGACAAGAAATGCTCTAGTTCCGCCTGCGGTTTCCCGAGTCTTCTCGCCAACGAGCCCAAGGATGTCTTTGCCTACGAGAACGTCATAATCGCGCGTCTCTGTATCGATATGGATGGTTTGCATGTCCTTCCTTTCCCCTTGGTAATACAAATTGTGACCGAGCTAGACCTCGGCCTCCTTCTCGTCGGCGCGCTTGATGCGGTCGCCCTCGGCGAGCAGCTCGATGAGCCTGTCGCCGTCGCGCTCGTCGAGCGCGCCCTTGTACTGGGCGAGCGAGTCGATGATCGTGCCAATCTCGCGGGAGAGGTTGTCGGCGTCGTCGAGGAACAGCTCGCACCACATCGTTGGGTTCAGCCTGGCCACGCGTGTGAGGTCTCGGTAGGATCCAGCCGCAAACCCCTGGCGCAGCGCCAGCGTCGGGCTCTTCACGTAGGCGTTGGAGACCACATGGGCCAGCTGCGAGGTGTACGCGATGACCTCGTCGTGACGCTCGGGCGTCGTGACGGTGAACTTGTCGAAGCCACAGGGCGCGAGGAGCCCCTCGAGCCTGTCGACGAGCGCGAGGCACTCGACACCACGGACCTCCGGCGGCGGGCAGACGACCATGGGCGCGCCCTCGAACATGTTGGCGCGCGAGTGGGCGTATCCGGAGAACTGCGTGCCCGCCATGGGATGGCAGCCCACGAACCTGATGCCCGTATCCCTCGCTATCTGGAAGCACGGCTCGCAGACGGAGCGCTTGACGCCGCCCGTGTCGATGACGATGGCGTCCGGGCTCACGAGCGAGGCGTGCTCGCGGAGCCAGTCGACGCAGGCCTTGGGATAGCAGGCGAGCACGATGAGCTCGCACGTGGGGACGAGCTCGTCCGTGAGCGTGCCCGACGTGGTCTCGATGGCTGCGAACGTCTCGATATCCTCGTTGAGGTCAAAGGCGTAGACCTCGTGGCCGCCTCTTGCCATGGCACGGGCGATCGATCCGCCGATGAGGCCGAGGCCCACGATGCCCACGCGACCCGTCACCATCTGCGAGGGCCGTACGCTCTCTTCTGCCTGCGCCACGCTACTCGACCTCCATCGTCACGGCCTCGCGCACCTTGGCGATGCGCGCCATGGCGTCGCGGAACTGCGCCGGCGTGAGCGCCTGGGCGCCGTCGGACCAGGCGTGCTTGGGGTCGTCGTGCACCTCGATCTCGAGGCAGTCGGCACCGGCGGCGGTTGCGGCGAGCGCCATCGGGGTCACGTAGCGCGTGTGGCCGGTGGCGTGGCTCGGGTCCGCGCAGACCGGCAGGTGAGTGAGACCGTGGAGCACGGGGATGGCGTTGAGGTCGAACGAGTTTCTCGTGCGCGTCTCGAACGTGCGGATGCCGCGCTCGCAGACGATGACGTTGGGGTTGCCCTCGCTCATGATGTACTCGGCCGCCATGAGCAGCTCGTCGATGGTGCCGGCGATGCCACGCTTGAGGAGGATGGGCGTGCGCGTCTTGCCCACCTCCTTGAGCAGCGGGAAGTTCTGGGAGTTGCGCGC
Source organism: uncultured Parolsenella sp. (assembly GCA_934668375.1). Taxonomy (GTDB): domain Bacteria; phylum Actinomycetota; class Coriobacteriia; order Coriobacteriales; family Atopobiaceae; genus Parolsenella. Next base: position 52,160 of record CAKUNF010000012.1, on the reverse strand, counting down.
GCCGATCTGCCAGACCTCGATGTTGCGCGAGAGGAACTTGTCGACGTCCCTCGGGTCCATGATCTCGGTCACGATCGGCATGTCGAGCTCGTCTCGGGCCTCGCACAGTATGTCGAGACCCTCCTCGCCCATGCCCTGGTAGGCGTACGGGGAGGTGCGGGGCTTGTAGGCGCCGCCGCGCAGCATCGTGGCGCCAGCCGCCTTGACCTCGCGGGCGATGCGGATGAGGTTCTCGCCCTCGACGGAGCAGGGGCCCGCGATGACGTTGAACGTTCCGCCGCCGACCTTCACGCCGTGGCCGCAGTCAACGACGGTGTCGAGCGGATGGAACTTGCGGTTGGCGCGCTTGAAGGGCTCGGAGACGCGCTGCACGCGCTCGATGATGTCCATACCCTCGATGAGGTAGGGGTCAACCTGGGTCGTGTCGCCAACAAGGCCGATTATCGTCGTGTTGTCGCCCTTGGATATGTGCGCCGAGAGCCCCTTGCTCTCGATCCAACTTACGAAATGGTCTACCTGCTCCGGCGTTGCCGTGTCCTTGACGACTGCGATCATCGCTTCCCCCTTGTAGCACAACTCGGACCTAGTGCGAGTTTAAGTCAGTTGACTGATGGTACTACATGCGCCAACGGGCAGTGCTGCTAAACGAAAAAGGCCCCATCGCTGGGGCCCTGGCTAATCGTATGGTGCTCTCTGTGGGATGTCTGCGTTCTCGCTTCGCGGGCCCGCGTGCCCCTCGGGGCGTTCCGCCCCTCGGGCGCCTCGCCGGGAAACGCTCGCGCGTTTCCTCGCCTCGGCCCCTACCGGGTTCGAATCCCTCCGCGCTGGGCCGCCCACTAAAAAGGCCCCATCGCTGGGGCCCTGGCTAATCGAATGGTGCTCTCTGTGGGATTCGAACCCGCGACCTTTCGCTCCGGAGGCGAACGCTCTATCCAGCTGAGCTAAGAGAGCAAGCGATGGACAGTATACGGCAACCGGGCGCCTTTCTGAAACCCTCGCGAATGGATTGGGTAGGTTTCAGTTCTGTAAGCACTTGTCTTGAGGGGGCCGTTTGCACCTCGACCCCGTACAATGAACATTCGCATGCGCCCTGGGCAATTCGGCGCCTACCTTGATTGGAGCCCACTTTGATCGACGAGAACACAGAGGACATCGTTGCGCCCGAGCTGCGTGGCCTCTCGTCGGAGGAGGTTGCCGATCGACTTGCCGAGGGCCTCACGAACGCCTATGCCGGTCCCAAGACCAAGTCTGTGGGGCAGATTGCCGCCGAACACACGTTTACGCTCTTCAACGGCGTGAACCTCGTGCTCGCAGGGCTTGTCGCCCTCACGGGTTCCTGGCGAAACCTTTCCTATGTGGTCGTCGTCTTCGCCAACCTCTTCATCGGCGTGTTCCAGGAGATCCGCTCCAAGCGCACGATCGACAAGCTCTCGATTCTCGCGGAGCGTCCCGTCGTCATCAGGAGGGACGGCAGGGACGTCTGCGTCTCCCACGAGCAGGTCGTGCTCGATGACCTGCTCGTGCTCTCTCGCGGAGACCAGATCCCGGCCGACGCCGAGGTGGTCTGGGGCGAGGCGGGCGTCAACGAGAGCCTGCTCACGGGCGAGAGCAAGCCCGTGACCAAGGTCCTGGGCTCAGAGCTCATGAGCGGCAGCTTCCTCGACTCCGGTTGTCTCGTGGCTCGTGTGACGCGCGTCGGAGCGGACAGCTACGCCTCTCGCATCAATGCCGAGGCCAAGTACGTCAAGGGCGCCAAGTCGGAGATCATGAGCACGCTCAACATGATCATACGCTGGGCAACGTGGCTGCTCGCGCCCGTGGGCATCCTCCTGTTCCTTCGCACACTGCAGGACGGCTCCACGATCAATCAGGCCATCCTCACCACGGTCGCCGCCCTTGTGGGCATGATTCCGCAGGGTCTCGTGCTGCTCACCTCCTCGGTGCTTGCCATCTCAACGGCTCGTCTTGCGAGGAAGAACGTCCTCATCCAGCAGTTCTACTGCATTGAGATGCTCGCGCGCGTCGATGTCCTTTGCCTGGACAAGACGGGCACGATCACCTCGGGATCCATGGACTTCGAGAGAAGCGTGGGCGTTGACGGGCATGGCTCGGATGAGGTTGAGCTTGCCGCGGCCTCGATTGTTCGCGCCAATGCCCATGACGCCAACGAGACGGCCACCGCAATCATCCGCCACGCCACCGAGGCGGGCATCGATGCCCCTGTCGCCGAGCGTGCGATTGGCTTCTCGAGCGCGAGAAAGTACTCCGGGTGCGTCATGCCCGGCGGCCGCGCGCTCGTCATGGGTGCGGCTCAGTTCGTCTTTGCGGCCGGCGTTCCCTCAGAGGTCTCGTTGGCGCTGTCTCAGACGGGGGAGCGCGAGCGCACGCTTGTCGTTGCCGAATGCGACGGCTTTGACAATGACGGATGCCTTGTCGGGGACGCTCGACCCCTGGGCATCCTCTCGCTTTCCGACCACATTCGCGCGAATGCCCCCGCCACGATCGCCTACTTCGTGGAGCAGGGCGTCACGCTCAACGTGATATCCGGAGACGATCCGCGCACGGTCTCCGGCATTGCCGAGGAGGCGGGTGTTCCGGACGCTGACAAGTGGGTGGACGCCTCGACGCTCACGACGCCCGAGGCCCTCAAGCAGGCGGCCATGACCTATCACGTGTTCGGGCGCGTGACGCCACAGCAGAAGCGCGAGCTCGTTCAGGCACTTCGCCACGCCGGCCACACCGTGGCCATGACGGGCGACGGCGTGAACGACGTGCTTGCCCTGAGAGAGGCCGATTGCTCCGTGGCCATGGCGTCTGGCTCCGACGCGGCGCGCAACGTTGCCGAGGTCGTGCTCGTGGACAATGACTTTGCCCATATGCCCGCGGTGGTCGCCGAGGGGCGCCGCTCCATCAACAACCTGCAGCGTTCCGCCTCGCTCTTCCTCGTCAAGACGGTCTTCTCGGCCGTGCTGGCACTGCTGTGTGCCCTTATCCCGCCCTATCCGTTCCAGCCGGTCCAGATGTCGCTCATCTCCACGGCCATCATCGGGATTCCGTCGTTCGTTCTTGCGCTCGAGCCCAATCGCGATCGCGTCCGCGGCAGCTTTCTCGGCAACGTGCTGGCGCGCTCCATGCCCGGCTCCATAGCAGTCATTCTCGCGGTGGGCCTGTCGTCTGGCGTGCTCGAGCACTTCGGGCTCTCGCGTGCCGAGGTCTCCACCGTGTGCGTCCTGCTCACCTGCCTCGTCGGCTTCTGCCTCATCGTCCGCATCTCGCTTCCGTTGAATCCCCTGCGATGGGCGCTGCTTGCGGTCGTTGTGGGAATCATCGCGTTTGGCTGCACCGTTGCCGGCTCCTTCTTTGAGATCTGCCCGCTCAATCCCGTGATGCTCGTCTCCGTCGCCATCATCGGAGCGGTTTCGCTTGTCATCTTCAACTTCCTGTTCGACCGTGGAGTCGAGCTTGCCGCGGGAGACGAGGGATACGAGAGTTTCATGAAGGCCATCGAGAACCATGACGAGAGGCGGAATGACCATGGACCAGAACATCTTCGCTAGCGCCGTCGCGAACGCGCGATCGGGACGTATCCTCACGGCTGGGTCCGAGAGCAGGCGCATCGTTGACGTTTCCGCGATTCCGGGGGCAGATGAGCTTCCTGCCTGCCTCGTCGTGCTGCTCGAGAACGTGATCCGCCGCGCACATACTGATGAGCAGGCCGTTCTTGCCGCGTCCCGCATCATGGAGGCGGCTCGCTCCGGCGGCGCCGGCGAGGAGATCGAGTTCATGCCGGCGCGCGTGCTGTTCCAGGACTTCACGGGCGTGCCCGTCTTCGTTGACTTTGCCGCCATGCGCGATGCCATGGTGGAGCGTGGGGGAGATCCGCGCGCCGTCAACCCGCGCATTCCCTGCACGCTCGTCATTGACCACTCCGTGACGGCCGACGTTGCGGGCTGCGCGAGCGCGCTCGGGGACAACCTTGCCATCGAGGCGAGCCGCAATCGCGAGCGCTTCTCGTTCCTCAAGTGGGCGAGTCGCTCGTTTGACAACGTGCGCATCGTTCCGCCGGGACGCGGCATCTGCCATCAGCTCAACATCGAGCGCTTCTGCGAGGTCGTCTCCACCGACGCGCTCTGGCAGGGCGAGGGTGAGCTTGCATGCTTCGACACGGTCGTGGGCACGGACTCCCACACGCCCACGGCAAACGGGATTGGCGTGCTTGGGTGGGGTGTTGGCGGCATCGAGGCCGAGGCGGCTGCGCTTGGTCAGCCCATTTCCATGCGTGTGCCCGAGGTTGTTGGCCTCCACCTCACCGGCCGCCTCGGCGACGGCATCTCCGCCATGGACCTCGCGCTCACCGTGGCCGAGCGCCTGCGCGCCGAGGGCGTCGTGGGCTGCCTCGTCGAGGCGTATGGCCCCGGCGCCCCCACGCTCACGGTGACGCAGCGTGCCTGCGTCTCCAACATGACGCCCGAGTACGGTGCCACCTCGACGCTGTTCCCGATTGACGAGAACGTGCTCGACTATCTGCGCCTGACGGGCCGCAACCCGGCCGACATCGAGTTCGTCGAGGCGTACGCGCGTGCCCAGGGGGTCTTTGGCTCGCGCGAGGACCGTCGCTACGCTCGCGTCATCGAGCTTGACCTCGCCGATGTCGAGCTCTCTCTCGCCGGCCCCTCTCGTCCTCACAACCGCGTGACGCCTGCCGGCCTCAAGGAGCGCTTCGAGACCTCGAGCGCCGCGCACGGCCACGCAGACATGGGGGAGCGCTGGAACGCCGCGTGCGCCGATGGCACCGGCTACGAGCTTGGCCACGGCACGCTTGCCATTGCGGCAATCACGAGCTGCACGACGGCGACAGACCCTGCGATGATGGTCGCCGCGGGCCTTGCCGCCCGCCACGCGCGCGAGGCCGGTCTTGAGCCCAAGCCTTGGGTCAAGCGGATCCTGGCTCCGGGCAGCCACGCGGCATCCCTCATCCTCCAGCGAGCCGGCCTGCTTGACGACCTCAGGGCCGTTGGCTTCTACACGTGTGGCTTTGGGTGCATGAGCTGCATCGGCAACTCGGGCGACATCCTCCCGTGTCTCAAACCTCTCTCTGCAGACGTCGAGCTCACGAGCGTTCTCTCGGGCAATCGCAACTTCGACGGAAGGATCTCTCCGGACGTCGCGCAGAACTTCCTTGCCCAGCCGGCGCTTGTCGTGGCCTACTCCCTTGCGGGAACGATGGACGTGGATCTGGCCATCGAGCCCGTGGGCACCTCGCCGGATGGCGCGCCCGTCTACCTCGGTGACATCATGCCTACCACCGCAGAGATCCAGGCCGTTCTCGACGAGGTCCTCACCTCCGACGTCTATGAGCGCGGCATGGAGGGCCTCATGGAGGGGGAGGCGTCCTGGCGCGCCATCGAGTCGTCCGAGTCTGCTACGTTTGCCTGGGACGAGACCTCGACCTACGTTCGCCGGCCGCCCTACTTCGAGATCGCGAGAAGGCAGCAGGCCGTCGGCGTTGAGGGCGCGAGGGCCCTCGCGCTGTTTGGCGACTTCGTGACAACCGATCACATCTCGCCCGCCGGTGCCATCTCTCCCGACTCCCCGTGCGCCCGCTACCTGCTCGAGCGCGGCGTCGAGCGCGGAGATTTCAACACGTATGGCTCGCGCCGAGGAAATCACGAATGCATGGCTCGCGGCACGTTTGCCAACGTCAAGCTCGACAACAAGCTCGCCGGACGTCCCGGCCCCGTCACGCGAGACCTGCTGAACGATGAGGTCACGAGCGTCTTTGATGCCGCCGAGGACTATGCGAAGGCGAGTGTTCCGCTCGTCATCGTTGCCGGTCGCATGTACGGTTCGGGGTCCAGCCGCGATTGGGCCGCCAAGGGTCCGCTGCTCCTGGGCGTGCGGGCCGTCATCGCCGAGAGCTTCGAGCGCATTCACCGCTCGAACCTCGTGCAGATGGGCATCCTTCCGCTTGAATTTATTGAGGGACAGGGTGCCGCGACCCTTGGCTTGGACGGCACGGAGGTCTACGATATCGAGCCCGTTGACCTTGTCGCCGGGCTGCCCGCTCGCCCCCGCACGACCGTGACCGCCACGCGAGCAGATGGCGCGCGCGTCTCGTTCGACTGCGTCGTTCGCGTGGACACCGCCCTCGAGGGCGCGTTCCTTCGAAGCGGCGGCATTCTTCCCTATGTGTTGGAGGAGCTTTCGTGAAGTGCCCTTCTTGCGGGTCGCAGATAGCCGATGGCCTCGACGTATGCCCCGCTTGTCATGCAAATCTGTCCGCAACGCGTGTGATGCCCAAGTTGAGGGGCACCTGGTGCCCCTCGTGTGGCGCGCTTGTTCCCGCTGGCCAGCCCACGTGCCCCAAGTGCGGCATGCCCGTCTCTGCCGCGCCCGTGGCAAAGGCGTCGGACGAGCTTGACCGTCGCATGGCCGAGGAACGCCGCCTCGAGCGAGAGCGTACCTCAACGCTGCCGCGCATCGAGAGCGCCATTCCCTCCGAGCCCGACCCCCGCGTCGAGGGCGCCTATGGCAGGGAACGCCTGCCGCACACCAAGGTGTTCGCCCTTGCGGCCATCGCGAGCCTGCTCGTCGTGGGCGGTGCGGCACTCGTCATCACGCACCCCTGGGACCCAACGCTCACGGACACGCGCGCAACTACGCCAGCGGACACCTCGCAGGCAGGCTTTCCGGGTACGGTTGACAGGCTCGTCGGCCAGGACTCGAGCGGCTCGGACGCCTCTACGGTCGTCTCTGCCGACGAGGCCACGTTCTCGTCGCTCACCTCTTCCTATGAGGCACTATCCGATCTCTCCGCTCGGGCCGACGAGCTGGAGAGTCTCCTGGACAGCACGGGTGTCTCCGGCACGTCTGAGGAGCGCGCCGCCGGCGAGCAGCAGGCCAAGCAGCTTTCTCTCGACGTGAGCAACGAGGCCTCCACGCTCGCCGACATTGACGTCCAGACGACGGGTACCTACGCAGACCAGAAGGCCAACGTCTCGACCCTTGCGAGCTGGCTGCGCAATCGCGTCGAGGCAATCTACGAAGCCTGGCAGCTGTCCGCTCAGAGCTCGGACCCCACGGCCGACAAGGAGAAGATCCTGGCCCCAATGGCCGGCAATCGCGAGAGCGACGGCTCCGAGTCCTACGTGAATCTGTTCAAGAAGAACTACGACGCCTGGAAGCCCGAGCAGCGCTAGCTCGCCTTTGCTCTCGGAATGCCGAATGTGTGAAACCAGCGACGTACTGCTAGAATTAGTCAGCTAGTACGCACAAGACGCGCCCATGTGGCGCGACAACCTTGCTGGAGGTCACATGTTCGGCATTCCCGATCCCCTCTATACCCCCGAGTACGAAGTCAAGGGCGACGAGGTCGCCGTTCTCACGACGTCCAAGGGCACGATTCGTGTCCGTCTGGACGGCGAAGGCGCGCCCATCCACGTCGCGAACTTCTGTGAGCTCGCGGGCAGTGGCTTCTACGACGACCTCAAGTTCCACCGCTACGTCCCGGGCTTCGTCATCCAGGGCGGTTGCCCCAATACGCGCGACATGACGTCCGAAGAGGTTGCCTCTGGCCGCCCCGGTCGTGACGGCATGCCCGGCACGGGCGGCCCGGGCTACCGCATCAAGCACGAGTACGACACGAATCCCCGCAACAGCCACGTTGACGGTGCGCTTGCGATGGCCCGCTCTCAGAACCCCGACTCCGCGGGATCCCAGTTCTACTTCTGCCTTGGCCCGCAGCACATGCTCGATGATGGGTATACCGTCTTTGGCACGACGCTCGAGGGCCTCGATGTCATCGACAAGCTTCGTGCCGGAGACGTGATCGAGTCCATCCGCATCGAGCACGTCGCCAAGTAGACGGGAGAGTCTCTTGAATACTCAGGCATTTGAAATAGCAAGGTCCGCTTACAAGAGCGGCGACTGGGCCGGAGCCGTCTCGGCGCTTTCTGGCGTCAAGGGTCCTGGAGAGGTGTGCGGCGAGGCCGATCACCTTCGCGGCAACGCCCTCATGAAGCTCGGCATGTTCTCCGAGGCTGCGGAGGCCTATGGCGAGGCCCTCGCCGACGCCTCCTATGGCCACGTCGGCGCGCTCAACTGCAACAGGGGCCGCGCGCTTGTCGCGGCCGGCAATGACGCCCAGGCCGAGACGTGCTTCCAGGCTGCCGTTTCGGACCCGTCCTATCCTACGCCGTACAAGGCCTACCAGGCCCTTGGCAGCCTCTATACCAAGCGTGGCCAGGCACTCGAGGCCGGGACCGCCTGGCGCAGCGCCGCCATTGACGAGGCCAACCCGGACCCGTCTGGCGCGCTCGTCAAGCTCGGTGGTTGCTTCATGACGCTCGGTCGTCCGGACGATGCCGTCGAGGCCTATCGAACCGCCCTCGACTTCTCCGGTGACGGCAGCCAGGCACAGATCTATGCGGAGCTTGGTCTTGCCTACATGGCTTCCAACCGCATCGCCGAGGCAGCCGATGCCTTCACCAAGGCGGCGTCAGACCCCGCCTACCAGCTTACGGGTGAGCAGCAGGTCTCGTTCACAGCAGCCCAGAGGGCCCTCGCGGCCAAGCAGGGCACGACTCCCTCGGAGACCGAGCAGATGCTTGCCGGCACGGGCTATGGTGCTGCCGACCTGGCCGCCAACGACGGCTTTGGCCCCACGACGGCCTCCTATGACCCGCTTGACCCGCTTGGGCGCTCGGGCGAGTTCATCCCCAGTCCGGAGGACACGGGCTTCTTCTCCGTCACGGAGGAGGACCTCATGGCCGCCGACAAGGACGAGCGCAACGCTCGCCGCAAGCACAGCCACCGCGGCCTCAAGGTTTTCCTGACGATTCTCATCGTGCTCGTCATCCTCGGCTGCGCTGGCGGCTTTGCCTTCTACAAGGGCTATGGCTGGCCCACACAGGAGGCTGTGGCGTCGGACTTCTTCTCGGCCGCTGCCGCGGGCAACGACATCTCGCCCTACCTCGCAGACTCCGTCTCCTCGGATGCCAAGTCCGAGATTTCCTCCATCATGCCGGCCGGGGCCACGTCCAGCGTCTCTGGCGTGGACCGCTCCATGGCCTCGTCGACCGTCCTCGTGACCTCGAGCCTCGCGTCTGGCGGCTCGCAGTCCTATGAACTCACGATGGTCCGCAGCGGCCTTGGCTGGAAGGTCTCCGACGTCAAGCTCTCGTTCTCCTCGCAGGGCTCTGCCTCTGGCGCCACGACGACCACGGGCCAGCTTGCCACCACGGCCACTACTGCCACGACCAACTAGCCTCGTCCCGCCTGGAGCGGGCCGTATCGCGCGATCCTCGAAAGAATGGATGCCATGTCATTCCTAGACTCCATATTTGGCGAGTATGGCGGAGACCTCGCCATCGACCTTGGAACGGCGAACACGCTCGTGTCCGTCCGCGGTGAGGGCATCGTCATCAACGAGCCGTCGGTCGTCGCGATCGACCAGAGCGAGGAGCGCGTGCTGGCCGTTGGCGCGGACGCCAAGCGCATGGTTGGCCGAACCCCAGGCTCCATCAAGGCCATCAGGCCGCTCAAGGATGGCGTCATCTCCGACTTTGACGTCACCGAGGTCATGCTCCGCTACTTCATCGAGAAGGCCTCTAAGCGCCGCTATCCCTGGAGCCCGCGCCCGCGTGTCGTCGTGTGCGTGCCCTCCGGCGTCACGTCCGTCGAGAAGCGTGCGGTCTTTGAGGCGACCATTCAGGCCGGCGCTCGCCAGGCGTTCCTCATCGAGGAGCCCATGGCGGCCGCCATCGGGTCCAACCTTCCCATCGAGGATCCGACGGGCACCATGGTGGTCGACATCGGCGGCGGCACGACGGAGGTGGCCGTCATCGCCATGGGCGGCATCGTCGTCTCCCAGTCCATTCGCACGGCTGGCGACGAGTTCGACCAGGTCATCCTCGAGCACGTTCGAGATGCCTACAACCTCTCCATCGGCGAGCGAACGGCTGAGGACATCAAGATCAAGGTTGGCTCCGCGGCTCCGCTCAAGGAGGAGCTCGATGTCGAGGTCAACGGCCGAGACGTCATGAGCGGCCTGCCCAAGACGGTGCGCATCGAGTCCGAGGAGATTCGCCGCGCGCTCAACTCTCCGCTCGATCAGGTCACCAAGGCCGTCAAGGATGCCCTTGACGTCACTCCGCCCGACCTCGCGAGCGACCTCATGTACTACGGAATCATGCTCACGGGCGGCGGCGGGCTGCTGCGCGGCCTCGACCAGCGTCTGCGCGAGGAGACCGGCGTCCCGGTCAACGTGAGCCCGACGGCTCTGGAGAACGTCGTGCTTGGCTGCGCCAAGGTGCTCGAGGCCAATGCGCTGTCCGGCGGCTTTGTCCAGAGCTCTGGCAAGTAGGGGTCCTGCGAATGGCTCAGCGCTTTTCCGCACCCAGCTCAACCATGGGGCGCGGGTCCTCCTCGGGGGTCCCGCGCTCGCTCATAGTCTTTAGCGTCCTGTCGCTTCTTCTGTTCGTCGTGGGCGTTCGCGAGGGCGACTCTGGCGTGCTCCACGGCGTTCGCGGGGTATTCCAGACGCTTGCGTCCCCGGCGCGTGTCGTGGGCTCTCTCGTGGCCTCACCGGTCTCCGGCCTGGGCAACGTCGTGGGCAACCTCACGGCAGACTCCGAGAGCCTCTCTGACCTCAAGGCCGAGAACGAGCAGCTGAAGAGCCAGGTGGCGAGGCTCTCCGAGTATGAGGAGGAGGCCAACACCCTCACGGACCTTCTGCAGCTCAGAAACCAGTACAACCTCGACTCGACCGCCGCCCGCGTCATCGCCAGGTCCACAGACTCCTGGAGCTCCACGATCACCATCGACAAGGGACAGAGCTCGGGCATCGAGACCGGTATGCCCGTCACCACGACCACGGGCGTCATCGGCCAGGTCTGCGAGGTCGGCCCCACGACGGCCACCGTGCGCCTCATAACCGACGAAAGCTCCGGCGTTTCTGCCAAGGTTCAGTCGAGCGGGGCACAGGGCCAGCTCCAGGGCTCTGCTGACGGAACCCTTCGTCTCACGCTCATCAGGACCGATCAGCAGGTCTCACCCGGTGACTCCGTCGTCACGAGCGGGCTTGGCGGCGTATATCCAAAGGGTTTGCCCATTGGTACCGTGACGAACGTAACAAAGTCGCCAGGGTCCATGTACTACGACGTGGTGGTGGAGCCGATCACCTCGGTGGACTCGCTTTCCGAGGTGCTTGTGGTCACCTCGCTCACGAGCGACCAGCAGGCAACCTCTGATGACGCCTCCACGGCGAACGCCCAGGATCGGACCACCTCGACCACAGGCTCGACCCAGGCTGCCACCACGTCAGACGCCACAACAGACGTCGCGACCGACGAGTCCGACGACTCAAGCGGGGAGTAGGAGGGACACATGATCGTCAATGACACGGGTAAGGCGCGACGCGTCTCCATCGTCCTCGCCGTCGTTCTCGGCATTCTCCAGCTCTCCATCGTTCCCAACATCGGCATCATCGGTGGGCGCGCAAACCTTGCGCTCGTCTTCGTTGCCTCCGTGTGCCTTGGCGGGGAAACCTCGAAGGCGCCATTCGCGGGATTTTTCGCCGGGCTCTTCTATGACCTGGCGGGCTCTGGCCCGATTGGCCTCATGGCACTGCTGCTCACGCTCACGGGATTTGCCCTGTCTGCCGCGGGCCGTAGCCGCGTTTCCGATGACCCCACGGCCTCTGTCGTGCTGTTCGCCCCCGTTGCGCTTGCGATCGAGGTTCTCTACGCCATTGTCTTGCTCCTCCTTGGGCAGGCGGAATCCTTCGTGGAGGTCGTGTTCATGCGAGCCCTGCCCGGTGCCGTTCTCGACTGCCTGGCGCTCTGCATCGTTGCCGTCATCCTCGCTCGTTTTTCGGGCGGTTCCTCCGGTTTTGGCGGCAAGCATTCGAGCGGCCTGTCATTGAAGGGCCTGTAGCCCATGAGCTCGGGAACCATTCTGCTCATAGGCTGCATCGTCATACTTGCGGCCGTAGCCGTCGTGGTTGTGCTCATGCTCAGCCGCGGTGGAAATGGCCTCAAGTTCGACATTGGCGGCCAGGCACCGCGTGCGGCCGGTGGCAACGACACGTCTGCCGAGACAACCTTCAAGAGCCGATTCGTTGGGCTTGGCGTCTTCTCCGGCTCTGTCATCGGCGTGCTTCTCGCACGGCTGTGGTCCATGCAGGTCGTTTCTGGGGAGGACTACACAAGGCAGGCGGAGTCAAACCGTACGAGGACCGTCACCACGGCGGCTCCGCGCGGGCGCATCCTTGACCGCAACGGCGTGGAGCTCGTCACCAACCGGCCGAGCCTCACAGTCTGCGCGATGAGTGACATCGCCGACGATGCCATCGAGCTGAACGTGCTGTCCGCCCTTCTTGGCATACCTTCCGTAGCCGCAAAGCGCAGGGCAACCGACTCAACGCAGAGCGCCCAGAGCGCGCGCATGGTGGCCGTGGACGCCACGCGTTCGGCCGTTGCCTTCATCCAGGAGCACGTCGACGTCTTTCCAGACGTGAGCATCGAGACGAGAACCCAGCGCTCCTACCCGCAGGGCGAGGTGGCCGCGCAGGTACTTGGCTACACCGGCACCGTCACGCAGGACCAGATTGATGCCTCTGCCGACGCAAACGGCGGCATCACCTACGAAAGTGGCGACACGACGGGCCAGGCTGGCGTCGAGTACCAGTACGAGGAGCTTCTCCAGGGCGTTCGTGGCGAGCAGACCGTCTACGTTGACGTCCATGGCAACGTGCTCGACTATTCGACCTCGGTGCCCGCCGAGAGCGGCTCTGACATCATGCTCACGATTGACCTTGACATCCAGAAGGCTGCCGAGGAGGCGCTCGTCGCACAGATCAAGAAGCGTCAGGACGCAGGCGTGAAGGAGTGCACGTCCGGCGCCGCCATCGTCCTGGACGCCACGAACGGCGACGTGCTCGCCATGGCCAGCGCCCCGCTGTTCAGGCCCGAGGTGTTCGCGGGCGGCATCTCCCAGGACGACTGGGACGAGCTGTCTGCCGACGACGCTGGCAACCCCCTCATGAACAAGGCCGTGAGCGGCCAATACGTTGCCGCGTCGACGATAAAGCCCCTCACGACGTTTGCCGCGCTCGATTACGGCATTGCAACCCCGGACACCACCTATGACTGCACCGGCTGGTGGACCGGGTTCGGCAGCGCGTATGGCAAGTACTGCTGGAACACGAAGGGCCATGGCTATCTCAACTTGCGTAACGGAATCGTCAACTCGTGCGACGTCGTCTTCTATGAGGTGGCCAAGGGCTTTTACAACTCCGGCGACAAGTCCGACGGTATGCAGGACACATTCAGGAAGTGGGGCCTTGGGTCCACAACGGGTGTTGACCTTCCAAGCGAGTCCTCGGGACGCGTCCCGGATGCCGAGTGGAAGTGGAACTACTTCTCCAACTGGTCCGACGCCGACCGTCAGTGGAACGGCGGCGACTACACCAACATCGCCATCGGGCAGGGCGACATCGCCGTGACGCCGCTGCAGATGGCCTGCGTCTACATGGGCATCGCCAACCGTGGCACCATCTGGCGCCCGCACGTTCTCAAGAGCGTGCTGGGCAGGGGAGACAACGGCACGTCTCGCGAATACGAGCCGACCGTCTTGCTCAGCCCCGAGGAGAGCAGCTCGAACTATGACCTCGTCATCTCCGGTCTCGACGGCGTCGTCTACGAGGAGAGCGAGTCGCAGAGCGCCCACTTCACGAACATGAAGGAGCGCGTCGCTGGCAAGACCGGCTCGGGCGAGCACGGGCAGTATCCCACGAGCTGGTTTTGCTGCTATGCCCCCGAGGACGATCCCAAGTATGTCGTTGCGGTCGCCGTCGAGAAGGGCGGTTACGGCGGCTCCTGCGCCCTGTACGTTGCTCGAGACATTCTCGGCGCCATCTATAACGAGCCGGACACGCAGACGTCCGAAGTCCAGGACACTTCGAGGTAGGGAGGCGACATGGCACAGAATTCCGCGGGAGGTGTTGGCTTCGGCAGCGTCGTCTCGTCGCTGTTCGGTGGCGACGCCGGCAAGAAGCCAGGGTCGGCTCGCGTTCCCAATCGCGGCGGCGCCCTCTCCAACATCTACTGGGCCAACCTCATTCCGGCGTTTCTGCTCATCGCATATGGCCTTGTCGTCGTGTGGAGCGCGTCTCTCTCCAACGCCAACGCCTCGCTTCCGCGTCAGGCGCTTGGTGCCGTCATGGGTCTTGCGGTCGCCGCGCTCATCTGGCACTGGGACTATCGCTCGCTTGCGAACATGTCCACCTGGCTGCTCGTCATCGACGTCATCATCATGATCTCTCCTCGCATCCCGGGCCTGGCATCCGCCGCGAACGGCATGACGGGCTGGGTCAAGCTCGGGCCGCTGCGCTTCCAGCCATCCGAGGTCGGCAAGCTCGTGACCATCTTTCTCATGGCCTCGCTGTGCGCGCAGTTCAACGGGCGTATCAAGGAGCTGCGTGATTACGTGAAGCTCTGCGCCACGCTGCTCGTCCCCTTTGCTGCCATCATGTGCCAGCCAGACCTTGGCACGGGCCTCATCCTCATCGTGACGGGCGCCGCCATCATCATCTGCGCGGGCGCGAGGGCCGATTGGGTCGTCATCACGCTCATCCTGTTCGTCGTGGGATGCGCGCTCATCATCTTCGTCTCGCTCAACTATGGCTTTCCGCTCAAGCAGTACCAGCTCAACCGCCTGCTCGTCTTTGCGGACTCGAGTTTGGAGTCGACGAGCGCCGGTTACAACCTGCAGCAGGCAAAGATCGCCGTGGGCTCCGGCGGGCTGTTCGGCAAGGGCATCGGCGCGGCAACGCAGTCTGCCGGCGGCTTTCTTCCCGAGAACCACACTGACTTCATCTTTGCCCGCCTCTCCGAGGAGTTCGGGTTCGCTGGCGCCTTGTTGCTCCTCGCACTCTACGCGTGGCTGATCTTCTCGGCCTTGAGACTTGCGATGAAGCTCGAGGCACCGTTTGCCAAGCTCGTCCTTGCGGGCGTGGTGGCCATGTGGAGCTACCAGCTGCTCCAGAACGTGGGCATGTGCATCGGCATCATGCCCATCACGGGCATTCCGCTGCCGTTCATCAGCTATGGCGCCACGTCAATGGTGGTCCAGATCGCAAGCGTGGGAATAGTTCAGTCCGTATACGCTCATAGAACCAAATCTGCATAGGGGGGCGCCGTGGCTGGTTTCAGAGACATTCCGTTCGATGCGGCCCGACAGGTCGCGGATGGCGTTCGCGCCGCGTCTGCCTCCAGGCGCTCGTGCGTGAGAATCGCCATCGAGGTGGATGAGGGCGCGCCCTCAGAACTCGTGTGCTGTGTGCGCGATGCCTTTGTCCCACAAACGTCGACGGGACTCGTGCACGTTGCCGCGTTTGATGCGGGCTCGACCGTTCGCGTGAACCCGGACTGCGACGCCGCGGTCGTCCTCGCGGGCGTCTCCGGTGCCGCTGCCGACGTTGCGAGTGCCTTCTGTGCGGCGGGCGTGCCGAGCGCCGTCGTTGTCGAGTCGAGCGTCGAGGCGCCGTCCACACTTGCGGCTGCGGGAGTGGAGGTCATCGCCTCCTCATCTGCGGAGGCATTGCTCGTCAAGCTGGCCGAATGGCTCTCTGGCGTATGCGAGGCGGACGTCTCTCTCGGGGCCAACTTCCCGTTCGTGCGTCAGGCCGTCTGCCGCCGTTGCGTACGCGCGAGAAGCTCTCAGAACGCCGTGATCGGCCTCCTGCCGTTTGGCGGCGGCGCAGACCTGCCGCTCATGACGGCCAACCAGATACTGATGGACCTCGACGTCGCGGGCGTGCACGGGCGGGGTGCATCCACGGAGCGCCTCGCCGAGGCCGCGGTCGTGCTCGTTGGTGCCTATGCCTCGCGTGCCGCGGCTCGCAAGCTCTCCGGCTCCCTTCCCGGGCTCGGTGCCCTTGTGAGGGCCGGCGTCGCCTATGGCGCAACGTATGCGCTCGGCGAGGCGATGCGCCTCAGATTCGAGGTGCCGAATGCATGGAATCATCGCAAATAGCGGCATATTTGCCGTTGACGAACTATTTTGGCTAGCGTAGTATTTCCACTGTTGCACTTACCACAGCAATGAAGGGTTCACACATGTACGCAATCATCACGACTGGTGGCAAGCAGTACAAGGTTGCCAAGGGCGACGTCTTTGACGTTGAGAAGCTCGACGCGCAGCCTGGCGACGAGGTTAAGCTCGACGTTCTCATGCTCAACGACGGCAAGAAGGTTCTTGTCGACGCTGCTACGCTTGCCAAGAAGAAGGTCACCTGCAAGGTCGTCGACCAGCACAAGGGTGAGAAGCAGATCGTCTTCAAGTTCCAGAAGCGCAAGCGCCACTCTGTCAAGAAGGGCCACCGTCAGAACCTCACGCGTCTCGAGGTCTGCAGCATGCCCCGCATCACCTCCACGGCCAAGAAGGCCGCTTCTACCGAGGCTGCCGCCGAGTAGGCGCCTCAACCCTAGTATCGATAGATAGGCAGGTACCATAAATGGCACACAAGAAGGGTCAGGCTAGCTCCCGTAACGGTCGTGACTCCGCGGCTCAGCGCCTCGGCACGAAGGTCTTCGGCGGCCAGTCCATCAAGACCGGTCAGATCATCGTTCGTCAGCGCGGCACGCACATCGTGCCGGGCGAGAACGTTGGTCGCGGCAAGGACGACACGCTGTTCGCCCTCGCTGACGGCACCGTCGAGTTCGTGAAGGGCGCCAAGCACCGCGTGCACGTGCGTCCGGCGCAGGAGGCTTAAGGGCTTCCGCGCACCCATTTGGGTAATGGCAGGACCCTCGGCCTCTCCGCTGGCCGGGGGTCCTTTTTCGTAGCGTCTCAACGAAAGTGGATTCCATGTCTCAGTTCACCGATATCTCACGCATCAACGTCAAGGGCGGCGACGGCGGCGCCGGCTGCACGTCGTTCAGACGCGAGGCGTTCGTTCCCAAGGGCGGGCCAGACGGCGGCGACGGTGGCCGAGGCGGCAACGTCGTTCTCGAGTGCGACCCACAGCTCTCCTCGCTCATCGACTATCGCTTCAAGCACCATTTCCGTGCCGAGCGCGGAACGCATGGCCAAGGTGCGCGCAAGCATGGTCGCGATGGCGAGGACCTTGTCCTCAAGGTGCCGTGCGGCACTGTCGTCACCGAGCTCGACCCCGAGACCATGACTTCCAGCTACCAGATCGCCGACCTCACGCATCCCGGCGAGCGCGTCATCGTTGGTCCTGGCGGCACGGGCGGCAAGGGAAACATCCACTTCGTGACCTCCGTGCGCAGGGCGCCCGCCTTCTCCGAGAAGGGCGAGCCGGCCTTTGAGCACTGGATCGAGCTCGAGATGAAGCTCATGGCGGACGCCGCCCTCGTGGGCATGCCGAGCGTTGGCAAGTCCTCGCTCATCGCGCGCATGAGCGCTGCCCGTCCCAAGATCGCCGACTACCCGTTCACGACGCTCGTGCCCAACCTGGGCGTCGTCCGCGCCGGCCAGTCTGGCTCCTTCGTCGTCGCTGACGTCCCCGGCCTCATCGAGGGCGCAAGCGAGGGCAAGGGCCTGGGTCACGAGTTCCTGCGCCACATCGAGCGCACGGCCCTCATCATGCACGTGGTCGACCTCACGGGCGGCTACGAGGGCAGGGACGCCGTCGAGGATTACAAGACCATCAACCACGAGCTCGAGGCGTACGCGCCCGAGCTCGCCGAGCGACCGCAGGTGGTCGTGGCCAACAAGTGCGACATGCCCGGAACGAGCGAGGCGCTCGAGAACCTGCGTCAGTGCGCCGCCGCAGACGGGCATGCGTTCTTCGCCGTGTCTGCCGTGACGGGCGCCGGCATCGATTCGCTCGAGGCTGCGTGCGCCGAGATGGTCTCCCAGCTCAGGGCCGAGCGTGAGCTCGACGTGGAGCCGCTGCGCAACGACGTCTGGGAGCAGCGCCGCATCCGCAGGGACAACGCCATCTCCATCTCCAACCTCGGTGGCGGCGTCTGGCGCGTCTCCGGCACGGCCATCGAGCGCATGGTCATCAAGACCGACTGGGAGAACGAGGAGGCCGTGGCCTACCTCCAGCATCGCTTCGACCGCCTCGGCCTCGACAAGGCGCTCGCCAAGGCCGGTTGCGTGACGGGCGACACCGTCCGCATTCTCGGCTACGACCTCGACTACGCCGGCGACGACGACGTCGACGAGTTCGCCGAGCTCCAGGAGGACGAACCCGTCATCACCGTGGGGGAGATCGCGCTGCCGGAAGACGAGCTTGCCGACGAGCCGTCTGATCTTGAGGGCCTTGGGGACGACGCTGCTGGCGAGGAGGAGTAGTATGGGCCGCCTGATCGTCTTCAAGGTGGGCTCGTCGACCCTCATGGGATCGGACGGGGAGCTCGACGTGGCCTTTGTCCGCTCCATGTGCGAGCAGATTTGCGAGCTCAAGCGCCGAGGGGACCGTGTCGTGCTCGTCTCGAGCGGCGCCGCCGCCGTCGGGCGCTCGCTGCTGGGGTTCTCGGAGCGCCCGAGCGACATTCCGACGCTCCAGGCATGCGCGGCAGCAGGCCAGACGACGCTCATCGAACGCTATGCGGAGGTCCTCGCCCAAGACGGCGTCCGCTGCGCCCAGGTCCTGCTCACCAGGGGAGACGTCGTCGACCGCACCGGCTACCTCAACGCCCGCAACACGTTCGAGCGCCTGCTTGACCTTGGCGTGCTGCCTATCGTGAACGAGAACGACACGGTGAGCGTCCGCGAGTTCTCCTTTGGCGACAACGACATGCTCGGCGCCATCGTCTCCTCGCTCATCGACGCTGACAGCTATGTGATCCTCTCTGACATCGACGGCCTTTACACGGCAAACCCCGATGACGACCCCACCGCCTCCCTCATCGAGCGCGTCGAACGCGTTGACGCGAGCGTCGTTGCCATGGCGGGCGGCGCCGGTAGCAGCTACGGCATCGGCGGTATGGCCACGAAGATCCGTGCGGCTCGCGCCATGCTCGCGGCCGGCATCCCGATGACGATCTGCCGTGGCAGGGGAGAGCGAGCTCTCATCAACGCGGCTGACGGCACGGGGCGTCGCACCGTCTTCGAGTGCCCGGGAGACACCACCCACGAGCAGGCCAGGAAGCTCTGGATAGGCCTTGCTGGCGTGGCCCGCGGTTCCGTGAACATCGACGCTGGAGCCTGCAGAGCCCTCGAGAACGACGGGGCTTCGCTTCTTCCCGTGGGCGTCACGGGCGTTGAGGGGACGTTTGACGAGGGCGACACGGTCAACGTGCTGGGGCCGGACGGCCAGCTCGTGGCCCGTGGCGTCACTCGCTACTCTTCCGAGGAGCTCGTTCGCGTCCATGGCCTCAGGCTCGACGTCATCGCCCGGTTCGTTCCGGAGCGAGCCGACTGCCCGGTCATTCATCGAGACGAGCTTCTCGTCTTCTAGCTACACTGTGCTGCAAGGGACACCTACGAAGGGGGAAATGATGTCCGAGGCCATCGAGAAGGCTACGGCTGCCAAGGCCGCTGCCGCTATTCTTTCCCAGTCGAGTGCCGCCGAGAGGACGTCCGCGATTCTCAAGGCGGCCCAGCGCGTGAGCGACTGGCGCGAGCGCATCCTCGCGGCCAACGCCGAGGACATGGAGCGCGCACGGGCCAACGGGATGCCCGGCCCCATGCTCGACCGTCTCATGCTTAACGACGAGCGCATCGACGGAATCGTCTCCGCCATGCGCGAGGTCGCCGGCCAGCCGGACCCCATCGGCGAGGTCGTGGGTGGTCGAACGCTTGCCTCGGGCGTCAGACTCACCCAGATTCGCGTCCCCCTCGGCGTCATCGGCATGATCTACGAGGCGAGGCCCAACGTCACGGCGGATGCTATCTGCCTCACGATGCGTACGGGAAACGCCGTCGTCCTACGCGGCGGCTCGGCGGCGCGCGAGTCTTGCAAGGCGATTCTCGAGGCGTGTCGTCAGGGCATTGCGGAGGCGGGGCTCCCCTCAGACTCGGCATGCCTTCTCGAGTCCGAGGGACATGAGCAGACGGTCGAGCTCATGCACGCGGACGGACTCGTCGACCTCATCATTCCGCGCGGCGGCCACTCGCTCATCCGTACCTGCGTGGAGCAGTCCACCGTACCCGTCATCCAGACGGGCGAGGGCAACTGTCACGTCTACGTCCATGCCGCGGCAGACCCGGACATGGCGCTGCGCATCATTGAGAACGCCAAGGTGCAGCGTCCGGGCGTCTGCAACGCCATCGAGACGGTGCTCGTCGATAAGTCGATTTCCCTCGAGTTTTTGCCGATGCTCGTGAGGTCGTGTGCGGAGTGGGGCGTGACGCTGCATGGCGACGACCACGTGACGAGCGTCGCCGAGCACCTAGGGTTCGATAGGGGTACGCAGTACACCGCCGCCACCGTTGCCGACTGGGCCACCGAGTACGATGCCCTCGAGCTTGCGGTGCGCGTCGTGTCCGGCCTCGACGAGGCGATCGAGCACATCAACACCTATGGCACCAAGCACTCGGAGTGCATCGTCACCAACGACGTGAGGGCTGCGGACGCCTTCCTCGCACGCGTCGACGCCGCTGCCGTCTACGTCAACGCCTCGACGCGTTTCACGGACGGCGGCATGTTCGGCCTTGGCGCAGAGATTGGCATCTCGACGCAGAAGCTGCACGCCAGGGGGCCCATGGGTGCGTTGGCGCTCACCACAACGAAGTGCCTTTTGCGCGGAGAGGGCCAGGTGCGCGCGTGATGACCTCCGAGCGACAGGCGGCGCCCCTGCAACCAGCTGATGTCGAGGCGCTCGTCTCTGACCTGCCGGCGCTCGGGCAGGACCCGAGCCACACGTATCGACTGGGCATCATGGGCGGCACGTTCGACCCGATCCACAATGGGCACCTCGTTGCCGCCGAGCAGGCGTGCAACGACCTGGGACTCGACGTCGTCGTATTCGTTCCCGCGGGCAGCCCGGCGTTCAAGCAGGACCGCAGGGTTTCCTCTCCCGAGGACCGCCATGCCATGACTCTGCTCGCAACGGCCGACAACCCGCGTTTTCTCGTGAGTCGCATCGAGGTGGACCGTCCCGGTGTCACCTACACGGTGGACACGCTCGAGTTGCTGCGCCAACACTACCCAAGCAACGTCGAGCTCTACTTCATCACGGGCGCCGACGCCATCATCGATATCATCACCTGGCGCGACGCCGCGCGCATCGCCCAGCTGGCGCATCTCGTGGGGGCCACGAGGCCGGGGTATGACCTCGAGAGCGCCCGAGCGAGCATCGCGGCCTCTGGCATCGACTTCACGGTGAGCTACCTTGAGGTACCGGCGCTTGCCATCTCTTCGAGCGACCTGCGCGCACGCGTTGCCGCAGGACAGTCGCTTCGCTACCTCACCTCGGACGCCGTGCTCGGCTACATCGAGAAGCGTGGCCTGTACGAGGCGCCGCGTCCTGCCTACACGGCTCCCGACGCCCTTGGTCTCATCTATGGCTTTGGGAGGGATGCGCGATGAGCTCTCCTGCCAAGGCGTTCGACGCCGCCTGGTCAAAGGGCGGCCCCTCCTGGCTTGGCGACGCGCCCCTGTATGACAAGGCCCAGCTTGCGAACATTGCTCGCTTTGAGAATGCCGCGGCCGCCCAGCTTGCCTCCAAGCCCAAGCGTCTCATGCACTCTCTGTCCGTGGGCCTCACCGCCGAGCGGCTTGCCGTCCAGTACGGCGTGGACGCATACCTCGCCCGCGTCTCGGGCATCCTGCACGACTGGTACAAGGTACTGCCATCTCGAGAGTCCATCGACAGGGCATCCGAGCTTGGGATAGACCTTGGGGTCGACCTCACGCTCGTGGAGCCCTTGCTTCATGGCATGATCGCCGCGCGCGAGCTCCCGTCGCGCTTCCCAGAGCTGCCACCCGAGGTCTGGCAGGCAATCGAGCGCCATACGCTCGGCAACGCTCATATGAGCCCGCTTGACATGATCGTGTTCGTCGCCGACGGCATCGAGCCGCTTCGTAAGCCCGCAGACGCCATCAGGCGTCAGCGCAAGCTCGTCGGCGAGGTGAGCCTGGCAGACCTGTTCTGGGAGAGCTTCTCGGATGGTGTCTCCTACGTCATTGACACCAGGCGCTACCTATACCCTGGGACGCTGTCCATTTACAACGACATCGTGCTCGAGCGGGCACAAGAGAGGAAGTCTGGCACCAAATGACGCCGTCAGCTGACATCGCCCGAGAGGCGGCGCTTGCCGCCGATGACAAGAAGGCCACCGACGTCGTCGCTCTCGACGTCAGTGGCATCTCCGACGTGACCGACGCCATCGTCGTTTGCACGGCCGCGAACTCACGCCTTGCCAGCGCCGTCGTCGACGAGGTGGAGGATCGGCTTCGCCTTCGTTTTGGGCTCTCCGCGATCTCGGTCTCGGGCAAGGACGATGGCCCCTGGGTGCTCGTAGACTTTGGCGGCGTCGTGGTACACGTGTTCTCGCCCGAGGGCCGCGACTACTATCGCATCGAGCGCCTGTGGGGCGATGCCCCCACCATAGGCGTCCCCGTTGACGTGCGCCAGGATGCCTAGGCGTCCTCCTTGTGCTGGGGCTGGGTGTTTGTGGTTGACGCCCTCAGCTTGAGATCCCTGCCAAAGGCAATGGCCTCGTCGCCGAAGCGGTCGCGAAGGGCATCCGTCGTGCGGTGGAGCGCCCTCATGGACTCCTGCCTGCGCCGCGCGTCTGGGTCGTCGAACAGTACCATCTGCCTGGGCATTGGCGTCGAGAAGTCCGAGACTCCCACGCCAATGAGCCTCACGGGCTCACCATGCCTCCACAGCTGGCCGAGCAGGCGTTGCGCGATGGGGGAGATGAGCGCCTCGTCATCGGCGGGCTCGTCAAGGCGCGCCTGTGCCGTGCGAGACGTGCAGGCGTCCCTCTTGAGCCTCACGGTGACGCATGAGCCGGCAAGCCCCTTCTTTCTCAGACGCCTTGCCACCATGGCGCACGTTGCGTCCAGCGCAGAGCGAATGGCGCCCTCGTCCGTGAGGTCGCTCGCAAAGGTGCGCTCGTTGGAGACGGACTTCGCCTCGCTGGGCTTTGCCCGCTCTCCCACGGGCGCGCGCTCGACTCCCGCCGCACGCGCGCGAAGCACGGGGCCCGTGGAGCCGAGCTCGGCTGCCAGGGACTCGTCCGACGCCGCGGCAAGTGCGCCCAGCGTCCTGATTCCCATGCGCGCGAGGCGCCTCTCGGTGGCTGGGCCCACGCCGCTCATCGCGCTCACGGGAAGCGGTGCGAGAAACGCAGCCTCGCTTCCCGGCATGACGACCGTGAGCCCGCGCGGCTTCTCGGCCTCTGAGGCCACCTTGGCCACGCTCTTGCAGACGCCCAGCCCGATCGAGCAGCTCACGCCGAGCTCGGCCACGCGCGCCTGTATGCGCTTGCAGATGCTCACGGGGCTCTCACGGGAGTAGCGCCCCGGCGTCACGTCAAAGAAGGCCTCGTCGATCGAGACCTGCTCCACGAGCGGCGTCTCGTCGAGGATGAAGCCCATCACCTTCGAGCTGATATTTCGGTAGCGGTCGAAATGCCCATGCGTCCAGATCGCATTGGGACAAAGCCGCGCGGCCTGCGCCGCCGGCATGGCGGAGTGGACGCCGAAGGCGCGAGCCTCATATGAGGCCGTCGAGACCACGCCCCTGCGGTCCGCGTCGCCGCCCACGATGACGGGCTTTCCGCGCCACTCGGGATGGTCGAGCTGCTCCACGCTCGCAAAGAACGCATCGAGATCGAGAAGCCCGATGGCACGCCCCTCCCAGGGAATGTCTAGGGTAGGCTCACCGTTGCGCATGGCCGCTACTCCCTTGCCTCTCGAAGCGTCACCGTAAACGTCGTTCCTCGCTTGGCGTCGCTTGTGACGTCGATCCTTCCCCCGTGGCTCTTGACGATGCCCCTCGCGATTGCCAAGCCCAGGCCAAAGCCGCCCGTCGAGCGGGCGCGCGCCTTGTCCGAGCGGTAGAAGCGGTCGAAGACGTGGGGGAGGTCCTCCTCGGGGATCGGCTCGCCCGCGTTGTTCACTGACATCGTGAGCGTGCCCGAGTGACGCTCGAGTCGCACGGTCACCGTGCTTCCCACTGAAGCGTACTTGCAGGCGTTGTCGATGAGCGTCTTGACGAGGCGCTCGAGTTGCTCGGGGTCTCCGCTCACGTGCGCACCGTGGGCTATGTTCGTCTCGATGGAGGTTCCGCGCTCGAATGCCACGGCATCGAATTGCAGCGCCTCGCCCTCGACAACCTCCGAGAGGTCAACGTCGACGTCCCTCCTGACGCCTCCGCCGCCCTCCTCGGTCCGAGCGAGCTCGAGCATCTCCTCGATGAGGCCGCGCATCCTCTCGGCCTCCTCCTGGGTGCTCCTCACCCAGCGCGCGCAGCCCTCGGGTAGCTCGTCCTCGCGACGCTCGAGTATCTCGTTGTTTGCGATGATGACCGCAAGCGGTGTCTTGAGCTCATGGGATGCGTCGGCAACGAACTGATGCTGCTGCTCCCAGGCCACCTTGACCGGCCTTGAGGCCCACCTTGACAGGATGACGGCCACCACGAGAACGACAAGCATGCCGCCACCGGCCAGCTCGAGGCTGCTTATGAGCTGCGAGTCGCGCTCGGCGTCGATGCTTGTGGTGTCCGCCAGCGCGAGCCTCCAGCCAAACTCCGAGCTGGCACGCTTCCATGTGAGGTGGTACTGGGACAGCGTGCCTTCGTCGGCCTCGCTCGAGAGGGCATCGTCGATGGCCTCGCTCAGGTGGCCCGTGTCAAAGTTCAGGCGCGTTTCGTTGGAGCCGAGCTTGGCTCCCGTGCTCGAGAGGTCTATCCATAGGATAGGCAGGTGCTCCATGCCGAGCGCCTGCCCACCGGCCGTCGAGTCGGGGACGGCAGAGCGCTCCTCGAGCGCCATGTCGAGCGATCGGCTCACGATCGAGTCAAGCGAGGAGATCGTGTTGCGGTAGCTGATGCCCACCATGGCGATCACGAGTGAGCCAACGAGCGCCATGATGATGGCGACGAACCTTCTCCTGAGCTTTCCTAGCACGTTGGCCCCTCGTCTTCTCGCGGCGCTCTCTTGCGTCAATCGATCGTTGTGGCGTGCGCGCCCATTACTCCACTACCTCAAGACGATAGCCCAGCATTCGCAGCGTCGTGATCTCCACCTTGCTCTTCAGGTGCTTGATCTTCTTGCGAAGGAAGCTCACGTAGGCCTCGACGGAGTTCTCCGAGGCATCTGCGTCTGCGCCCCAGACGCGCGTGAGCAGGTCCTGCTTGGAGACGATTCGCCCTGTGCCGCTCATGAGCATGCGCATGACGTCGAACTCGCGCTTTGACAGGTGGACGGAGGACTCTGCGCAGGTCAGGTCATGCGTGCCAAGGTCCAGCGTCAGGTCGCCGAACTCCATGGTGTCGATGACCATCTCCCCCTTGCGGCGCGTAAGCGCGCGGACGCGGGCGAGAAGCTCCGGCGCCTCGAAGGGCTTGGTCATGTAGTCGTCCGCGCCGCAGTCGAGTCCCTCGACCTTGTCCTGCGTCGACGTCTTGGCGGTGAGCATCATGACGGGCAGGTCGTTTTGGGCCTGCCTCAGGCACTTCACGATTGAGAAGCCGTCCATTCCTGGGAGCATGACGTCGAGGATGGCGGCGTCATACATGCCGCTCTCCGCGTAGGCAAGGCCGGCCTTTCCGTCATAGGCTGCCTCGGCGTTGTAACCCTCCTGCTCCAGGATGTGGCAGATGGCGTCGGCGAGGTTTCTCTCGTCCTCAACAACTAGGATGTTCATGTCTGCTCCTTTCTTTCTGCCTCCATTGTCGTTAGTCCCCTGAACGGGGTCTGAAGGTTCCTGAAAGTATGGGGAGTTCACATGGTTTCACCACGCTTTTGGCCATATGTGGCAAAATCATGAGCCGTGGCAAGCCCTTATGCGGCAAATGGCGAGTTTTGTCTACACAGCTCCCCGTCATTGTCGTAATATCAAGAGCTGCTTGTATTGTTATGCGGCGCCACGCCAACTCATGCTCGCGTCGCACGAATGGAGGAGTTTTCATTGGCAGTCAAGATTCGCCTGGCCCGTCACGGTGCCAAGAAGCGTCCATACTATCGCGTCGTCGTTGCCGATAGCCGCAACCCCCGCGATGGTCGTCACATCGACGAGGTCGGTCGTTACAACCCGCTGACCAACCCCAAGACCATCACGCTCGACCTCGAGAAGATCGACGAGTGGATCGCCAAGGGTGCCCAGCCCTCTGACTCCGTGGCTCACCTCATCGACATCGTTCGCTCTGGTGCCCCCGCGCCTGAGAAGAAGGTCAAGAAGTCCAAGAAGCAGCTCGCCAAGGACGCCGCTGCCGCTGAGGCCGCTGCCGAGGCCGAGAGCGCCGAGTAACGCATGGACGCCGAGACTCAGGTGGCTGCTGACGCGCAGGACGCGGCAGAGGAGCTGCCGAGCGACCGCATCGCCGACCTCGTCGAGCTCATCGTGTGTGGGCTTGTCGACGACGAGGATTCCGTCTCGCTTGACGTGACCGACCGCGAGGACGGCACGCTCATCGAGATCGAGTGCGCGGCCGATGACGCCGGCAAGGTCATCGGCAGGCATGGTCGCCAGATTAAGGCCATTCGCACGATTGCCCGAGCCCTCGGGCAGCGAGTGGGTTCCTCTGTTGACGTCGAGGTGCTTGGCTAAGATCGTGGCAGCCGGATATAGGCTCATAGCCCGTGTGGTTAAGACGCATGGGACGAAGGGGGAGGTCGTTGCGGTTCCCGCAGACGGCCTTCCCCCTGTTTTGTCGGCAGGGCTCCGCGTCGCCGTCGTGCCGCCTGCGCTCAAGGGCAAGCGCTGGCACACGGTCGTAGACGTCGAGACAAGCCCCGCCGGCCAGCTCGTGTCGCTCTCCGGTATCAAGAGCCTCGGAGACGCGAGCGAGCTTGCGGGCAAGTCACTGCTCGCCCGGGAGTCCGACCTTCCCGACGACCTCGAGCTTCATGATCCCCAGCGTCTTTGCGGGCGCGAGGTCGTGGACGATCGCCTTGGCCTGCTCGGACAGATCGAGGAGGTCATGGTGGGCCCCGCGAACGATGTCTGGGTCGTTCGCGGCGAGCTTGGGGAGACGCTCGTCCCCGTCGTCGACGAGATGCTCGACGGCGTGGACGAGGATGGGACCATCTACGTCAACATCCCAGTGGGGCTTGCCCCCTGGGACGAGGGAGACGCTCACGAGGGGGAGGACCGATAATGCTCGTAGAGACGCTGTCGGTCTTTCCCGGCGTGTTCGAGTCCTACCTGGGTGCCTCCATCATGGGACGCGCCCAGGACAAGGGCATTCTCGAGTTCAGGGCCCATGACCTTCGCGACTGGACGCACGACCGCCACCGCACGGTCGACGACGCCCCGTTTGGCGGCGGCCAGGGCATGCTCATGAAGCCGGCGCCCATCTTCGAGGCCATGGCTTCCATCAAGGCTTCGGACCCGAGGCCTGCGCACGTCATCTTCTTCACCCCGGTGGGCACGCCGTTCACGCAAGGCGTTGCCGAGCGCCTCTCGCACGAGGAGCGTCTCGTCTTTGTCTGCGGCCGCTACGAGGGTATGGACGAGCGCGTCTACGAGCTTGCCGACGAGTCGCTGAGCCTGGGAGACTACGTCCTCACGGGCGGCGAGCTGCCGGCTATGGTCGTCACGGATGCCGTCGTGAGGCTTCTGCCCGGAGCGCTCGGGGACGAGATGAGCTCTATCGACGAGTCGTTCTCCTCGGGACTTCTCGAGTACGCTCAGTACACGAGGCCGGCGAACTACGAGGGTCGCTGCGTGCCCGAGGTCCTACTCTCCGGAGACCACGCCAAGGTCGATGCCTGGCGCAGGAGAGACGCCATCGAGCGCACGGCGAGGCTCAGGCCGGACCTCATCGCATCGGCCCAGCTCACCGACGAGGAGCGCCGCTATGCGCTTGAGCTCGCCGAGGGTCTTGCCGGGCAAGGCCGGGAGGGATAGACGATGCGATCAGAGCATGGAAGGCACAGCGTCCTCATGGACTTCCTGGAGATCGTCGCCCTCGTGGCCGTGGCGATCGTCCTGGCGCTTGGCATCAGGACGTTCGTAGCCGAGCCGTTCATCATCCCCTCCGCGTCCATGTCGGACACGCTTAAGGTGGGCGACCGCCTCGTGGGGGAGAAGGTCACGTATCGCACCTCCTCGCCCCAGGTTGGCGACATCGTCACGTTCACGGACCCCGAGGATGGCAGCCTCACGCTCATCAAGCGCGTCATTGCCACGGCCGGCCAGACTGTCGAGCTCGTGGACGGCGTCGTGTTCGTTGACGGCCAGCCGCTCGACGAGCCGTACACGGATGGCAAGCCGAGCTATCCTCTGCCCGCGCACTCCTCGCAGCTCGCAGACGACATCGCGTATCCCTACGTGGTTCCACAGGGCTGCATCTGGGTCATGGGCGACAATCGCACGAACTCCCAGGACTCACGCTACTTTGGCGCCATCCCCGTCTCCAGCGTCACCTCGAAGGCCCTGTTCGTCTTCTGGCCGCTCGAGGATGCTGGTACCATCTAGCACCATCTGCATGTTTCGCACATGGGGACACGTCCCCTTGGCAGGAAGGTAGGAGAGGCATGAAGGAAAACGCCCTCACGTTCCAAGACATGATTCTTGCCCTCGAGCACTATTGGGCAGAGAAGGGCTGCACGGTCATGCAGCCGTATGACTCCGAGGTGGGTGCCGGCACGTTCCACACGGCCACGACGCTTCGCAGCCTTGGCCCCAACGCCTGGCGCACCTGCTACCCGCAGCCCTGCCGCCGCCCGGCAGACGGCCGCTACGGCGAGAACCCCAACCGCATGCAGCACTACTACCAGTTCCAGGTCATCCTGAAGCCCTGTCCCGTAGACTCCCAGGACCTCTACCTTGGCTCGCTCAAGGCCATCGGCCTCGACCCCGCCGAGCATGACGTCCGCTTCGTCGAGGACGACTGGGAGAGCCCGACCCTTGGCGCCTGGGGCCTTGGCTGGGAGGTCTGGATGGACGGCATGGAGGTCACGCAGTACACGTACTTCCAGCAGGTGGGCGGCATCGAGGTCGACCCCGTCCCCGTGGAGATCACGTACGGCCTCGAGCGCATCGCCATGTACGCGCAGGGCGTCGACTCGGTCTACGACCTCGTGTGGTCCTACCTGCCCGACGGCACGCCCATGACCTACGGCGACGTCTTCCACGAGAACGAGGTCGAGTTCTCCACGTACAACTTCGAGGTGGCTGACGTCGACATGATGCGTCGCAAGTTCGACGAGTACGAGGCCGAGTGCCGCTCCTGCCTCGAGCGCAAGCTGCCGCTTCCCGCCTACGACTGCGTCATGAAGTGCAGTCACGCGTTCAACCTCCTCGACGCCCGCGGCGCCATCTCCGCCACGGAGCGCGCGAACTACATCCTGCGCGTCCGCGCCGTTGCCAAGGCCTGCTGCGAGTGCTACCTCGCCGAGGTTGCCGGCAAGAAGGACACGTATTCCACGAAGGGCGAGGTGGCCTAAATGGCACAGACCAAGGATTTCCTGCTCGAGATCGGTTGCGAGGAGATGCCCTCCGCCCCTCTCATCAACGCTTCCAAGCAGCTCCCCAAGCTCGTGAGCAAGGCGCTCGACGCCGCTGGCCTCGCACACGGTGACGTCCGCGTGATCTCCTCGCCCCGTCGCCTCGCGGCGCTCGTCGCAGACGTGGCCGTGGAGACGGAGGCCGTCCACGAGGTCATGCGCGGCCCCAAGACGCAGATCGCCTTCGATGCCGGCGGCAACCCCACGAAGGCCGCCCAGGGCTTCGCTCGCAAGTGTGGCATCGATCCCTCCGAGCTGGACCGTCGCGTGGCCGAGGATGGCAACGAGTACGTCTTCGCCGAGAAGAGCGTGCCGTCTGCTCCGGCGATGCCCATTCTCTCCGCCATGGGCCACGACGTCATCGCGGCCATCGAGTGGCCCAACTACCGCTCCCAGCGCTGGGGCTCGGAGCACGAGACCTTCGTGCGCCCGATCCGCTGGATCTGCTGCCTGCTCGGCTCCGAGGTCGTGCCCGTGACCTACGCCGACGTCAAGAGCGGCAACACCACGCGTGGCCACCGCGTCCTTGCCCCCGGCGAGTACGTCGTCTCCGAGCCCGCTGACTACGAGAAGGTCCTCGAGGACAGCTATGTCCTCTCCGCCGAGCGTCGCGAGGCCGTGATTCGCGAGGGCATTGCCGGCATCGAGGCCGCCCGTCTAGGCTCCCACGTCGACACGCCCAAGCGCACCTTCGACGAGGTTGTCAACCTCTGCGAGTGGCCGACCGTTCTCGTGGGCACGTTTGACGAGGAGTTCCTCAAGGTCCCGCAGGAGATCATCTGCGAGTCCATGCTGTCCAACCAGCGCTACTTCCCGATCTTCGACTCCGAGGGCAAGCTCACGCGAGAGTTCGTGATCGTCTCCAACGCAGACCCCGCCGTGTCCGCGACGGTCGTCTCGGGCAACGAGCGCGTCGTTCGCCCGCGTCTTGACGATGCCAAGTTCTTCTACGAGGAGGACCTCAAGGTCTCGCTCGACACGTTCCGCGAGCGTCTCGCCAACGTCAAGTTCCAGCAGAAGCTCGGCAACGTCCTGCAGAAGTCCGAGCGCATCGAGAGCCTCGCGCTCGCCATCACGCACGAGGCGCGCATCGGCGCAAAGCTTGCGGCCGCGAGCGCCCGTGCGGCCCATCTGTGCAAGGCAGACCTCGTCTCGAGCGCCGTCGTCGAGTTCACGAACCAGCAGGGCGTCATGGGCGGCTACTACGCGCTTGCCGCCGGCGAGGGGGAGGACGTCGCCGAGGGCATTCGCGACCACTACCGCCCGCGCTTTGCCAGAGACGAGCTGCCCGAGGGCACCTGTGGCTGCGTGGTCGCCGTGGCCGACAAGCTCGACACCATCACGGGCATGTTCGCCATCGGCGAGCCGCCGACCGGCTCCAAGGACCCCTATGCGCTGCGCCGCGCCGCCATCGGCGTCGTGACGATCCTGCGCGATCGCCTGCACGTCGGCTATGAGCCGCTCGTGGCATCGGCGCTCGAGTCGCTCGCGGACCAGGGCATCGAGTTCGACGCCGAGAAGGTCACCGCCGACGTCAACGCGTTCATCCTCGGCCGCATGCAGCAGATGGCCCGTGAGGACGGCATCTCCGCGGATACGGTTGCTGCCGTGAGCGCCGGTAAGGTCACCGCCCCGGATGACTTCTTCGCGCTTGCCCACGCGCTTGAGGATGCCCGTGCCAACGATCCCGAGACGTTCGAGAACCTCGCTGTTGCCTATGCCCGCGCCGCGCACCTCGCCGACGCCTCCCTCGGCGTCGATCTTGACGAGTCGCTCATGGGCGAGGCCGAGAAGTCCCTTTCCCAGGCCGTGAGCGCCTCCCGCGCAGCCATCTCCGCGGACCTCGAGGACAAGAAGCTCGAGGACGTCATCGCGCAGCTCGCTTCCCTGCGTGAGCCCATTGACGCGTTCTTTGCCGACGTCATGGTCATGGACGAGGATATGGCGCTACGAGAGAACAGGCTTCGCCTGCTCAACAACCTCGTCGAGGTGTTCTCGGGCATCGCGAACATCGGCGAGCTCGCTCGCAAGAAGTAGGGTATAAGGAAGCCAACGAGTGACGCACGGCCGAAAGGCCGCCATGGTTGGAGGTCTCATGAAGGTTACGTTCGATCAGCTTGGTGACGGTCGCCCCGAGGACGCGGCGCTCGTCTACGTCGTCTCCGACTCCCTCGGGGACTCGGCGAACAACGTCGTGCTCTCCGCCGCTGCCCAGTTCTCCGACGGCGCGGTCCGCGTCGTCCGCCTCTCTCAGATCAAAAGCGCCGAGGAAGTTGCCGCGTACTTCGATGAGCACGAGGAGGACTTCGTCTCCACGGCGGTCTTCCACTCAATCGTTGACCCCTCGCTTCGCAAGCAGGTGCGCAGCGACCTCAACAACCGAGGCATCCTGTCCGTGGACATCCTTGGCCCCGTCGTTCAGCTCCTAGCGGGGCTCACCGGCGAGAAGCCCAAGAACCAGGCGCGTGCCCATCACATGGTGGACAAGCGCTACCTGCGTCGCGTCTCCTCGATGGAGTTCTTCGTCGAGCATGACGACGGCAAGAACCCCCAGGACCTCACGAAGGCGGACATCGTGCTCGTGGGCCTCTCTGGCTCTGCGAAGTCCCCGCTTGCCATGTACCTGTCGTTTCTCGGCTACAACGTGGCGAGCGTCTCGCTCGACCCCGGCTGCGAGATTCCCGCCCAGCTTGCGGATGTCGACAAGAGCCGCCTGTTTGGTCTCGAGAATTCCACGGGAGTCCTCGCCAACGCGAGCATTCGCGTGAAGGACACCGAGACGTCGGCGAACGAGGCGGTGGCACACGCCGAGAGCGCGATGGCTCACGCCGCTGAGATCATGGACGGCCTTGGCTGCACTCGCCTGTTCACGGATGAGAAGACGGTCGAGGAGCTTTCCGCCGACGTCATCTCCCAGGTCGAGCGCGCGTAGCGCATGGCCGCCCAGTTTTCCATACTCACGAGGTCAGACGCCGAGCGGCGGGAGCACGAGTTGCTCTCGCCGCTCGCGGCGTTCTCGGACGCCTCGGTCGGTCGGCTCGTGGCCGAGGAGCCCGACGGGCTTCGCACGTGCTTCCAGCGCGACCGAGACCGCATCGTTCACTGCAAGGCGTTTCGCAGGCTCTCGCACAAGACGCAGGTCTTTCTCGCCCCGGAGGGCGATCACTATCGCACGAGGCTCACGCACACGCTTGAGGTCGCCCAGATTGCCCGCAGCGTGGCCGCGCCGCTCAGGTTGAACGAGGATCTCACCGAGGCGATCGCGCTGGGACACGACCTGGGCCATACGCCCTTTGGCCACACAGGGGAGGGCGCGCTCTCTCGCGCCATAGCGAGGTGGCGCGGCATTGACCCGGACTGCGACGAAGGCCGTCGGCTCTTTCGGCACAACGAGCAGTCCGTACGCGTGGTTGACCTGCTTGAGAAGGACGGACGGGGGCTCAACCTCTCGCGCGAGGTGGTTGATGGCATCGTCTGCCACACCGGCTCCCAGCGCGCCGCCACGCTCGAGGGGCGCATCGTGGCCGTTGCGGACCGCGTTGCGTACGTGACGCATGACATCCAGGACGCCGAGCGTGCTGGCATCATCTGCGAGGATGACCTCCCGCGCATCGTGCTCGAGCGGCTCGGCTCCTCATCCTCGCAGCGCATCGCCACCATGGTCGGGGACCTCGTGGCAACAAGCGCCAAGCGTGGCGACATCGCCATGAGCGAACCGGTATGGCAGGCCATGATGGAGCTCAGGTCTTGGCTGTTCGACAACGTCTACACGCAAAGCGACGCCAAGGTCGAGGAGCCCAAGGCCAACGGCCTGGTCGAGGGCCTGTTCATGTACTACATGGGGCATCTTGGCGAGGTGCCGGCCGAGTATCGCCTGCACGATTCCGACGCCCCCGAGGTCCAGGTGGCGGACTACATCTCCGGCATGACGGACCGCTTTGCCATCCGGGACTATGAGCGCCTGTTTCTCCCGCGCGCATGGAGACGCTGAGGTGACGTCTGCTGGTCCCAACATCTCGTTGCGCCACATGCGTCGCTTCGCTATACTTCTCGCTTGTGTGTAAACCCCACGTACCGCTGACAGATCAGACGGTACCTCTGGGCAGAGAGACAAGGAAAGCAACATGGACTACATTCGCGCCATCGAGCGTCAGCAGATTCGTGAGGACATCCCCACGGTCATCCCTGGCGACCACGTCAAGGTGCACTACCGCATCAAGGAGGGCGACCGCGAGCGCATCCAGGTGTTCGAGGGTGACGTCATCCGCATGAGCGGTGGCTCTTCTCGTGAGACCTTCACCGTCCGCAAGATCTCCTTCGGTGTCGGCGTGGAGCGCACGTTCCCGCTTCACTCGCCCAAGATTGGCAAGCTCGAGGTCGTCCGTCACGGTGACGTCCGTCGCGCCAAGCTCTTCTACCTGCGCGATCGCGTGGGCAAGGCTGCTCGCATCCGCGAGAAGCGCGACTAGCACCAAGGCAGTTGCGATTGTCGGGAGCCGTTCCGCGCAAGCGGGGCGGCTCTTTTCTATGGAGGGAGACTGGATTGGCTGGCAACACCCATCCGGCCACAGCCGCAGAGATTTCCGCGACGCTTGCGGAGGCAACCGAGGCCGAGCTTGCGGCGCTTCTCGAACGCTATGCCGATGACCCGCGCGCACAGGTGAAGCGGGCGTGCGGCGTGGCAAAGAGGCGCGTCGCGAGGGAGCGCGCCGAGCGCGAGCGCGTCGAGGGCATGTATGCGCTCATGCGCGAGATGGGCGGCGATGGCATCGTCCTGGGTCTCGACGAGGTGGGCAGGGGCTCGGTGGCCGGTCCCGTCACCGTATGTGCCGTCGCCTTGCCGGATGACCCCAAAGTCTGGGGCGTCAATGACTCCAAGCAGCTTTCTCCCCAGCGCAGGGGCGAGCTTGCTGCCAAGATCCGGCAGGTTGCGCTCGCCATCGGCATCTGCCATGTGCCTCCGGCGAGAATCGACGAGGTTGGTATGGCACGCGCCCTCAGGGAGGCAATGCTCGGTGCCATCTCGGATGCCGGCGTGGAGCCGGACGCGGTGCTCATCGACGGCAATCCGCTTCACATCCACCCAAAGGAGCGGACGCTTGTGAAGGGTGACGCCAGAGTCGCCTGCATTGCCGCTGCCAGCATCGTCGCGAAGGTAACTCGTGACGAAATGATGGTGGAATATGACGAGCAATACCCCGGGTACCACCTCGCCAAGTCCAAGGGCTACGCATCGCCCGAGCATATCGAGGCAATTCGCGAGAAGGGCCTGACGCCCATCCATCGCGTGAGCTTCTGCCAGAACTTTCTCGAGACCGCGCAGCTCTTCTAGCTCGGCTGTTAGATTTGCGTTTGACGGGGCACAGGTTTCTGTTGGGCTCGTCTGGCACGCTCTCTTCACGTAGATAGCGTCGAAGGGAGCACCATGGAAGCGCTCGATTATCGTCAAAAGCCCGTCTGCGAGCTCACGCCACACGAGGTGGGTCGCCTGGGCGAGGACATTGCTACCTCGTTTCTGCAGATGAGGGGCTATGAAATTCTCGACAGGAACTGGCGCTGTGCGCAGGGCGAGGTGGACATCGTATGCCGGGACGGCACCGAGCACGTCCTTGTCGAGGTCAAGACGAGGGCGCTTCCGCCCGAATACGAGTTCGTCGTCCATCCCGAGGTCGCGGTGGACAACGAGAAACTCGCGCGGTATGCGGGTCTGTGCGAGGCGTATCGCGCCCGCTTCGAGGTTCCTCCGAACGTGCGGCTCGACGTCGTGGCTGTTACGCTCGAGGAGCGTGAGGAGCGCAGGGCACACGTCCACTACCTGCGCGGAATCAGCCTGCAAGAGGTGTCCTGATGGGGTGCCTCGCCATTCACGCGGCCATGCTCAGGGGGGTCGAGGCCGCTCACGTCACCGTAGAGGTCGCTCTGTCTGGCGGTCTTCCCAACATCACGGTCGTGGGGAAGCCTTCCTCATCCGTTCTCGAGTCCAGGAACCGGATTCGCTGCGCCATCTCCCAATGCGGGCTCGAGGTGCCGCGCATGGGCGTCACGCTCAACCTCGCCCCGAGCGACATGAGGAAGGTCGGCACTGGCCTCGACCTTCCCATGGCCATCGCGATTCTCGCGGCAACCGGCCAGATTCCGAGTGCGGGCCTCGACAGGTGCCTTTTCGTGGGGGAGCTCGGGCTTGGCGGCATGGTGAGCGCCGTCTCGGGTGGCATTGCCTACGCGCTGCTCGCCCGCGATCTTGGGCTCACGCTCGTGGGGCCTGCCGAGTTCATCCGCTCGTCCCTTGGCGTCTCAAACGATGGCAGCGCTCTTGTGATTGAGAACATATCACAGCTCAAGCGTGGCGTTGCGAGCCTGGACGAGCCTAGGGACATGATGTGTTCCCTCGGCGCGGCAGAGAGCTCAGCGATCGACTA
Source organism: uncultured Parolsenella sp. (assembly GCA_934668375.1). Classification (GTDB taxonomy): domain Bacteria; phylum Actinomycetota; class Coriobacteriia; order Coriobacteriales; family Atopobiaceae; genus Parolsenella. The sequence continues at coordinate 16,137 of CAKUNF010000012.1, read as the reverse complement.
CGCAGACGTCGTTGACCAGGAATCCGCCAAGCGAGCGCTTGTGATTGCCGCAACGGGCGGGCATGGCGCGCTCATGACTGGCCCGCCCGGCGCGGGAAAGACGATGCTCGCGAAGCGCCTGCCGACAATCCTTCCCCCACTCGAGGAACACGAGGCCCTCGAGGCCATGCTCGTGCACTCCGTCTGCGCGCTTCCCGTTGATGACATCATCCTGGGAAGACGACCCTTCAGGGCTCCGCACCATGCGATTTCCCTGGCAGGTCTCGTAGGGGGCGGCAGCCCCGTGACCCCGGGGGAGGCGTCGCTCGCACATGGTGGCGTCCTGTTCCTTGACGAGCTTCCCGAGTTCTCGCCTTCCGTGCTGCAGTCACTTCGCCAACCAATGGAGGACGGCGAGATTAGGCTTGTGCGGGCAGATGGAACCTATGCGTTTCCCAGCAGGTTTCAGCTCCTGGCGGCGGCCAACCCCTGTCCGTGCGGTCACTTTGGAGACAGGGGGCACGTGTGTCGCTGCTCGCCCGCCCAGATCGCGCGATACCAGGCGCGTGTCGGCGGGGCCATCATGGACCGAATCGATGTCTTCGTTGACGTGATGCGCCCGGCTGCCTCCAACGTCATAAAGGGCGCTCGCGGGCTTAGCTCGAATCAGATGCGAGACCAGGTCATGAAAGGACGAGAGTTCGGCTCGTGGAGAAGGTCCCGTCTTGCGAGAGACCAGCTGAGCACCGTCGAGGGGTGCAACCTGTCCGACAAGGCGCAATCCCTGCTCGAGCTCATGGCAGAGCGTCTCTCGCTGGGAGGACGGGCCATCTCGAGGACCGCCCGCATGGCGCGGACAATCGCGGACTTGGCCGAACGCGAGCTCGTAGAGGCGGACGACATCGCGGAGGCCTGCGCGTTCAGGAGCCGATATGCCTTGGAGGGTGATGCAGATGGCAGCTCGTAGCGAGTACCGCACGCTCATAGAGGGGCTTGAGCGCTGGGAGATCTCCCCGAATGACCCCAACTACCCAGCGCCCCTTCTCGACCTCGGCTCGGAGGCGCCCGTACTCCACGGCTACGGTGACCCTGCCGTGCTGAGCGGCCCATGCATCTCGATCATTGGCGCGAGAAAGGCCACGCCCTACGGCAAGACGTGTGCAAAGATGGCGGGAAGGGCCGCCGCCGAGTGCGGTATCACCGTGGTCTCCGGTGGCGCCATCGGCTGCGACCAATGCGCGGGCACCGCCGCCCTTGACGCCGGCGGAAAGACGGTCGTCATCCCGGGATGCGGCGCGGACGGCGTCTACCCCTCCTCGAGCGACGAGCTGTTCGCCCGGGCCGTTCGCGGTGGAGGATGCGTTGTCTCTCTGGAGCGGTGGGGCGCGCCGCCCGCCCGCTACACGTTCGTTCGGAGAAACAAGGCCATAGCGGCCCTGTCCTCCGTCCTCGTTGTCTGCGAGGCCGGAAGGCCATCGGGCACCTTCCACACGGCAACGACCGCAGCAGAGCTCGGACGCAGGGTTTACGCCGTGCCAGGCTCGATATTCTCCGCAAACTCCCGTGGAACCAACTGGCTAATCGAATCCGGGGCCTCCGTCGTGACGGACGAGGAGTCGCTCGAGGGCCTCATCTCACTGGACTACGGAAGGCTCAGGACGCAGGTGGAGACCCACGATCTTCCGAGGGGAAAGCTGCTTGACGCCCTGGTCGCCTCTCCCATGCGGGCTGACGAGGTCTCCGTTCTTCTCGGGCTCGGTCTTCCCCAGACTCTTGCCGTTCTTGCCGAACAGGAGGCACTGGGACTCGTGTGCCGGCTCCCAGACGCCAGATTCGCGCCCACCGAGCTGGCCTTGCTGGGGCACAATGTATCGTCGTAAGCAAGATTGCTTTGACGGGAGTCGCATGACTGATTTTGAGACGGTAACGGTCGTTGGCGCCGGGCTTGCCGGGTGCGAGTGCGCGCTACAGCTTGCCAGGCGCGGAGTCCCCGTGAGGCTCGTCGAGCAACGCCCGGGCAAGAGCTCGCCCGCGCATCACACCGATGGCATGGCCGAGCTCGTATGCTCCAACTCGCTCAAGTCCGTGAGGCGCGACTCCGCGGCGGGCCTTCTCAAGGCCGAGCTTGAGCTCATGGGATCCGAGCTGCTCGCATGCGCCAAGCAGGCCTCGGTTCCGGCGGGAGGAGCCCTCGCGGTCGACCGCGATCGGTTCTCCGCCCTGGTGGGAGAGCGTGTGGCATCGCAGCCGCTCATCGAGGTGATGCGCGAGGAAGTCACGAGCGTCCCAGAGCAGCGATGCGTCATAGCCGCCGGTCCGCTGTGCTCCGATTCCCTGGCGGCGTCCCTCGCCTCGCTCGTGGGAGCCGAGTCGCTCTCCTTCTTTGATGCCGCCGCCCCCATAGTGGACGCGGAGACGATCGACCGCTCCATCGTCTTCTCGCAGTCTCGCTATGAGGACCAGGGTGTCGGCGACTATCTCAACTGCCCAATGGACAAATCCGAGTACGAGGCCTTCATGGATGCGCTGCTGTCCGCCGATCGCGTCGTTGCCCGCGAGTTCGAGCAGAAGGACCTCTTCTGCGCCTGCCAGCCGGTGGAGGAGGTGGCTCGCACGGGCATCGACGCCGCGCGCTATGGCGCCATGAAGCCCGTGGGCCTCACGGACCCGCGAACCGGGCGCAGGCCTTGGGCCGTCGTACAGCTCAGGCCGGAGAACGCCGAGTGCACCGCATACAACCTCGTTGGGTTCCAGACGAACCTCACCTGGCCGGAGCAGAAGCGAGTGTTCAGGCTCATTCCCGGCCTCGAGAACGCCGAGTTCTTCCGCTATGGCGTCATGCATCGCAATTCCTTCGTCGACGCGCCCCGCGTGCTTGACGATACGTTTGCCGTCCCTGGCACCAAGGTGAGGCTCGCGGGCCAGATCTGCGGAACCGAGGGCTACACCGAGGCGATTGCCTCCGGGCTGCTCGCTGCGCTCAACACGTTTGCCGACGTCGCGGGCCTGGACCACGTGAGCCTTCCGCGAACGGGTGCCTTGGGTTCGCTCGTGTCCTACGCAACGAACCCCGCCACGTCTCCCTACCAGCCAATGCACGTGAACTTTGGCATCGTTCCTCCGCTCGAGGGTCCCAGGCTCAAGAAGCGCGATCGATACGCTCGCTATGCAGACCGCGCCATGGAGGATCTGGCCGCCTACGTCTCCTCTCGCGATGACCTGTTCTCCTAGCGAGCTTCGGACTCGCTCGCAAGACGAGTTCGAGCGCAGGGTGGGGGAGTACTGCACCTATCTGCGCGGCGTTCGCAATCTCTCGCCAAATACGACGAGGGCCTACGAGACAGACCTTCGAGCCTATTTGGAATGGACGAGGCGAGAGGGCGTCGACCCCTTCCACGTGACGCACGGCGAGCTCAGGTCCTGGCTTGCAGAGCTCCAAGACGCGGGATACGCCACGACGACCCAGAACCGTCACCTTTCGGCCGTTCGCTCGCTCTACAGATGGCTGGTGAGCAGGAGGCTCACCGACGAGGACGCCGCCGCAGCCATCGCGAGCCCCAAGCTCTCAAAGCGACTTCCGAGCACGCTGAGCGCCTCAGACGTCATGCGCATTCTCGACTCATGCGCAAGAGACCCCGAGGGGCTTGGCGACCGAGCCCTCGTAGAGCTGCTCTATGCGAGCGGCGCCCGCATTTCGGAGGCGTCGGCGCTCGACGTTCGCGACGTGGACGCAGCGCAGCGTCAGGTCCGCCTCTTTGGCAAGGGGTCCAAGGAACGCGTCGTGCCACTCTATGGGAAGGCCATAGAGGCAATCGCGCGCTATGTCCATGACGGCCGTCCGTTCCTGGCTGCCGCCTCGAAGGAGCAAACCGACGCACTGTTTCTCTCCACGAGGGGGCGCAGGATGAGCGCCGCGGCACTCCGGGTGAGGTTTGAGCGCCTCGTGGCCATGGCCGGCCTTGATCCCACGATCACGCCGCACGCCATGAGGCACACGTTTGCCACGCAGCTGCTCGATGGTGGAGCAGACCTCAGGAGCGTGCAGGAGCTTCTCGGCCACGAGAGCCTCTCCACCACCCAGATCTACACGCACCTCTCCGTCGAACGTCTCAAGGCGGCCGCACTGCAGGCCCATCCGAGGTCGGGCAATTGAGCGTACTTCCGGGAGTGGGGTCCAGAAATCCGGCTTGTGTGCTCCACTTGAAGCAAGCCAACTGGTATCTTGCGCCCCAGCTTGCGCGCTGCTAAACTAACCAACCGCTGTGCAATCGCCAGCATGAGAACACACGCGTCGCGACCAGACGGCCACGGTGCCCGCGCCAGCGGGTGGCCCGATGGGATGACCGGCGCGGAGGCCAACCAAGAAAGGTAGCACCATGGCAGTCAAGATCAACCTTAACACCCTGCTCGAGGCCGGTTGCCACTACGGCCACCAGACCCGTCGCTGGAACCCCAAGATGAAGCCCTATATCTTCGGCGAGCGCAACGGCATCTACATCCTCGACCTCAAGCAGACGATCCTCGACGCTGACCGCGCCTACACCTTCCTCAAGGAGACGGCTGCCAAGGGTGGCAAGATTCTGTTCGTCGGCACCAAGAAGCAGGCCCAGGAGCCCGTCGCTACTCAGGCCGAGCGCTGCGGCATGCCCTACATCAACCAGCGTTGGCTCGGTGGCGTGCTCACCAACTTCGTGACCATGCGCTCCCGCATCGACCGCATGGAGGAGCTCGAGGCCATGGTCGAGGACGGTCGTATGGCCGCCCGCGGTAAGAAGGAGCAGTCCGTCCTGACCAAGGAGCTCGAGAAGCTTCAGCGCAACCTCGGTGGCGTCCGTGAGATGCGTCAGCTTCCCGCCGCCCTGTTCGTCATCGACTCCAAGCGCGAGGAGCTCGCCATCCGCGAGGCCAACCGCCTGCACATCCCGGTTGTCGCCCTGCTCGACACCAACTCCGACCCAGATGTCGTTGATTACGGCATCCCCGCGAACGACGACGCCATCCGCTCCGTCGCCCTCATGACCGAGCTTGTCGCCGACGCCGTGCTTGCCGGCACCGGCAAGGAGCAGATTACGGCCGAGGAGATGGCCGCCGGCGAGACCACCCCTGCCGTCGAGGCGCCCGCTGCCGAGTAGCCGTAAGGCCGCTTCGTAGCAAATCTGTAATTATGGGCGCCGTCCTTCTAGGGCGGCGTCCGCATGTAAGGCGAAACCATGCGCGATTGCGCATAGAAACGAGAGAGAGGCACTCATGGCTCAGATCACCGCCGCGCTCGTCAAGCAGCTCCGCGAGATGACCGACTCCCCGATGATGGAGTGCAAGAAGGCGCTCGTCGAGGCTGACGGCGACATCGAGAAGGCCGTCGACGTCCTTCGCAAGATGGGCATGGCCAAGGCCGTCAAGAAGGCCGGCCGCGAGACGAACGAGGGCACCGTCGCCGCGTACGTCTCCGAGTGCGGCAAGGTCGCCGCGCTCGTCGAGGTCACCTGCGAGACCGACTTCGTCGGTGGCAACCCCAAGTTCACCGGCTTCGCCAAGAACGTCGCCGCCGTCGTCGCCAAGGCCAACCCGGCCGACGTGGACGCCCTCAAGGCCGCCGAGTTCTCCGAGAACGAGACGGTTGACGCTGCCCTCACCGAGATGATCCACACCATGGGCGAGAACATGAAGATCGCCCGTTTCGCCCGTCGCGAGGTCGAGAACGGCGCCTTCGGCTCCTACGTCCACGCTAACGGCAAGCTCGGCACCATCGTCGAGTTCACGTTCTCCAAGCCCGAGACCGCCCAGGCCGAGGCCTTCAAGACGTTCGCCCACGATGTCGCCATGCAGGCCGCTGCCGCCGGCGCCATCTCCGCTCGTCGCGAGGACGTTCCGGCTGAGATCGTCGAGCACGAGATGAGCATCTACAAGGCTCAGGCTGCCGAGTCCGGCAAGCCCGAGGCCATTCAGGTCAAGATCGCCGAGGGCCGTCTCAACAAGTTCTTCGGCGAGTCCGTCCTCTCCGAGCAGGCCTTCATCAAGGATGGCGACATCACCATCCGTCAGTACGCCGAGAAGGTCGGCAAGGAGCTCGGTGACACCATCGAGGTCGTCGCCTTCGATCGCTTCACCTTTGGCGAGTAGTCGCACGGCACATGCCTGACACATGGGCCCGGCATCCATCGGATGTCGGGCCCATTCTTATGCGCGTACCGTCAAAAGCAGCGTGTCCGCGCCTCGCTCTGCTAGTATCGTTAGGAATAGGCTAACCAAGAGGAAGGGAAGTATCCCTTGACGGACTATAAGTACAAGCGCGTGCTGCTCAAGCTCTCCGGTGAGGCGCTCATGGGCGAGGCCGGCTACGGCATCGACCCCAAGGTCGTCGACCACCTCGCCAAGGAGATCAAGGTCATCCATGACGATGGCATCGAGGTGGGCGTCGTCGTGGGCGGCGGCAACATCTTCCGCGGCGTCGCGGGTGCCGCGGGCGGCATGGATCGCGCCCAGGCAGACTACATGGGCATGCTCGCCACCGTCATGAACGCGCTTGCCCTGCAGGACGGCTTCGAGCGCAACGGCATGACCGCTCGCGTCATGAGCGCCATCAAGATGGACGAGGTTGCCGAGCCCTACATCCGCCGCCGCGCCATCAAGCACCTCGAGAAGGGCTACATCGCCATCTTCGCCGCCGGCTCGGGCAACCCCTACTTCACCACGGATACCGCCGCGGCCCTGCGCGCCTGCGAGATCGATGCTGACTGCCTCATGAAGGCAACGAAGGTCGACGGCATCTACGATGCGGACCCGATGAAGAACCCGGACGCCAAGCGCTTCGACACCATCACGTATCGCGAGGTCCTCACGCGCGACCTCAAGGTCATGGACGCCACGGCCACGGCCCTGTGCTCCGACAACAACATGTCCATGATCGTTTTCAACATCGACCAGCCGCACGTCTTCGCAGACGCGCTCAAGGGACTGCCGGTTGGCACCACCGTCGTAGGGGAGGAGACCCACTAATGAGCGAGATCACCGATACCGCACGTGACCGCATGGAGAAGTGCCTCGAGGCACTCAAGACCAACTTTGGCAAGGTCCGCACCGGCCGTGCCAACCCGCACGTGCTCGACTCCATCATGGTCGACTACTACGGGCAGTCCACGCCCGTGACCCAGCTTGCCGGCGTCAAGGTGCCCGAGGCCAGCATGCTCGTCGTTGAGCCCTGGGACAAGACGAGCCTCAACGCCATCGAGAAGGCCATCTCTCAGTCCGACCTCGGCATCACTCCGTCCAACGACGGTCAGGTCATCCGCCTGCCGTTCCCCAAGCCCACGGGCGAGCGTCGCAAGGAGCTCGCAAAGGAGTGCCGCACGCTCGCAGAGGAGGCTCGCGTCGCCGTGCGCAACGTTCGCCGCGAGGCCAACGGCAAGCTCGAGCGCGACGAGGAGCTTTCCGAGGACGACGTTCGTCGTGAGCAGGCTAAGGTTCAGAAGCTCACCGACGACTTCGTGAAGAAGATTGACGAGGCGACCAAGGCCAAAGAGGCCGAGGTCATGGAGATCTAGAACAGCGGGTGTATCGCGTGCAGCGTGACGAGCAAGAGCTGACCAACTACTTCTCGGAGCCTCCCGAGGACGTCCGTCTCGAGGACGTCGACCTCGGGAGGCTCCCGAGCCATATCTCCGTCATCATGGACGGCAATGGCCGCTGGGCGACTCGTCAGGGCATGGAGCGAGGTCAGGGCCACATCGCCGGCATCTCCAGCCTGCGCGAGACGATCACCGCCTGCGTTCGCCTTGGCATTGATGTCCTGAGCGCCTATGCGTTCTCCACAGAGAACTGGAAGCGCCCGCAGAAGGAGGTGGACCTCCTGATGCATCTCTTCGCGACGACGCTCGTGAAGGAGCTTCCGCTGTTTCACCAGGAGAACGTCCGCCTCGAGTTCCTTGGTGACATCGAGGCCCTGCCCCAGAAGACGCGCGAGGTGTTCGAGGAGGGCCTCTCGGAGACGGCCGACCACACGGGCATGACGCTCGCGCTGGCGGTCAACTACGGCGCGCGCGCCGAGCTTGCGCGCGCCGCACGGCTCATCTCCGAAGAGGTGGCGTCCGGCGCACTGAGTGCCTCAGAAGTCGACCAGGACTGCGTGGCAGCTCACCTTTATACCGCCGACCTTCCGGACCCGGAGCTGCTCATTCGCACCTCCGGCGAGCTTCGTCTTTCCAACTATCTGCTCTGGCAGCTCGCATACAGCGAGTTCTACGTAACGGACACCCTCTGGCCGGACTTTGACCGCTGGGAGCTTCTCCGTGCTATTCGCTCGTTCCAGGGCCGCGATCGCCGATTTGGAGGGGTGAGTGCCAAGTGAGCCGACCCAAGCACGAGGGCTCGGGCGCTCCCAAGAATCTCGACTCCGCCTCTGAGTCGCTCGAGAGACGCCGAAAGGCCCACGAGGGCGAGCGCGTCGTAGGCGGCCTCAAGAGCCAGAAGGCCCGCAGCTGGACCGAGAAGCTCTTGACGAGGACCACTTCGGGCCTCGTCTACGCGCTCTGCATCTTCATCTGCCTGTTCTGGGGCAGGATTCCCACCACGGTTCTCGTAGCCGCCATGGCCTGGCTGTGCGGTTCCGAGTTCTTCCGGATGGCTCGACTCGCCGGCCGCATGCCCAACGAGTTCGTAGGGCTGTGCGCCGTCGTGCTCTATCCGGTGGCCGCGCTCGCCCGTCCCGAGGCCGAGACGGGCATTACGCTGCTGCTCATGCTTGCGTGCGGGACGTGGTATGTGCTCACCCCGAGGGCGAGCATCTCCGATGCGTCCATCACCCTGTTCGGCGCGGTCTACACAGGCCTGCTGTTCTCCTCGGTCGTCACGATTCGCTCGTGCGACCCGGGTGCGGACGGCGCCCTGCTCACGCTCGGCGTCATGGGCTCGGTCTGGGTCAACGACGCGTTTGCCTATCTGGTTGGCTCCAAGCTCGGGCGCCACAAGCTTGCTCCGCGCATCTCTCCCAACAAGAGCTGGGAGGGCCTCGTGGGCGGCCTGGTGGGCTCCTGTCTCGTCTGGACCATCGTATGGGCTCTCGGTGTGAGGGGCATCAGTCTTGCTCTCGCGCTTCTCGCCGGTCTTTTGTGCGGGTGTGCCGGCGTCATCGGCGACCTGTTCGAGAGCCGACTCAAGCGCAGCGTCGGAGTCAAGGACTCGGGCAACTTCATGCCCGGCCACGGCGGACTTCTCGATCGCTCCGACTCCATGCTCTTCGCCTGCATGACGGCCTACTTCGTGCTTCACTACGGAGGAATTCTGTGAACATCTTCGAGGACACCTCGAGCACCATCTCCAGGGAGCGTCCGCTGCGCGTGGCGCTCCTTGGTTGCACTGGCTCCATCGGCAAGCAGACGCTCGATGTCGTGCGCATGCATCCGGACAGGCTCCGCGTCACCGCGCTCGCCGTCAACTCGTCTTGCAGGGGGCTCGTTGATGCCGCCCGGGAGTTTGGCGCGTCTCACGTTGCCGTCGCCGACAAGTCCCATAAGAATGACCCTGCCCTCGACGAGCTTCCCGCTGGCTGCGAGCTTGGCTTTGGAACGGACGCCGTGACGCGGCTCGCAAGCCTTCCCGACGTTGACTGCGTCCTCGTGGCAGTGGTGGGCGAGCCAGGCATCTGGGCGAGCCACGAGGCTCTCCGAGCGGGCAAGATCTGGGCCCCCGCCAACAAGGAGGCGCTCGTCATTGGCGGCGACCTTCTCATGCCCATGGCCAAGCCTGGACGCGTGCTGCCCGTGGATTCCGAGCACAACGCCATCTACCAGTGCCTCGTTGGCGAGCGCAGGCATGACGTCCGCAAGATTTGGATCACGTGCTCTGGCGGTCCGTTCTTTGGCCTTACGCGCGAGGAGCTTGCAGGCGTCACCGCGGCGCAGGCGCTCGCGCATCCCACGTGGAAGATGGGCGCCAAGATCACGATCGACTGCGCCACGCTCATGAACAAGGGCCTCGAGGTCATCGAGGCCCATTACCTCTTCGACGTCCCCATCGACGACGTAGAGGTGCTCGTCCATCGCCAGAGCAAGATTCACTCGGCCGTCGAGTTCGCGGACGGCTCGGTCAAGGCGCAGCTCGGCCCATCGGACATGCGTGTTGCCATCCAGTACGCCCTCAGCTATCCGGAGCACTGGGAGTCGCCGGCCACCCACGTGGACTGGCGCACCTCTGAGCCTCTCACCTTTGCGGCTCCGGACACCAAGGCGTTCCGCTGCCTGAACCTCGCGCTTGCGGCGGGAAGAGCGGGTGGCACGCTCCCATGCGCGATGAACGCAGCCAATGAGGTCGCAAACGAGGCGTTCCGACACGGACGTTGCAGCTTCACCGACATCGACGCGGTTGTCGAGAGCGTCATGGAAGCCACTACCGTGGAGCCGCTCACCTCCCTTGCCCAGATCGCCGACGTCGACGCGCTTGCTCGCGAACGGGCCCGCGAGCTTCTCGGGAGGATCGCATGAGCGTGGCGCTTGGAGCGTTTTCCGCCGTCTTCTGGGGCGTCGTTCTCCTCTCCTCCCTCGTGTTCGTGCACGAGGCGGGTCACTACCTTGCCGCTCGCGCGTTCGGCATGCGCGTCACCGAGTTCTTCCTTGGCATGCCGTGCCGCTGGCGTCTTTCCCATAAGAGCAAGGACCACGGCACCGAGGTGGGCGTGACCCCGATTCTGCTCGGCGGCTACAACCGCATCTGCGGTATGGAGGGGGAGACGAACGATCTTGCGGCCCCTATCCTCGAGCTCGTGTCAAAGGCGGGCCGCATCGAGGTCTCCGAGCTCGCCAACAAGCTTGATACCAGAGAGGACGCAATTTGCGAACAGCTGTCCGTACTCGTTGACTGGGCATCCCTTGAGCCCTACTACGACGAGGAGGCAGGGGAGAGGCCCAACCAGAAGACGTGGCCGCGCTGCGTCCAGACCGTCCAGCGAGACGCAAACCTGCTCACGGCGTTCGACTCCGGACACGACTTCTCTCTGGCCGGGACAACGGCGGCGGGGGAGCCGCACGCCCTGCCCGACGGCGGCTCCATCGAGCTGCTTTCGATGGAACGCTCACGCACCTACCAGGGCAAGGACTTTCTCGCGCGAGTTGTCACGCTCATAGCGGGGCCAGCCATCAACGTCATCTGTGGCATTGCGATCATCGCGGGCGTGCTTTCTGCCGTTGGCGTGCAGGTGGCAAGCTCCTCGACGGTCATCGGCTCCGTTTCGGATGCCTCTCTTGCGCAGGCGGCGGGCGTCCAGCCAGGCGACCGCATCGAGTCCGTCGCAGGCGTGCAGACGGATGACTGGACCGAGATGGGCCAGCTCCTACGAGACAGCATCGCCGCAGGTCAGCCATTTGAGATTACGTTCGAGCGAGACGGCCAGGGGCTGAGCTCCACCATTGACCCAACGTCCGTGGACAACGACGGCAAGTTCGGCATCATGGCCTCTATCGAGGTCTACCACCCCTCGCTGGGAGAGTCGCTGGGCCTGAGCTGGCGATATCTCACCTCCACGGTGGGCTACGTCGCACAGCTATTCCAGCCCGCCCATACGGCTGAGGTCGTCTCGCAGTCCACCTCGATCGTGGGCATCTCGGTCATGGCGTCCCAGGCCGCCGAGACCGGCGTCGAGAGCTTCCTGTTCCTCATGGCCGCCATCTCCTTGTCGCTTGGCATCATGAACCTCATTCCCATACCCCCGCTCGACGGCGGGAAGCTCCTCATCGAGCTCATCCAGCTGGTGAGCAGAAGAACCGTCCCGGCTCGAGTGCAGGGATATCTTTCCTATGTAGGTCTCGCCCTGGCCCTGCTGCTCTTCTTTACGGTGCTTCGCCAGGACATCGTTCGATTCGTCATCGGAGGCTAGCCGTCCATGATCGACCTCAGAAGAGGCGGGCAACCAGGCCCGCTGCCGCGCGAGCTCACGCATCAGGTACACGTTGGCAACGTTGCCGTGGGCGGCGGCGCCCCCGTGTCCGTCCAGTCCATGTGCACCACGAAGACGACCGACCCCGACTCGACGCTTGCCCAGATTTCCGAGCTCGAACAGCTTGGATGCGAGATCATCCGCGTGGCAATCCCCCACGCCGATGCCCTTGACGGCTTTGCCGAGATCTGCGCGCAGTCGCCCTTGCCCGTCGTGGCAGACGTCCACTTTGACCACACGCTCGCCATCGAGGCGGCGCACAGGGGCGCGTCGGGCCTTCGCATCAACCCCGGCAACATCGGCTCGTTCGAGCGCGTCGACGCCGTGATTGATGCGGCGGGGGAGGCCGGCATCCCCATCCGCATCGGCGTGAACGCAGGATCGCTCGACAAGCGGATCGACGCGCGAGAAGATCTCACGCAGCCCGAGAAGCTCGTGCAGAGCGCCGTCTCGTTCGTGCGTCACTTTGAGGAGCGGGGCTTTACGGACATCGTGCTCTCCGCAAAGGTCCACGACGTGCCAGCCACCATCCTCACGAACCGCGAGCTCTCCCGTGTGCTTCCTCATGTGCCTCTGCATCTGGGTGTCACCGAGGCTGGCACGGTGCGCCAGGGCACCGTCAAGAACGTGAGCGCGCTGTCCGTTCTGCTGTCCGAGGGCATCGGCGACACGATGCGGCTCTCGCTTACGGCGCCGCCCAGCGAGGAGGTGCCCGTTGCCTGGGAGCTCCTCCAGTCGCTTGGCATGCGTCGCCGCACGCCCGAGCTCGTGAGCTGCCCCACGTGCGGCCGCTGCCAGGTGAACCTCATCGAGATCGCCAACGAGGTGGAACGTCGTCTCCAGGCGGTGAGCGCGCCCATCTCGGTGGCCGTCATGGGGTGCGTCGTGAACGGCCCGGGCGAGGCGCGCGGGGCAGACATCGGCGTCGCCTGCGGCAAGGGAACGGGCCTTCTCATCGCCAATGGCGAGACGCTTCGGAAGGTACCCGAGGACCGCATCGTGGACGAGCTGTTTGCAGAGATCCACGAGCGCTTCGAGTAGCTCGTTACATCTACGCGCCGGCTCCCATGGGGCCGGCGCTTTCGCGTTAGAATGATACGGTTGCAACTTATGCGGCGAGGTCTCGCCGCTCGACGTGGAGGGAATCGCATGAAGCCGATGAAGATGAGCCGCCTGTACGCGCCCACGCTCAAGGAGGACCCGACCGAGGCCGAGCTCGCCAGCCATCGCCTGCTGCTGCGCGCCGGCATGATCCGCAAGGAGGCGGCTGGCCTCTACACCTATCTGCCGCTTGCCTGGCGCTCGATTCGAAAGATCGAGAACATCGTTCGCGACGAGATGGACAACGCCGGTGCCCAGGAACTCATGATGCCCATCATGGTCGACGCCGACCTCTGGCGCCAAAGCGGCCGCATCGACGCCTATGGCAAGGAGCTCATCCGCTTCCACGACCGCCACGAGCGCGAGTTCGTCCTCGGACCCACGCACGAGGAGACCGTCACTGCGCTCGTGCGCAACGAGCTGCGCAGCTACAAGCAGCTGCCCGTGAACCTCTACCACATCCAGGACAAGTTCCGCGACGAGTTCCGTCCCCGCTACGGCCTCATGCGCGGCCGCGAGTTCATCATGAAGGACGGCTACAGCTTCTCCGCCACGCAGGAGAGCCTGCAGGAGGAGTACGACAAGATGAAGGCTGCCTACGCCAACATCTGCGTGCGCTGCGGCCTCAAGGCCCTGCCCGTCGTTGCAGACACCGGCCAGATCGGCGGAGACACCTCGGTCGAGTACATGGCGCTCGCTGACGCCGGCGAGGCTAGCCTCGTCTACTGCGACGACTGCGGCTTCGCGGCCGACGACGAGGCTGCTACCACGAGCGTTGCCGTTCTCGACGGTTCTGGCAACGGCGTGCTCACCAAAATCGAGACTCCGGGCGTCCACACGATCGAGGACCTCTCCAAGTTCCTCGACATTCCCGAGAACGCCACCGTCAAGTCCCTGTGCGTCATCGATGCAGAAGGCAATCCCGTCCTTGCGCTCGTTCCCGGCGACCACGACCTCAACGACTGCAAGGCCGAGCACGTCTTTGGCGAGGGCTATCGCATGATGACCGACGAGGAGCTCGAGGGCTACGGCCTTCCCAAGGGCTCCATCGGCCCCGTCAACCTGCCCGAGGGCATCCGCATCGTCTGCGATGTCACGCTCAAGGACGTCCACAGCTGGGGCTGCGGCGCCAACGTCGACGGCTTCCACTTCATTGGCATCGAGCCGGGCCGCGACTTCGAGGCCGACGAGTGGGCAGACCTCATCACCGTCGTCGCCGGCGACCCCTGCCCGCACTGCGGCAAGCCCCTCTCCGCCGCCCGCGGCATCGAGGTCTCCCAGGTCTTCCAGCTGGGCACCAAGTACTCCGAGGCCATGGGCGCCACGTTCATGGACGAGGACGGCAAGGAGAAGCCGCTGATCATGGGCTGCTACGGCGTGGGAGTCTCTCGCACGCTTGCCGCCGTGGTGGAGCAGCACAACGACGAGAACGGCATCGTCTGGCCCGTCTCCGTGGCTCCCTACGAGGTGGCCATCGTCCCGCTGGACGTTCACGACGAGCTCGTGTGGCCGGCCGCCGAGAAGGTCGCCGATCAGCTTGCGCAGGCTGGCATCGAGGTCGTCATCGACGACCGCAAGGAGCGTCCGGGCGTCAAGTTCGCCGACAACGATCTCATGGGCTTCCCCTACCAGCTCGTGTTTGGCAAGCGCGCCGTCAAGGGTGGCAACTGCGAACTCAAGGACCGTGCCACCGGCGAGCGCGTCGAGGTCTCGATCGACGAGGTTGCCGAGAAGGTCGCCGACCTCGTTCGCGCCGCCCGCGCCTAGACTCGAGAACATGACCATGGAATGTGACACCAACCGCGACCTGGCGGCTCTCGCAACGAGCGGGATCCGCCGGTTCACGGCAATGGCAAACCAGACGCCGGGATGCGTCAAGCTCACGCTTGGCGAACCCGAGTTCGACACGCCCGAGCCCATCCGCGCGGCCGTGAGCGACTCTCTCGCCCGCAGCCTCACGCACTATCCGCCCAACAACGGCAGGCCCGAGCTGCTGCAAGCGCTCTCGGCCTACATGGGCGAGCAGGGCCTTGAGTTTGCGCCCGACAACATCATCGTGACCGCCGGTGCCACCGAGGCGCTCGCGGCCTCGCTGATGGCCATCCTGAACCCCGGTGACGAGGTCATCGTGCCCACACCGGCCTTTGGTCTCTACGAGACGATCGTGCGTGCGGTCCATGGCGTGGTGGTGCCCCTCGACACGAGCAAGCGTGGCTTCCAGATCTCCCCGCAAGACATCGACAGGGTGCTCACGGCCCGCACAAAGGCCATCGTCATCACCTCGCCGAACAACCCCACGGGCTGCGTGTACACGCACGAGTCGCTCGAGGCTGTTGGCTTGGCTCAGCATCTCTCGGGCATCTACGTCATCTGCGACGACGTCTACAACAGGCTCTCCTACGACGGGGGATACGAGCGCTATGCCGTACTCGCCCAGCGCGAGGAGCGCAGGCTTCGCGAGGACCCACATGCAGACCGCAAGTTTCATGGCCTTGCGAGCAGGACCATCGTGGTGGACTCCTTCTCCAAGCCCTGGGCCATGACGGGCTGGAGGCTGGGATGGCTTGCGGCTCCTTCCGAGCTCAAGGCTCAGATCGAGAAGATGCACCAGTATCTCGTCTCGAGCGTACCGGCATTCGTCCAGGATGCGGCCGTCGTGGCCTTGGGGTGTGACGTCGAGTCCATGAGGCAGACGTACATGCGCAGGCGAGAGGTCGTGTGCCGCCGGCTGGGGGAGACGGGCCTTGCGCTCGAGCGTCCCGCGGGGGCGTTCTATGCTTTCCCGAGCATCGAGGGGCTCGGACTGGGTTCCGAGGAGTTTTGCGAGCGCGCCATCCGCGAGGCGGCCGTGGCTCTTGTGCCGGGAACCTGCTTTGGCTCGGAGGGCTATGTGCGTCTGAGCTATTGCGTTTCCGATGAGGAGCTAGGGAAGGGTTTGGACAGGCTCGAGGAGTTCATATCGACGTTGCGATGCTAACTGGTTGTGGCAAAGCTCAAAGTTTTTTTAGCATTTCCGCTTACGTGAACCACGACTTTTGGTACTATACGTTTCGTTGATTCGGGGATATAGCTCAGTTGGGAGAGCGCGTGACTGGCAGTCACGAGGTCAGGGGTTCGAACCCCCTTATCTCCAC
>CAKUNF010000011.1 GCA_934668375.1 uncultured Parolsenella sp. | reverse complement strand
GGCGAGTACGTGGGCAAGATCTACCTCGAGTCCAAGCACCGCCCCCGCTGGATCATGTCCGAGCGCACCTGGGACGAGGATGAGAAGTAAGGCAACGACTGTTAATAGATTGATATATCTCGGAAAATTGACAGTAATTATTTTCTCTGGAGACTGTTGGACTGTTGATATGAATACTAAGTATAGGCTAGATGGACTGACCAGAATAGTACTAGTGATATTTGGAATTTATTTAAGTCTAACTTTGATCGCTTCTTTCCTAGTAGCGCCCTTCATTGACTATGCTTGTAAAGTTAGTATTGAAGTGACTTCAGTCTTTATCGTGCTGCCACTTAGCTTGATCATTATTATTTTTCTCATGCAAAAAAAAGCTAATGAAAATGTTGTGTCATTTCTTTCTGGCCATATTAACCAAATTGGATTCCTGTTCTTCCTCCTCGCCATCCTCGCTCAAGTATTTTTTGAATACTCAGCTGGGTTCCAAAATGGATGGGATGTTGAGGTGCTAACAGCTCGAGCTCGTGGTGTAACAGATTTATCTGCATATTCTGGATATCTGTCACAGTATCCTAATCAGTTATTTCTATTTGGTTTATACTGCAAAATAGCCTCGTTAGGAACTCTTTTGAGCATCGATCCTTACAAATTGCTTGTATTGGTCAGTTGTCTTTGCGTCGATATATCGGTTTTTCTAATTTACAAAATATGTGTATGCTTATTTGGAGCTTTATCCGGATTAAAATTTCAATTTATTTCTTTCTTTTTTGTATGTCTTAGTCCATGGGTCCTTGTGCCGTATTCTGATACATTTGGAATGCTGTTTACTTCTCTTATTATTTGGTGTTTCATACTTGTCCCCAATCAAGTTGTCTCGCTATTACTAATAGCTTTCTTTACAATTATTGGATACAAAATCAAGCCAACCGTTATATTCGTTTCGGCTTCAATTTTCCTTATGCAGGGGTTCTTAGCTTTCTTCGGTCGTAAGACGAACGGTGCCTTTAAGGGAAAAAAGTTAAAGCAGCAGAATAGCTGCATGGGCAAGAAACTGGTCGCAATTATATGTGGTGTAGTTATAGCTATTCCAGTATGTAATTACGTATCAGGTTCATATGTTTCGATTAACAATGACGCTTCATATGGTATGACGCATTTTCTTGCTATGGGGATTAATCCGACAGCTAAAGGAGTTTATTCCGTTGAGGAAAATATTATCTCCTCTTCAATTTCCAATCCAAACGAAAGGAAAAAAGCTCAAATCCAGTTGTGGCAGGATCACCTTTCTGATCTTGGCCCAGTGGGTTTATCTAAGCTTTTGTTTAAAAAAAATATGACGAATTATGCTGACGGCACGTTTGCATGGAAGCAAGAGGGTGGTTTCTTTTCATCTGTCTCCGGTAAATCTAAATTAGTTCGAAGCTGGTTTGGTATTACGTCGGATGAAGCAGAAGAGACATCTTCATCTTTTATTAATGGAGAAAGGTGCTTTAGACTAATAAGTCATTCGGTCTGGATTTCCGTTCTTGTTCTCGATGTGATTAAATGTTTAAGGTTTGTACTTTCGAAAACCTGTAGCAATTCTAAACAATCACAAGTTGTTGCAACTATGGCGTTGTCTTTAATAATGCTTTCTGGTTTTCTATTAATTTTTGAATGTAGAGCCAGGTATCTATTTCTGTATGTGTTGTTTTATATTGCAATCGCGATAAGTGAAGCGTCTAGTGAAGCAGAGTACAGGTCGAAGCTTGGCGGCGTTATAGCCGCGGCGCATATGCGGTAAACCGTAATATGTGATTAAAACAATCACGCCTTATTACTTGAAGTGTTTAGCCATACGTAGCCTCCCAAGGCTTGGACTTAGAGACGGAAGTATTTCGAAGAGAGTACACTCCTTTTTATCTAGTACGAGCAGGTGCAGTCCTAGATGGTCACGGCATATTTGTGCTTTGATCGGCTTGCTAGTTATTAGAAGCCACTTGAAGTCTCGTGAGTGAACCGGTGGCTTCGGCTATATTGTTATTTCAATTCGCGTAAAGACGCTCTTTGGGACTGCGGCAGGATTCTTGTACCTGCGGATGTTACCCTGCTATCACGGGCACCGGAACGCCCTCCCTCCTCCTGTGCTCGGCGAGGGTCATGTAGGTCGCCCGGCCGTCCACCTCGAACCGGCGCGGCCTGCCGTTCACTTACCAGTCGACGTAGCGGATGAGCTCGGAGGCGAACTCCCGACGCTGCTGCCGGACCACGTCCTTCCGTAGAAGAACTCCTGCTTGAGCGTGCCGAAGAAGCCCTCGGCCCTCGCGTTGCCCGGGCAGGTGCCCCTCTTGGATATCGACCTGACGGCGCCGGCCGCCTCGCACTGCGCCTTCCAGCGCGCCGACCTGTAGCAGGAGCCCCCGTCCGTGTGCACGACCGGCCGCGCGCCTTCCGGCTCGATCGAGAGCGCGGCCGCGAGCGACGAGGAGCATAGCTCCTGGTCGGGGCTCGACGAGACCGACAGGCCGACCGGGCAGTCGTCCCAGCAGTCCAGGACGGGGCTCGCGTACGCCTTGCCGGCCGGGAGCCTGAGCTCGGTGGCGTCGGTCACCAGCAGCTCTCCCGGCGCCTCCGCGGAGAAGTCGTGGGCAAGTCTGAAGTCCTCGCCAGCCTCCCTGCGCGCCCGCGCCCTCTCGAGGGGCACGTTCGCCGGCCTGCCGTCGGGCTCGCCGGCGTAGGAACTCCACCTGGCGGACCTCCTGCCCTGGCGGGCCGCGAGTCCCCTGCGGCGCATGGCGTCCCTGACCTTCCTCTCTCCGGGGTGGGTCTGGGCGGCTCGCCGTCCGGCCCCGTCCTGACGGCCCAGGCGACCTTCCTGTACCCGCACGCGCCGCCGAGCCGCCGGAACGCCCCCCCCTCGACGCGGTCGCCCAGGCTGTCATCGGCCCCGCGCCTCCCGAGAGCGTGCCACTCGTACTCCTAGGAGCTCTTCGATATCCGCATGAAGGCCAGCATCTCCTTCAGGCGGAACCCGTAGTCCCTGCGCTACCTCTCGCCCAACTCGGCCTTCCGCCTGTTCGAGAGTCTCTCCGGGTCTCCTGCTTTTGGGTCGCTGAGCATCTCCCTGAGCATCGCGTTCTGGAACTCTAGCCCCTCGACCCGGCGCGCGGTCGCACCCCTGCGCCCTCCCATGTCGGTCGCCTCCAGCCTCATTCTATCGCCCCGGTCCGCGGCCCGTGCCAGCGCCTGACGGCCCCGCTGTCCGGGACGCCCGAGCATGCGGGCGATCTCCCGCGCGGGCTTGCCCGCGGAGAGCAGCCTAAGGGCCTCGGCCCTCGTCTCCTCCGAGTAGCGGGAGTGCTTGGCGTGGGCGCAGCTATGGGGGCGGGGATGCGGGCGACGTCCAGCTCGCCCGCCAGGGCCTGGCCCTCCTACCTGGAGAGCGCGGTGCGCGAGGGCGAGTCCCACATCCTCTGCTCCGCGAACGGGGTAAGCCCCTCGTTCCGCATCCTGTTCAGGTAGAATGCCTTCTCCTCGTCGCTGTACATGCGGCTCCATCTCCGACCGGGCTTCCCGGTCCAACTTTTTGCCGCAGTCTCCTTATGCGCTATGCGTCAGAGCATCTATTTGCGAATTTCGCATTCTTACTTAGGCGCCTTGCCCATCTTCGCAGCTGTTCGCTCTAACCGCAGTGATCACTACCGCGGGGCAAGCGTACTGGAGCCACTGGAGCAGTGAATTGGCCATGAGCTCGTCCGAGAATGACTTTTCAATCCTAATAACTATACCAGTGACAGCTTTCTAGAGATGACCAAGAACTAGTTTCTCTTTGGTGTAATAAGCATCCTCGGCGATGTGTTTATCGGGTTGTAATCCACCACATCGGATGTTGAGGGCTTTAGGCTACTGCGGGTTTTTGAAGAGCGCTTTTCAGTATCTTATGTGGCCTTCTTTGTTTTGTAATTGCTTTGCGGAGCGGATGACTTCCCTCCCGAGTGCAACAACAGCGAGAGTAATTAAGTAAACAACCGTGATTTTAATGAACGGGTGCCGGTTGAGCGCTTTTACAAGATGACTTGTGTGAGGACCGGGAAGCCAAAGGAGAAACAGATTATGAAATAAATAAATGCCCAAGGAACACTTAGACAGAAAACGCACTGGTTTTGCCGGAAGTATCGAGGAAAGAGGACCAGAGTTTTTTCGAATGAACATGAAAAGCGAAACGGACTCGATGACGCACAACGGAGAAGACACACCTATCCAATAGTTGTTATATGCTTCCAACATGGTTCCAGTGAAATATCCATTTGATGCTGCGCCAGCAAAACCCATCGCGGTAGCACAAGCAATGAATGCAAAACCCTAAGGAATGACTTTGTCATGGGTGTGATCAGGCTTGAAATTGCCGATATAGGCTCCAAGTAAGAAATATAAAAGACTGTTTGTCTTAAACAATGGCCAACCAAATAGCGAGGCGAAGAGGGAATCATCGAGTCCTAGTGTTACTTCAAGAAAAGGAATTACTATCCCCGCAAACATGCAAAGGAAGAGCAAGTATTTCATTAGTTTCTTGCTCTTACGTGCAAGCGACAGAAGGGGTGTCAGAAGGTACAAATACAGTATTGAATAAAGGAACCAGTAGATATCGTTAATTGAATTCGTGAGGAACCTGTTAACAAAATCGATGATACCGAACGATCCAATATATGAGGTGCAGTTGTAAAACGAATCTGGGAAAAGGCCAAACAGCAGGTAGCAAACAATGCTGGCCCCAATTAGCGCCAGTCCCGTCCTCTTGAATCGCTTTTGGAAGAACACTTTTGTCGTGTAGCGGTCTCGATAATTAATAAGGTTCATTCCGCTTAACATAAAGAAGACAGGAACGGCGAAGATGCAGGTCGCTTGAATCGCTACTGCAAAGAGCCAATTTCTCGACCTTTCGGGCGTAAATACATTGAGAGAAACATGAAGTGCAACAACGGCGATGCATGAGAGTATGTTGAGGACGTCAATCCATTCGCTGCGTTTTGTGCGTTGACTTTGAACCATGGCACCAATCCCACTCTATGAAAAAACGATGTGGAGCTGTATTTTTCAGCTCTGGGCAAATACGCCTTTAACTTTAGAGCAAGAGACGCCCTTGAACCTTGAGGCGATTCCCCAAGATTTGGTTAAGCGCTGCCGTCTGGGCTCTTCTGCGCAAATAGAGTTTGGACAATGCGCTTAAGAAGGCCAAACAATTAACACCATGTATGATAATTAGAAGGTCAGTGATTCCGATTTACGGGGGTATGGGGATGACTCGCTTCTCAATAGTGATTCCTTCATATAACAATGCTGAGTTTCTTGGCGAGTGCCTCGATAGCGTGGCGGCCCAGACGTTTAAGGATTGGGAAGCGATAGTCGTCGTCGATGGAAGTACTGATAGCAGCACTGGCATTGTGAGGCGCTACGTTGATGTCGACTCTCGCTTTAGGCTGATTGATAAGGCAAACAACGAGGGGGCACACCTCGCGCGTCGCGATGGCGTTGCCTCTGCGACTGGCGATTTCATCGTATTTCTCGATGCGGACGACGAGCTGGAGAACACAGCGCTTGAAGAGCTGAGCAAGGTTCTCCCTGAAGACGAGAACGTCATTCTTCACTTTGGCCTTACTTGTGTTGGCGATGATATGAACCGCTCTGCGTCGGATGCCTTTGAGATGTGGGCCAATTCCGATTCAAAGGACTTGACGCGTGACGAGCTCCTTGAGCTTACGTATGTCAAATCTGATGGCGCGCGGAAAGATTGGAATGTCGATCATAGGGTCTTTGCGGCTTCACTTGCCAAGCGCGCGTTTGCCCACATGTATGACGGCCGCTTGGGCAGGGCTGAGGACGGCTATGAGTTCTTCGTCCTTGCGTGCTTGTCCTCTGGCGAGATAACAAGGGATGATATCAAGGGCTATCTCTACCACATTGGACGTGGAGTAACGAGTGACAAGGCGATGTGCTCAGACGTCTATGCCTCTGAGACCCGCGAGCTGATCGACTGCGCGAATGAGGCGAAGTCCTTCGCGGGCGATATGGGTGATTCGGTCTGTGAGTCGGCGGCGCAGGGATTCTATAACCGCCTGGTGTTCACGGCGTCTAATGAGTGGTACGAACGCGTTGTTGATGAGGACAAGGACGCGGCCTTCCAGTGCTTCGCCTCTCTTGTGGGAGATGATAATGCCTCTACTCAGCTCATGAGGTTTGCCCGTGACGAGGCATATCGTGCTCTAGACCATGGAGATAGGTATAGCAAGCGGGCGGCGTATGTTGATTGGTTTGAGAAAGCGAACGCGATGCAGGCTAGACAGGACGTGGAAAACGAGGACTTCCGCCGCTATGAGGAAGCTGCGTCCTCTCACATAGCCAATCTCCGTCATAAGGCTACGTTTGCGGACTATAGCACCTCACCGATACGTATTTTTGTTTCGACTCATAAGGACGTTGAGACTTTCGACAGTATGATTCTCCAGCCTGTTCAGGTTGGATGCGCGGCGGCGAGTCATCGTTTCCCCTGGGCATTCCACGATGATGAGGGCGAGAACATCTCGAATCAGAATCCTATGTACTGTGAACTGACGACTCAGTATTGGGCGTGGAAGAATATAGACGCTGAATACTATGGCTTCTGTCACTACCGTCGTTATTTCGATTTCTCCGACTCCCATCACTCCGAAAATGAGTGGGGGATGGTTATCGACAATTACATCAACGCGAAGTCGCGGAAGCGCTATGGCCTCATTGATGAGAACATCTCGTCGATGGTTGATGGCTATGACATCATCACAACCAAGAATCAGGATATCCAGGAGCTCCCAGGAGAGGATGTGACGCCTCTCGACCAGTACAAGGCCGCTCCTCTTCTTCATGTTGAAGACCTCTATAAGGTCATCGCGATTCTCGAGGAGATGCACCCTGACTACTCTCAGGACGCCGAGAAGTTCCTGACGGGTCATTTCTCGAGGTTCTGCAATATGTTCATCATGCGGAAGAACCTGTTCAACGAGTATTGCTCGTGGCTATTCTCGATTCTCGAGCGTTTCGTGGAGGAGTCTGATTTTTCTCGATACAGCGTTGAAGCAATCCGCACCCCGGGGCATCTTGCAGAGCGACTGCTAAATATCTACCTCTTGCATAAGGAGAGGACCTGTGAGGGCCTTCGCGTGAAAGAGCTCCAGTGCGTTCACTTTGAGCGCCCGGAGAGGATGAAGCTTGAGCTTGATAAACCTTGTTCCGAAGCGAATGGCCGACAGATTGTTCCGGTCGTTTTTGCTGCTGATGATGGCTATGTGCCAATGGTGACCACCACCATTTTCTCGATGCTGGCCAATGCTAATCCAAACAGGTATTACGACATCATTGTTCTTACGAGCAACATTAGCTATGAGCATCAGGAACTCATGCGCGAGACGCTTGTTGGCGAGCGTGACAACGTATCGCTGCGCTTCCACGATGTGTCGTCGGTTATCAGCGACTTTGACCTCGCGACCAATAACGCGCATATCGGAATCGAGACGTACTATCGGTTCATCATCCAGGCCGTGATGCCTAGTTACGATAAGGTCCTTTACCTTGACTCCGATTTGGTCATCGAGGGAGATATAGCGGAGCTCTTCGACACGGAGCTGGGCGACAACCTGCTTGCAGCCACAAGGGACGTTGACTACCTCGGAAATCTCAATATGAATGATGGTTGGCGCCTCGAGTATACGAAGACGAAGCTGGGGATGAATGACCCCTATAGCTACTTCCAGGCGGGCGTGCTTCTACTCAATGTGAAGGCGATGCGTGAGGCATTCACAACTCGTGAATGGCTTGAGTTTGCGAGTGTGAGGGATTACATCTTCGACGACCAGGATGTTCTCAACGCTCATTGTGAGGGACGGGTCGTGTTCCTTGATCAGGCTTGGAACGTAATGCACGACTGTGGCAATCGTGTCTCAAACGTGTACCCATTCGCTCCTGCCTGTGCGTATAAGGAGTACATGGTCGCACGTCAGAACCCGTTGATTAGACACTATGCTGGATGTGACAAGCCTTGGAACTTCATCGGGTGTGATTGGTCCTCGCACTATTGGAAGTATGCTCGAAAGACTCCGTTCTACGAGGAGCTTATTGCAAGGCTATGCACCACTAAGCCGAAGCGAAATGAGGACAACAGGCCGGCCCCGGCCCTTGGCGAGCACAACCCGATTCGTTTTATCGTCGACCCAATAATGCCGTTTGGTTCCAGGCGGCGTGAGGTTGCCAAGGCAATTGGCCGCAAGCTGCGTGGACGAGAGTAGGTTTGCCATGACTGATGATGCGGTAACCGTTCTTGTGCCCGTATATAACACGCAGAAGTATCTGAGACACTGCCTTGACAGCTTGGCGGCTCAGACGCTGTCGAGCATCAAGTTCCTGTGCATCGATGACGGATCTACCGATGAGTCTGCTGAGATACTTTCGGAATATGCCAATGCCGATGACCGATTTGAGATTATCAGCAAACAGAACAGTGGCTATGGTGCCTCGATGAACCGTGGCCTTGACGCCTGTTCGTCGAAATACGTTGGAATCGTTGAGCCTGACGACTTCGCGGATAGCCATATGTTTGAGAACCTCTTCTTTCTTGCGGAGGAGACTGGAGCCGAGGTCGTAAAGAGCAATTACTACGAGCATCGAACGGGTGATTTGCCCAGGGATGATAGGTTCGAAGAGAGCCTTGATTTCAGTAAGTTCCTAGATTCGGATAAGGCTACTCCATACGGAGACATCTTCTCTGCAAGAGATGATTCGAGGATACTTTGGTGCCCCGCAAGTATCTGGAGCGGGCTGTATCGTTTGGACTATCTAAAGGGCGAGGGGGTTAGATTTCTTGAGACCCCTGGCGCTTCATTTCAGGACACTTCATTCAATCTGAGGGCGCTGATGGGTGCTGATAGGATTGCATTGGATAAGAGGGGATACCTCCACTATCGAATTGATAATGCTAATTCATCGGTAAAATCTGCCGACAAATCGATGTATATCTGCGACGAATATGAAGAGGCTTGGAGATACGTACGGCTTAGCCAAGATCGCTATTCAACTTTTTCCAGTGCGCTTGCTGGTGTGCAATTCAAGGCATATTGCTGGAATCAGTGGAGGTTGGCGAGACGCTTTCGTGAGGGCTTTTTTAACCACTTTTATGCTGAGTTCAAAACCCTTGAGAAGAATGGTGTTCTTGACAGGTCTTATTTCTCTGAGTACGACTGGAATGACATTAACCAGCTTCTTAATCGTCCTGACCAGTTCTTTCAGCGTGTTTGTGGAGCTCTGGGGATTGAGAAAACAACGGTTCTTCTTCTCGATCACGAGACTTCTGAAGCTGCTTTTAGGCGTTTTGTTTCCGAGTGCGATGAGACAACGGAAGTCGTCGTCTATCGGGTCGATGGAGAAGCTGCCTGTTTCGACTTGGCCCCATATGTCGCGGCGGATCGGCGAATTGTGCTTGCTGATAATCTGATCAAGGATGGGGAAATTGACTTTCTTTCATTACGTGGAGAGTCGATCCGATTTGCCTATGCCTCTGAAAAAGGAAGAAGGCACCCGGGACTGTTCTCGGGTCTTATGGCACGGGCTAACTGACATTCATTTGGATGGGTAATGATGGGCGCAGATTTGTTTGATAGCTTTCGTCGAGACGGTGCCGAGGGTCGCCTCGAGCAGACAGTTGCAACGAAGCCAGAGTTAAACGATAGATTTAACTTAGTTGATGCGAGACTCTCCTTCTAATTACAACGCGCCTCACTGCAGCGATATTCTGTGGCTGTATGATTTCGGCATTGTCAACGGGTACGGAGATGGTACGTTCCGAGGCATGACGTATGTCTATCGCCAGGATATGGCCGCTTTTCTTAGAAGGTTTAGCGGTCGGATTGAACCTTCAGCTCAACCAGAAGCCAAGTATTCGTATTAGCTCTACGAGGTTGGCCAGAAAGGCAGGCCCTTAATATCGTCAATGACAAATATTGTTTACATCAAAACAGAATGTCCAGACCCGATGGACGGGTTCTATATCTGTGCTGACGGTGAGAGAGCGTGGCCAAATAGCGTGAAGTATGACGACATCGTTGCGGAAGGAGACGGAACCTACTATAACGGTCTTCTAAAGGTCAAAGGTGGCTATGTTGGTTCCCTGAGCTTCCAAGGCCTTAGCGGTTGTCATGTGATTAGCATTGAAGAGCCAACGGGAGATCGCCTTCACCCATCTGCTGTTGCGGCTGAAGTCACCATTAATATTAGGACCCCACAAGAACTTGAGAATCAATGGATAGAGAGCAGGCTCGAGGCCTACACGACCCCAGAAATGAACTCTCTCGAAAAATTGAATGCGATTCAATTCGGGTTTAAGTACCATACGACCAGGAATGGGAAATACGTGTATCTTGCGAAAGAGCAGAACACTCCCTTCTATGTCACGGGACGAGCAAGCTCTGCTACATCACCGGCGGCAATATGTGAGGTTGCCAATTATATCGGTGGATTTGATGAGGTCCATAACTGTTATTATGACTATGCAATGGGCACCTCTGAATGGTCGAGTTGGCATGCCTATGCATGGGTCGTGTTTGAGGGGCAGAAATACTACTTTATGGCTTGTCCATCTTCGAGCACTGGTGAAGTGAGTGACGAGGACCTTGCCCCGATTGATTTCTCGAGTGATGAGTATCTAACAAGACTTGGCTAAAGGGGGTCTAAGATAATAGCGAAGCTCCCGAGCTTAATAATGGCGCATAGAACAGCGGGTCCCTGCTAGGGCTTAGCTTTGCAGGGACCCGCTGAGCTCAAAAGCAATAGGGTGTCTTGCGTACTTCCTTCTACGCCTCAGTCGGTTCCACTCCAAGCTCGCGGCGCACGAGCTCGAACGCCGCGGCGATGGCCTTGTCCATGTCGTAGTACTTGTAGCCGCCCAGGCGTCCGGCGAACACGACGCTGCCCTCCTGCGCCGCGAGCTGCTCATACTGCTTGTAGAGCGCCTCGTTCCTGGCGTCGTTGATGGGGTAGTACGGCTCGTCGCCCGGCTTCCAGTCCGCCGGGTACTCGCGGGTGATCACGGTCTTGGGCTGGTCGCCGAACTCGAAGTGCTTGTGCTCGATGACGCGGGTGTAGGGCACCTCGCGGGCCGTGTAGTTCACCACGGCCACGCCCTGGTGGTCCGCCTCGTCGAGCACCTCACTCTCGAAGCGCAGGCTGCGGTACTCGAGCGTACCCAGCTTGAAGTCGTAGAAAGCGTCGATGGGGCCGCAGTAGATGGTCCTGGCAGCGATGTCGGGCCGCTCGGCCACGAGGTCCTTGTACTCCACGCCGCAGCGCACCTCCACGCCCTCGAGCATGTTGGCCACCATCCTGGTGTAGCCGCCCATGGGGATGCCCTGGTAGCGGTCGTTGAAGTAGTTGTTGTCATAGGTGAAGCGGCACGGCAGGCGCTTGATGATGCTCGCGGGAAGGTCCCTGCAGTCACGGCCCCACTGCTTCTCCGTGTAGCCCTTCACGAGCGTCTCGAATATGTCGCGGC
Organism: uncultured Parolsenella sp.; assembly: GCA_934668375.1. Lineage (GTDB taxonomy): Bacteria > Actinomycetota > Coriobacteriia > Coriobacteriales > Atopobiaceae > Parolsenella. The sequence goes on along the minus strand of CAKUNF010000011.1, from coordinate 44,780 downwards.
CCACGAGGGAGAGCGCCTGCTCCTCGAGGTTGGCCGGCTCGCCGATGTTCTCGGCGGCCACTTGCTCGGCGATTCTTGAGCGGGCGTCTGCCGGCGTGACGACGCCCGGCCACATCTTGGCGAACGTGTTCATGTTGAAAGGCATGTTGTACATGCTGCCGCGGAAGTTGGCCACGGGCGAGTTCACGTAGTTGTTGAACTCGGCGAAGCGGTTGACGTAGTCCCAGACGTCCCTCATCGAGGTGTGGAAGATGTGGGCGCCGTACTTGTGGACGTTGATGCCCTCGACCTCCTCGGTGTAGACGTTGCCGGCGATGTGGTCGCGGCGGTCGACGACGAGGACGGACCTGCCGGCCTTCTTGGCGGCGTTTGCGAACACGGCGCCGGACAGGCCGGCTCCGACGACGAGGTAGTCGTACTGGGACATGTGTGGGCTCCTTGGTAGGGGATAATGCTGGTGAAATTATAGGCTGTGAGCTGCGCCTATAGGTGAGCGGCTTGTGGAGGAGTGCGCATGACTGAGGCCTTCGAGCCACACAACATCATCGTCACGGGCGGCTGCGGGTTCATCGGCAGCAACTTCGTACGCTACGTGGTGCGCGAGCACCCCGACGTGCACGTCACCGTGCTGGACAAGCTCACCTACGCGGGCAACCCGGCCAACATCGCGGGCCTGCCGGAGGACCGCGTGGAGCTCGTGGTGGGCGACGTCTGCGACGCCGAGCTGCTGGACCGCATCGTCCCCGGCCACGACGCCGTCGTGCACTACGCCGCCGAGTCCCACAACGATAACTCCATCGCCGACCCCGAGCCCTTCCTGCGCACGAACGTCGAGGGCACGTTCCGCCTGCTCGAGGCCGTGCGCAAGTATGGCGTCCGCTACCACCACGTCTCGACCGACGAGGTCTACGGCGACCTGGCGCTCGACGACCCGGCGCGCTTCACCGAGGAGACGCCGTACCGCCCCAGCTCGCCGTACTCCTCGACGAAGGCGAGCTCGGACATGCTCGTGCGCGCGTGGGCCCGCACCTACGGCATCCGCGCCACGATCTCCAACTGCTCGAACAACTACGGGCCCTACCAGCACGTGGAGAAGTTCATCCCCAGGCAGGTCACGAACGTCATCGACGGCGTGCGCCCCAGGCTCTACGGCACGGGCGAGAACGTCCGCGACTGGATCCACACCGAGGACCACTCCAGCGCCGTCTGGGCGATCCTCACCCGCGGCCGCGTGGGCGAGACCTACCTCATCGGCGCGGACGGCGAGCGCTCCAACATCGACGTGCTTCGCATGATCCTCGAGGCCATGGGCCGCGACCCCGACGACTTCGACTGGGTCAGGGACCGTCCCGGCCACGACCGCCGCTACGTCATCGACCCCACGAAGCTGCGCCGCGAGCTGGGCTGGAGGCCCGCCCACACGGACTTCGCGCAGGGCCTGCGCCAGACCATCGAGTGGTACCGCGACAACGAGGCCTGGTGGCGCCCGGCCAAGGCGGCCACCGAGGCGCGCTATAGGGCACAGGGGATGTAAACACTTCTCGCGCGATAACGTTATACGCCTGCGATAACTGACGATTTTCGTATACAGCGCGATAATTCGTTATACAGGATGGAATATAGTAGAGTTCTAATATATTTCTATATACGGCAGCAATTTGTAGCGACAGTACGGGATAGGAGCGATGCCTGTGGGCAACGATGAAATCTACAATCCCTTCTGCCCGACTGCGGGTGCCATCCCACCGCGTATTATCGGTCGTGATGACCTCGTCCTCGAGTTTATTGAGGGCCTTAACGCGGGGGTTGGAGCTCCGGCCCGTCTCATGCGCATCACTGGCCCACGTGGCTCCGGAAAGACGGTCCTGCTATGTGACCTTAGGGATAAGGCCCAGAAGCTGGGCTGGAAGGCGGTCGTGGTCTCCGCGGGGCAAAACTTGGTTGACGATCTCACGGCTCAGCTGGCCGACCCATTGCCTCCCAAGAGTGCCTCCTTTGGGGTCAATCTTGGTGTTGCCTCTGCCAAGGTTGAGATGGGGTCTGCCGCGCAGGACCTTAGAGCGCTCATGAAGTCTGTGGCGAAGTCATGCAACGGCCTGTTTATTGCCATTGACGAGGTTCAGGACGCCCCGGTCGAGGAGATGAGGAAGATTGCATCGACGGTTCAGCTTCTCATCGGGGAGCGGACCAATGTGGCCCTGGCTTTTGCCGGTCTGCCCACTGGTGTCATGGACCTCATCAATGGAGAGGCCCTTACGTTTTTGCGGCGAGCGCTTCCGCAGGAGCTTGGCCCCATCAACCAAGTTGAAGTTGCCGTATCGCTCCAGGATAGCTTTGCGGCAACGGGACTTGAGGTCAAAGGAGAGAGGCTCGAAGCGCTGGCACGCGCCACGAAGGGCTACGCCTATCTCATCCAGCTGATTGGCTACTACGTTTGGCAGCGGGCTAATCGTCATAGGTCTGCATCGTCAGAGGTTACAGAAGCGGACGCCGAGACTGGAATTGCGATTGCGTCGGCCCGCTTTCATGACGTCGTGCATGAGCCTGCGATAGCTCGTCTCGGCCTTTCCGACATCAGGTATCTGATGGCAATGTGCGAGGACAAGCGAGTCTCGAAGTCTGCCGACATTGCCAGGCGGATGGGAAAGCGCACGAGCGAGATCAGCTCCATCCGCGCCAGGCTGCTTCAGCGAGAGGTCATTCAAGCCCCGCAGCGTGGTTACGTGGAGTTCGCCGTGCCTGATTTGGCCGAGTATCTCAGGGAGAACCGGGACGAGATTCTAAGTCGATACTAGGTATTGCCAGTTTTCGACTTATTGTCCGCAATGGGCGGTAGCATCCCTTCCAAGCTCGTCTTGGGAGGGATGTTTGCCATGGGCAAGACGGTCAAGAAGCTGCATAACCAGGGACGTCGGCACGAGCGCATGTCCGTGAGCGTGGTGCCGGAGACGCGCGAGCAGGTCTATGCGCGCGTGTACAAGGGCGTCTCGGTGCGCTGCGTCTGCGGGGAGATGGTGGCGCTTGGCAAGCTGGCGGCTGGTGCGTGGCCGTTTGTCTGCCCGCATTGTGGGGCGAGGCTTGCGGAGGAGGCGTTTGACGCGTGGGCGAGCGAGCTTGAGGTACGCGTTGCGGCGGCGGAGACTGTGACTGCGCGGCGCGAGGGGCTTGAGAGACGGCTTGCCGAGCGGCGCAGCGGGTTTGGCGACATGGTGCGAGTGCTTGGCGCGCGTGTGTTGCTTGCGCTTGGCCGGAGGCGTTTTGAGCGGGCCGAGCGGGAGCGCAAGGACGCGTGCTCGCTTCTCGGCCAGGCGGCGCAGGGGCGCTACTATGCGGGCGCGTGGTATAGGGCCACGGGCATCGCGCATGTCTCGGCGGCGGGCGTGGCGGATGACGAGCGGTATCACCTCAGGCTGCGCTATGCGGATGGGTGCTTCTCGGCGACGCCGGCCGATTGGCGCCCCCAGTCTCGTGGGGTGGCGGGGGAGTTTCTCGCGTTCGAGGAGCTGCGGCACCGGACGCTGGACGAGGCATCCCCGCTCTACGGGGCGAGGCTTGCGGCGAACCTCTTTGTGCCTGCGAGCAAGTTTGGGCGGCCCGTCGCCGGTCGTGGCGGTGCGGCGGCACCTCTGTGGCGGCAGATAGACGCCGTGCTCATCGCGCGCGAGGGCGTGTTCGTTGTCGAGGTCAAGAGTAGGCATGCCAAGGTGATCGCGCCTGCGGACTTTGGCTGGCTTGCGGTTGAGCCGGCGGGCGGCGGCGTGCGTCGCTCCGCCTGCTGGGTGCTTCACCAGTGCGCAGATCAGGCGGACAGCCTGGCGGATGCCGTGCGCGACCTTGCGCTCGATGACGTGTACGAGGTCTCGGCGTTCGTGAACCCGCTCGGGTTCGAAGGCGGGTCGGGCGAGTTCTGCAACAACGTGTTCGTGGGCACCTGCGGTGATGGGGGTGCGCATGACTTTGTGGCTGCCATCGAGCGAAAGGTGGCGGTCCTGCGCGAGGAAGGCCATGTGGCGTTGGGCGCCAATCGGGTTGACGGGCTGGCCGAAGAGCTGGCGCTGCGCTTTGGCGACCTGCGACGCGGCAAGGCGGAGCACCACGTGGCGCGTCTGCGTGAGGCATCCGAAGAGAGGCGGATGTCTCGTGGTCGGCAGGTGTATGTCTCGAACTGCCGATAGGCGGGGAGGCAGAAGGGGCATGGAACAGGCTGGAACGGGGGACAGTCCCTGCTCCAGTCCTAGCGCGAGAAGAAGGAGGCGTTGGCGGCGCGCCAGGGGCGCAGGAGCGTGGGGTCGTCGGTGACGTGGGCCTGCGCGGGAACGTCGTGCCACTTCACGGTGTAGCCAGCGCCGTGGCTGCAGAAGACGGAGTCGGGCGTGTTGGGCAGGTCTGCCTCTGGGTCATAGGCTGCGCGCTCGATGACCTCCTCGGCGTTGTGACAGGGCTCGTAGCCTGCGAGCTCCAGCGTGAGGTGACCTCGCCCGCTCGTGTAGGCTGCCACGTCGATGGCATAGTCTCCCAGCTCGGAGGCTGGTACGGTGCCCGCGAGGGTTGACGCGTCGCCGTGCGTGGCGGGCGCCTCGAAGCGGGCGCACATGCGCGTCATGTCCGCCATGGCGCGACCGATCTTGTCGGCCGGGACCTCGAGCTCAAAGCTGTACCAGGGCTCGAGCAGCACGCACGCCCCGCGCTCGCGCGCCTCCATGAGTGCCTGGCGGACTGCTCGGTATGTGGCCTGGCGAAAGTCGCCGCCCTCCGTGTGCTTGGCATGTGCGCGTCCCGCGCACAGCGTGATGCGCACGTCCGTGAGCGGCGCACCCGTGAGGACGCCGAGGTGGTCGCGCTCCATGGCGTTCGTGAGGATGAGGCGCTGCCAGTTGAGGTCGAGCTCGTCGGTGCTGCAGCGCGTGCCGAACGTGACGCCGCTGCCGCGCGGCGCGGGCTCCACGAGCAGGTGTGCCTCGGCATAGTGGCGCAGTGGTTCAAAGTGGCCGATGCCCATCTGTGCCTCGCTCACGGTCTCCTTGTAGAGGATGCCTCCCGGCCCAAACTCGACGTTGAGACCATAGCGGCTGCCCAGCAGCTCGCGGACCACCTCGAGCTGGACGGCGCCCATGAGTTGCACGTGAATCTCCTGCAGCCGCTCGTTCCAGGAGACGTGGAGCATGGGGTCCTCGTCTGCCAGCTCGCGCAGCGCGGCGGGCGCGGCATGCGCGTCTGCCTTGCCGGGCAGGACGCTGTAGGTGAGCACGGGCGCGAGGGAGGGCACGGCCCCGGCGGGCTCGGCGCCCAGGACGTCGCCGGGGCGCAGGTGCGTGAGGCCGGTGACGGCGCAGGTGCGGCCCGCCTCGACCTCGGCTGCGGGCTCAAAGCGCTCGCCGGCGTAGATGCGCAGCTCGTTGGCCTTCTCGGCCCAGGGCTTGCCGGCGTCTATGCCTGCGAGCTGCTGCTTTGTGCGCAGCGCGCCGCCTGTGACCTTGAGCCAGCAGAGGCGCTCGCCGCGCGCGCCGTGGCTCACGCGGTAGACGCGTGCGGCGAACTCGGCCGGCCAGGTACGCTGGGGCATGAGGGTCACGAGGGCATCAAGCAGCTGCATGACGCCCTCGTTTCTGAGCGCGGAACCAAGGAGGACGGGGAAGATGCGGCGAGCGGCCACGAGGCGTGCGAGCGTGGCGGGTGCGAGCGAGCCCGTCTCGAGGTATTCGTCAAGCGCGGCCTCGTCCGTCATGGCGGCGGCCTCCTGGGCGGCGGGATCGTTCGTGAGAGCCGCCGCATCCAGGCAGGCGGGGGAGAGGCGGGCCTGAAGTGCGTCCATGAGCCGGGACTTCTCGGCTTGGCTGCCTGAGTCTGGGAGCAGGTCCGTCTTGTTCACGAAGACGAAGGCGGGGACGCCGCGCCGCTCGAGCAGGCGCCACATGGTCTCCGTGTGTCCCTGGACGCCGTCGTTTGCGCCCACGACGAGGATGGCGCAGTCGAGTGCGGCGAGCGTTCGCTCGGCCTCCGCCGAGAAGCCGACGTGGCCGGGCGCGTCCACGAGCGTGATGCGGCGGCCCTTGTGCTCGAGCTCTGCCTGGGCGGAGAAGATCGTGATGCCGCGCTCGCGCTCCATGGCGTTCGTGTCGAGGTGGGAGTCCCCGTGGTCCACGCGCCCGAGCGTGCGCGTGCGGCCCGCATCGTAGAGCATGGCCTCCGCGAGCGTGGTCTTTCCCGCGTCGACGTGCGCCAGTATGCCTACGACCATGTCATTCCTCTCGCTCGCGTGCCCGCGAGCGTTATTCTCGCGCATAAACGGCCCTGGCCGCTCCTCCATTGGAGGTCCTATGCCAAAAGGTGAGCAGATTGAACAATGGTTAGCTGACTGCTCTCGAAAGTGGAAAACGTCTACCTGCGATTATGCTAGGCGAGACGTGGGATCTACCCAGCAAGTTGAGTTTAATCTGCTCACCTTTTGGTGATCCCTGTCTGAGCTGCCGCCACGAGGGGACCGCCTGTCGCTTCGCCATACATGTCAAAATGTCACAAAACTGTTTAAAAAAACGATTAATTGCGAAAATAACGCATGAAACCGTGCTAATATGCATTCTGTTGCGATTGATGCGCAACAGGAGTATACCAGCACGGAAGGCAGCAACGTGAAGAAGCGCTTCAACAGGCAGGACGCCATCAGGCAGATCGTGCGCGAGAAGTCCATCAAGACCCAGCGCGCGCTCGTCGAGGAGCTCGATTCCCTCGGCTTTGTCTGCACGCAGGCAACCATCTCGCGTGACATCGCAGACATGGGGCTTCGCAAGCTGCCGGAGGGTGTGTACGTCCTCGCCGAGGACCTGCACCTGCAGCGCATGGTCTCCACGCTCGTCACCGGCGTCGTTCGTGCCAACAACATCGTGGTCATCCACTCGCAGGCAGGCACCGCCCAGGGCGTTGCCGCCGCCATCGACGATGCGAGCCTGCCCGACATCGCGGGCTGCATCGCCGGCGACGACACGATTATGGTCGTCTGCATGACGGAAGCCGAGGCGGCAACCCTCGAGCAGCTCGTCAACAAGCTGCGAAACGTCCACGAGTAGGCGTCCACGAACAACGCTGGCCCCAGGCCGCAAACCATCAGCAACCTCAAGCAAAGGGAGTCTCACATGTCCGAAAAGGGTAAGGTCGTTCTCGCGTATTCCGGTGGCCTCGACACGTCGTGCCTGCTCAAGTACCTGCAGGACGATGGCTACGATGTTGTCTCCTGCATCGCCGCGCTTGGCCAGCCCTCCGAGGAGCGCTGCGACATCGACGCCGTGAACGAGAAGGCCAAGAAGCTCGGCGCCGTCGCCGCCTACGACGTGGACATCCGTGACGAGTTCGCCGAGGACTTCATCGCCAAGGCCATCTTTGCCAACGGCATGTACGAGAACAAGTACCCGCTGCTCTCCGCCCTGTCCCGCCCGGCCATCTGCCGCCACCTCGTGAAGGTCGCCCAGGCCGAGGGTGCCGTCGCCATCGCACACGGCTGCACCGGCAAGGGCAACGACCAGGTGCGCTTCGAGCTCGAGTGCAAGGCGCTCGACCCCACGCTTGAGATCCTGGGCCCGGTGCGCAGCTGGGAGCTCACGACCCGCTCGAGCGAGATCGAGTACGCGCAGTCCCGTGGCATCCCCGTGGATGCCACGAAGGAGAACCCCTACTCCATCGACGAGAACGTCTGGGGCCGCGCCATCGAGTGCGGCGTGCTCGAGGATCCGTGGAACGAGGCCCCCAAGGGTGCCTGGGCCATCACGATTGACCCCGAGGACGCGCCGGACGAGGCCCGCGACGTCGTGCTTGGATTCGAGAGTGGCCTGCCCGTCTCCATCGACGGCCAGCGCATGAAGCTCTACGACCTCATCGCCGCGCTCAACAAGATCGTGGGCAGCCACGGCTTTGGCCGCATCGACATGATCGAGGACCGTCTCGTGGGCCTCAAGAGCCGCGAGTGCTACGAGCAGCCGGGCGCCCTGGCCATCATCATGGCTCACAAGCAGCTCGAGTGCCTTTGCCTGCCGGGCGACGTGCTGCACACCAAGCTGCAGCTCGAGCACGACTGGAGCCGCCAGGTCTACAACGGCCTGTGGTACTCGCCGCTCAAGGACGCGCTCGACGCGTTCTTCGCGAGCACTCAGAAGACCGTGACCGGCGAGGTTCGCCTGCACCTCTACAAGGGCAACTGCACCGTCACGGGCTCTCGCGCCGACAGCTCCATGTACGACTTTGGCCTGGCCACCTACGACAAGGGCGACACGTTCGACCGCACGGCCGCCAAGGGCTTCATGGACCTCTTTGGCCTGCCCAACCGCGTGTGGGCCGAGCGTCGCGTGGAGCGCGAGAAGGCCGCGGGCGTCGTGGCTGCCGCGCAGATTGCCGCGATGGGCCAGAAGGAGGCCGAGGCTGCCGGAACCGGCGAGGCTGGTGCCGAGGGCACGGCGAGCAAGTAGGCTGACATCCCATAGCTAACAAAAGGGGGCGTCTCCCGGTGGGGAGGCGCCCCTTTCTTGTGCGGGATGGCTCAGTGAGACAAAGGGACTGTCCCCTTGTCTCACTGTTACGCGAGGTCTGCCGCGCGAAGTGCCGCGTCGAGGGCGCGGAGGTCGTCGCTGTTGGGGTGGGCGCGGGCGACCTCGAAGTTCTTGATGAACATGGCGGCGCGCTTGGCCTCCGGGCTGCCCGCCTCAGCCTCGGCGAGCATGGTGCGGTAGCGGTCGAGGACGCGCTCGGGCATCTTGCCCTGGCACATGAACGAACCCGCCACATCGCAGGAGTCTGGCAGCTCCTCGCGAATGCGCGAGAGGATGGTGTTGAAGTACTCTTCGGACTCGCCGTAGCCGCAGGTGCCAAACAGGAAGACTCGGGCGTGATCGAGCGTGCCGAGGAAGGAGAGGACGTCTGCCGATGCGGTGCCCTTGTCGGTCCAGGAGCCCACGAAGACGACGTCCGCGTGGCATGCCTCGTCCGTGGCGTTGTCGGGTGCGCCAAAGTAGGCGCAGCCCTCCTCGCCCAGCGTCTTGCGGATGCGCTTTGCCACGAGTTCCGTGTTGCCCGTCTGGCTCGAGAAGACGATCGAGTAGTTCATGGATGCCCCCTTGGTGTTCGCGCGCGGGCGCGAAAACGTCAACGATATGCTCGGGTTAGGTGCTTATACCCATATTTCCGCTGCTTGAACGTATCGTTTTGGTAAAGAGGGGAGTGTGGTCGGGCTCTCGCCTGGCAATCGCGGCCTTGGGTTGCACTCGGGTCGTGATGCCCAGCCTACAGCAGTACGAGGAAGTTCCTCACGCACAGGAGCATGACCACGATGAGGGTGAGGGCGTACAGGACGTCCGTGCCGCGGTCTGAGATGCGTGCCGCCACGCGCTTGCCGGCGACCGAGCCTGCAACCGCCATGGCTGCCATCATCACGAGCATGAGCGGCGCAAACTCGGGCACGCTGCCGCTCATGATGGTGTAGACGAGGCTTGCCACCTGCGAGAATGCGATGATGAGGATGGACTCGCGCGCAGCGGCCCTCGTGCCCTCCGAGAACAGCAACGTGAGGATCACGAGGTTGAACGGTCCGCCGCCGATGCCGAGAAACGCCCACAGCGCACCCGTCGCCGCGCCGATGAGAGCGCTGGGAACGGCGCCCGACACGTGCAGCGTGCGGACGTGCGAGCGCAGCAGCGTGTAGACGATGGTCGCGGCTGAGAGCGCGAACAGCACGGCGGCCTGGATGGCACCGATCGTCTCGGCGCTGCCGAGCGAGCCGCGGATGGCGTTGAAGACGATCTTGCCGGCCACGCCGCCTATCGCCGCGCCTATCGAGAGCGGTATGGCCGTTGACGGATAGGGGATCACTGGTTTCTCGGGGTGCCTCGCCCGTGCCCATCCCTGCTGGGCGAGCGTGGAGAGCGACATCGTGAGCACCGTGAGGCTCGAGAGGAAGCTCGTCGTGGCCATGCCCATGACGCCAAGCGAGTCCACGATGGGCTTGATGATGACCCCGCCGCCAATGCCGCACAGCGGGCCCAGCGTGGAGGCGAGGAAGCAGACGATGGCAATGATGAGCAGGTTGAGCATGGTGTGCCCCGTTGCATGAGAGGGGCGCCCACCTTTCGGTAGGCGCCCGCGGTGATTGTGGTTCTGGCGGCCGTGCGTGGCGGCCTGTCCTGCCGATGCGGCCGGCGTGTCTTGCGTATCTCGCAAGTCTCGCGCGCTTGGCGCGTCTTGCGCTCGAGCGGGAGGCTACTCCTTGACGCCGTACTGCTCGTAGTAGGCGTCGATGCGGCTCTTGAGCTCGTCGTCGATGACGACCTTGCCGTCAATTTCGTGGTTGTGGAGCACCTCAACGACCTCGGCCATGGAGACGATGGAGGCTACGGGGAAGCCGTAGCGGGCCTCGATCTCCTTCTGGGCCGTGGTGACGCCGCCCTTGCCGACCTCCATGCGGTTGAGGCTCACGATGAGGCCGCAGATCTTTACGTTGGCCGCGGCCGTGACCTTGGGGTACGTCTCGTCGATGGACTTGCCGGAGGTCGTGACGTCCTCGACCATGACCACGCGGTCGCCGTCGTGAAGCTCGGCGCCCAGCAGGTTGCCCTTGTCGGCACCGTGGTCCTTGACCTCCTTGCGGTCAGAGCAGTAGCGGACCTCCTTGCCATAGAGGTCGTGGTAGGCGATGGCCGTCACGACGGACAGGGGGATGCCCTTGTAGGCCGGGCCAAACAGGACGTCGAAGTCGTCGCCGAAGTTGTCGTGGATGGCGCGGGCGTAGTACTCGCCAAGCTTCTTGAGCTGGTAGCCCGTCACGTAGGCGCCGGCGTTCATGAAGAACGGGGACTTGCGGCCGCTCTTGAGCGTGAAGTCGCCGAACTTGAGCACGTCGGACTCGACCATGAACTTGATGAACTCTTCCTTGTAGGCCTCCATGAAGGCTCCCCTCGCGCACGGCCGCTCGCGTGGCTCGCACGCTGCGGCATTGTCGGCACATACACACTCAGCATACGGCAAAGCGCGCGGCGATGCTTGCCGCGCACGGCAGGAGGGCTATACCATGGCCCAAACGCGAGAGGGGAGCGGAGCATGACGAGGGTTGCGATCATGGGCGTCATCGTGGAGGACATGAGCTCGGTCGAGAGGCTCAACGACCTGCTGCACGAGTATGGCCGCCACATCATCGGCCGGATGGGCATCCCGTATCGCGAGCGTGGGGTGAGCGTCATCTCCGTGGTGCTCGACGCGCCGCAGGACACGATATCAGCGCTGGCCGGCAAAGTGGGCGCGTTGCCCGGCGTGAGCGTCAAGACGCTGTACTCCAACGTCACGAGCGAGGGGTAGGATGGCGCGGTCCGAGGGGTAGGAAGGCGCGGCTCCGTGCGTGCTCCTCGTGCCAAACGCACCTAAACGGCTGACGGTTTGTTCCTCGTGCTGAACGCACCTAAATCAGGCCCTTTCGGCGTGAATTAGGGGACGATTGGCACGATAAGCGTGGCGGCGTCGCGATAGGGACGATTGGCACGATAAGCGTGCGGCGCCCGCGGCGTCGCAGCCGCCCTACCCGTTGTATCGGGCGAGGAACTCGCGCGTGCGGGTCTGCGTGGGCGAGCCGAACACCTGCTGCGGTGAGCCCTGCTCGACGATGGTGCCGCCGTCCATGAAGACGACGCGTGTTGCCACCTCGCGGGCAAACTGCATCTCGTGGGTCACGACGATCATCGTCATGCCCTCCTCGGCCAGCTGGCGCATGACCTTGAGGACCTCGCCGGTGAGCTCGGGGTCAAGCGCGCTCGTGGGCTCGTCGAAGAAGAGAATGTCGGGGTTGAGGCACAGCGCTCGGGCGATGCTCGCGCGCTGCTGCTGGCCGCCGGAGAGCTGGCAGGGCACCTTGTCCTCGCAGCCTGCGAGCCCCATCTTGGCGAGCAGGCCCCTTGCCTGGGCCTCGACCTCGGCGCGCGGCCGGCGCTGCACGGCGATGGGGGCGTCGCACACGTTTCTCATCACCGTCATGTGCGGGAACAGGTTGTAGCTCTGGAACACGAGGCCAAAGCGGCTCTTGGCGGCCCGCAGCTCGTCCTTGCCCGCGTAGGTCACGGTGCCGTCCGCGCTCGTATCTGCCACGGTGAGGTCTCCGAAGGCAACGCTGCCGGCGTCGATGCGCTCGAGCGTGGTGGCGCACCTCAGCAGCGTGGACTTGCCGCCGCCCGAGGGACCGATGACGGCAACGACCTCGCCGGGCATGACGTCGAGCGAGATGGAGCGCAGCACCTGCGTGTCTCCGAACGACTTGCTCACGTCTCGCATGGAGAAGACGGGGGTTTGGCCGCCCGCCTGGTTCTGTGTGGTCATCGCGCGCTCCTAGTCGTGGTAGTAGTCGAGCTTCTTCTCGACGGCGCCCAGCGCCAGCTCGACGATGAAGTTGAACACCCAGTACAGCACGGCCGCGATGGCGAACGGCGCCATGCTCACCTGCGAGGCCACGAGGGCCTTGGCCGTGGAGAACATCTCGGCCACGCCGATGGAGAAGGCCAGCGACGTGTCCTTCACGAGCGTGATGATCTCGTTGCCCATGGACGGCAGGACCTTCTTGACCACCTGGGGAAGCACGATGCGGAAGAACGTCTGCGAGCTGGAGTAGCCCAGCACCTCGGCCGCCTCGTACTGGCCGCGCGGCACGGACTGGATGCCCGAGCGGTAGATCTCTGCGAAGTAGGCGGCGTAGTTGACGATGAACGCCACGACGCATGCGGTCCACTTGGACGACGGCGTGAGCTCGATGCCAAACACGTAGAACGGCGCGAAGTAGATGGCGAACATCTGCAGCATGAGCGGGGTGCCGCGCAGCACCGAGATGAACGCGCGCGCGAGAAGCGCGAGCGGGCGGAAGCGGCTCATGCGCGCCAGGGCGATGGGCACGCCGAGGGGAATCGACCCCACGAGCGTGAGGGCGAACAGGGCGAGCGTCGTGCCGAAGCCCTGGATGAGCATGCCGGTCATCGTGGTGAGGTCCACGTCTTCTCCTTGCGTTGGGTGCGACGCCGCGGACCGCCGCGAGCGTCGCGAGTTACAAGAGGCCGGCGCAGGCGGGAAGGGGCCACCTGCGCCGGCCGGGGGAGGGTGCTACTTGAGCAGCCAGTTGTCGTAGGAGATGCCGTAGCTGGCGTACTTGTCGCACAGGTCCTTGACGAAGCCGTCCGCGTCCATGGCCTTGAGGGTCTCGGTCACCTTGTCGGCGAGCTGCTGGGAGCCCTTCTTGAAGCCCACGGCGTAGTGCTCGCTGGAGAGGTCCTCGTCGAGCTGGGTGTAGGCGTCGGGCTTTGCGGCGAGCTGGTACTGCGAGATGGACAGGTCGCAGGCCACGGCATCAACGGCGCCGCTCTCGAGCTGCATGAACGCGGTGTTGTAGTCTCCGATCGTCTCGAGCGAGGCAAACGTGGCGGCCACGTCTGCCTTGTCGCCCTGCAGCACGTCGAGGGCCGCGGAGTCCGTCTGGGTGATGACGGCCTTGCCGGCGAGGTCGGCGAGGCTCGAGATGCCGGAGTCCTTCTTCACGACGACGACCTGGCCGTTGAGCATGTAGGGCTCGGAGAAGGTGTAGCTGTCCTCGCGGCCCTCCATGGTGAAGCCGTTCCAGATGCAGGTGATGGCGCCCGAGCTCAGCAGCGTGTCCTTGGCGTCCCAGTCGATGGGCTCGAGCTGGATGTCCCAGGAGGAGCGCTTGCAGACCTCGGCGGCGAGGTCCAGGTCGAAGCCGGTGAACTGGCCGTCATCGCCCACGAAGCCGTAGGGCGGGTAGGCCTGGTCGAAGCCCACGGTGAGCGTGGAGATGCTGGCGGAGTCGTCCGCGGCGGCGTCCGTGCTCGCGGCGGCGGTGGCGGCGCTGGTTCCGGAGCCGCCGCAGCCTACGAGGCCCAGGCCGCAGACGGCGGCGAGGCTGCCTGCGAGGGAGAGGAACTGGCGGCGGGAGATCTGGGTGTTCTCGTTCATGGCGTCCTCCTTGGGTGCGTGGTGCCGCTGGGGCCTCTCGCGCACTTTAGTTTGCTAAAGTCGATGGCTTGTACTTTAGCAAACTAAAGTGAAACGTGCAAAGCGCGACACAAACTCGAAACGTTTGCGGCGCGGCGCGATGCGCGGGGGCTCGAGAGTCCGCTATTTTCAGAACTTTCGCACTACGTGCATTCCGCGGCCGAATTTGGCGGTGAAGTGCTCGCAGTGCGAAGGTTGCTGAAACTAAGAGGCTGGCAGTAGCCCCGAAATCTGGTCGATGAGGGCGAGGAAGTCGGTTAGGCTGTCGGGATGAAACAATGAAAGGAGGGCCTCGTGTCCGAGCTTTCCGTCCTCATCGCGTCCGACTCATTCAAGGGGTCGGCCTCGAGCTCTCGCGTCGCCGAGCTCCTCGAGGATGGGGTACGACGCGTGGCGCCCGCCGCGCGCGTCAAGCGGCTTGCCATAGCCGATGGCGGCGAGGGCACCGTCGAGGCCATCGTCTCCGCCCGCGGCGGCGAGCTTCGTGAGGTCGAGGTCGCAGGTCCGCTCGGCGACCCCGTTCGCGCCCGCTACGGCCTGTTCGACGGAGACTGTGCTGTCATCGAGATGGCGGAGGCAAGCGGCATCACGCTCATCGAGCAGACGCGCGAGAACGCGCTCAAGGCCTCCACGCTCGGTGCGGGCCAGCTCATCCTCGATGCCGTCGGCGCCGGCGCCCACCACGTCTACATCGGCCTGGGCGGGTCTGCCACGAGCGATGGCGGCGTGGGTATGGCCAAGGCTCTGGGCGTTCGCTTCCTGGACGTCTACGGCAACCCGATTCCCTGCGGGCTCGTGGGCCTCGGTGACCTGTCCCGCATCGACTGCTCTGGTCTTGCGCCCGCGCTCGAGGGTGTCGAGTTCGTGGCGCTCACCGACGTCACCAACCCGCTCACCGGTCCCGAGGGCGCCGTGTGCGTCTATGGCCCTCAGAAGGGCATCGCCAAGGACGACGAGGCCGAGATGGACGAGTGGATGGGCCGCTACGCCCGAATCCTCGAGGACTCCCTCGGCCGCGACTACGCCTCCATGCCCGGCGCCGGTGCCGCCGGCGGCCTGGGCGCGGCGCTCGCCGCCTTCTGCGGGGCGCGCCTCGAGCGTGGCATCGAGCTCGTGCTCGACGCCATCCGCCTCGATGACGAGCTCGCGGGCATCGACCTCGTGCTCACGGGCGAGGGCCGCATGGACGCGCAGTCCGCGTTCGGCAAGGCGCCCGTGGGCGTGGCGCGCCGCGCCAAGGCCCATGGGGTTCCCGCCGTTGCCATCGTGGGCAGCCGTGCCGAGGACCTGGGCGCTGTATACGACAGCGGCATTGACCTCGTGATTCCCGCCACGATCGCCCCTGCCACGCTGCACGAGTGCATGGCGGGCGTTGAGAGGCTGCTGCCCATCGCCGCCGAGTCGGCGGTGCGCGCATACCTGCTGGGCCGTGGTGCTCGCTAGGGGTCGCAATCCGGATGGGCACGTGCCGCTCGCCAGCCTCGAGCGTTTCTTGCCCGCCGTGCTCGCCGGGGTGTCCGTATTTTTCAGGACTTTCGCACTGCGTGCGTTTCGCTGGCGAATTTGGCTGTGGGATGCGCGAAGTGCGAAGTTTCTGAAACTAAGGGATACGTGAGGCCACGCGGTGTCCCTCGTCGTGCTCGTCAGCGCCATGTGCCGTCCCCCGATTTCGTGCCGGGACGAGCGCGTCGCGATGTCATACTGCTCCCCACGCTTCCGGGGAGGGGAGAGACGTGATCACGCCCATCGCGCTTTGCCACAGGACTGCGTGGCTCTACCATCACGCGCCGCGGCGCGAAGAGGTGCGCTCCCGTTTTGCCGACTACCTAACGTGGGAGGATGGCCTGAGCGAGAAGGCCGTTGCCGAGCGCATCAGGCGCTTCTTGCTCGACTGCGGCGTGCCGGCGCGTGAGCTTGGCGCAATCGACGTGCTCTCCTCGCGCGCCAACGAGCGCGGCCGCGGGGAGGACTTCTGCTTCCACGTGCTGGGAGGACGCACGTGGGAGGGGCTCCTCGTCCGTGCGTCGTCTGACATCTACGTCGTCGACGAGCCGCTCTGCCTCGTGCAGGCCGCCGAGTGGATGAGTCCCGCGGGGATTCTCGAGTATGCCTTTGAGCTGTGCGGCGACTATGACCAGGTCTATTGCGAGGACGGTTGGAGTTACGTTGAGGCGCCGCGCAGGCATACGGCGGCGGGGCTTCTGGCGCGTGTCGAGGAGATGAGAGACGTTCGGGGTGCCCGCAAGGCGAGGCGGGCGCTCGGCCTCGTGATGGACGGCTCGCGCTCGCCGATGGAGACGGCCCTTGCGCTCATGGTGGTGTCGCCGCGCAGTGACGGCGGGCTCGGGTATCGCGGGGCCGTGATGAACGAGCGCGTGGACGTGCCACACGAGCTGCGCAAACACTACTCGTCGCCATATTTCGAGCTTGACATCTATGCGCCGAGACATGATGCGGCGCTCGAGTATGACGGCGATGACCACGCGAGCCTTGCGCGGCGCACGCATGACGTCGACCGTGCGAGCGCGTTGGCGAGCATGGGTATCGAGGTGCGCAACGTGACGTCGCGGCATTTCTCGCGTCAGCTCGAGCTGCATCGGGTGCTTGCGTGGTTTGCCGACCGTCTCGGGCTGCACATCGACATGGGCGCTGACTTCCAACGCAGGCAGAACGCCCTGCGGGAGTTTGCCATCCGCAGGTGGCGGAGGTAGATGAGCCCTGTTCTCGTCTGATTGTCCGTAATTTTCAGAAACTTCGCACTGCGCGCGTTTGACTGCCGAATTTGGCCGCGGGATGCGCGAAGTGCGAAGTTTCTGAAACTAAGGGATGGACGAGGAAGGCCGAGGAGGGCGCATGAGGCCGTGCGGTGCCGCGTAACAAGCTGTTCATAAATTAGGGGATTGACATGATCTCGCGCCGCGAGAAAATGGGTGCAACCCAAAGGGGGAGCCCGCGCGAGGCGGGCGCAACGAGAGGAAACGTCATGTTCAACCCGCAGGATCGAATTATTACCAGCATTATTCGCTAGGGCGGGTTGCCACATATCGGCTGCCCGTCCGATGACGGGCAGCGCTGGTTCGTACCGGTTGCTGTCAGAAGCGACCGGTTTTTTGTTGTCCGGGCCTGCCTGTCGAGAAGCGAATGATGCGTGCGGCCAAACGCCGCGAGCAACGCCACACGAACTCGATAAGGAGACCCATCATGTCCAACGTCACGCTCAACTGCCGTCAGCAGGCTCTCGCCGAGGCCCTCTACCAGGCCTATCGCAACAACTTCTACGGTCTGGAGAACAAGCCGCTCAACATGGCGGAGTGGGAGGGAGTCGTCACCGACGATGACACCGCCTATGCCGTCCAGGACGCCGTCATGGCCAAGAAGCTCGGTCCCGTCGCGGGCTACAAGGTCTCGCTCACGAGCAAGCAGACCCAGGACATGTTCGACTCGGACTGCCCGCTCTATGGCGCACAGGTTGCCGAGCGCTTCGTGCCCGCGCCCGCCACGCTCGAGCTCGCGCACCTCAACGAGCCGCTGCTCGAGTGTGAGCTATGCTTCACGGCCAAGCGCGACCTCGATGCCTCGATGACGGCCGAGGAGCTGCTTGCCAACTGCACCGTCGCCGCCGACATGGAGGTGCCCGACTCCCGCTTTGCCAACTGGTTCCCCACGCTGTCCAAGTACCTCGTCATGAGCGACTGCGCCGTGGGCGGCTACGTGGTCTACGGAACGCCGGTGGACGGCTCCGAGCTCACGGTGGAGGGCATGGGTGGCTACACCGGCAGGTGCTACCACGACGGCGAGCTCGTGAAGCAGGGCGCCACCTCGGAGATCCTCGGCAACCCCGTGAACTCGCTGCAGTGGCTTGTGGGCAAGCTCGCCAGCCAGGGGAAGAGCTTCGACCGCGGCATGCACGCCTCGGTTGGCACCGTGTTCGTGCCGCCCACGCTCACGGCCGGCACCTGGCGCGTCGAGTTCGACGGCCCGTTTGGCAGCGTCGAGCTCACGGTGAAGTAGCCGAGACACGCGCTGGCTTCGCGACGGGCGTCGGGTGGCGGGGCGCTGCGGTCCCGCCGGTTGAGGCCCGCTCGCGGCCGGCGAGGCGCGCTTGCCGTTATCGCACAAATAGAACAACGAGAAACGGCCCAGAAGCTGTGAATTTAGACGCGCAGGTATCGCGTACCTGCGCGTTTTGCTTTAGGATTCATGTGTAATCCCAACCTTGAGATGCGCGGCCCCAGTGATGGGTCCTTGGCGTGCGGCGGATTCAGCCCGCCCGCGCCGGCTGGTTCGGCGCTGCCGGATACGCGCGAGCGAAGGAGAGACGTGCTTCAGTTCAAGAACTACGCCCGCCCCGAGACGGTCGAGGAGGCGTACGAGCTCCTCCGCAAGGGGCGCATGAACCGAGTCCTGGGCGGCGGCGTCTGGCTGCGCCTTCAGGACCGTCGCATTTCGACCGTCATCGACCTGTCGGCCTGCGGGCTCGACAAGATCGAGGAGACCGAGGACAGCTTCGTCATCGGCTCCATGGTCACACTCCACCAGCTCGAGTGCCACGCCGCGTTCAATGACGCCACGTGCCACGTCTTCGAGCATGCCGTCCGCGACATCGTGGGCACCCAGATGCGCAACTGCGCCACGGTGGGCGGCAGCGTCTATGGGCGCTTTGGCTTCTCGGACGTCCTCACGGCGCTGCTCGCGCTTGACTGCGAGGTCGAGCTCGCGGGCGCTGGCATCGTGAGCCTCGCCACGTTCGTCAACATGTCCTACGAGCGAGACGTCCTGGCCCACGTCATCGTGCATAAGCACGACTACGCCGCGAGCTTCGTGGCCGTTCGCCGCTCCGCCACCGACTTCCCCGTGCTCAACGTCTGCGCCGCTCGCTGGGACGGCTGGCACGTGGCCGTGGGCGCCCGTCCCACGCGCGCCCGCCTGCTCGAGGGCGAGCGCCTCGCGCTTCCCGACGACTTCACGCCCGAGCAGCTCGACGCCGCGTGCGAGCGCCTCTCCGAGCTGCCCATGGGCTCCAACATGCGAGGAAGCGAGCGTTATCGCCGCCACCTCGCCCGCGAGCTGGGGCGCCGCGCCATCCGGCGTGCGGCCGGCCTCGAGGCGCCCGCGGCAGACCCCGTGGCACCAGCGCCGCGCACCGTCTGCGCCGGCCACCACGGCGATGCCGCCCCTGCGCCCGTCTCGCCCCGCGTCGCCGCATCCGCGCCCGCCGCGCACGACCCCGCACCCACCCAGGCCCCGAAGGGAGGCGACCCCGCATGCTCGTAAGCTTCTTCATCAACGACGAGTACGTCTCGGCAGACGTGCGCCCCGACATGCGCCTGCTCGACTTCCTGCGCATGCGCGGCCTCAAGAGCGTCAAGTGCGGCTGCGAGACCACCAACTGCGGCCTGTGCACCGTCTGGCTCGACGGCACGCCCGTGCTCTCCTGCGCCGAGCTCATGTGCCGCATGAACGGCCGCTACGTCACGACGCTCGAGGGGCTCGTTGACGAGTCCGCCGAGTTCGCCACGTGCATGGCCGAGGAGGGCGCCGAGCAGTGCGGCTTCTGCTCGCCTGGCCTCATCATGAACGTGCTCGCGCTCAAGCGCGACTGCCCGGACGCCACCGACGAGCAGATCCGCCGCGCGCTGTCCGGCAACCTGTGCCGTTGCACCGGCTACGCGAGCCAGATGCGCGCCGTCCGCCGATTCCTCGGCCGCGAGACCGTGGCCGAGGGTGCCGTGGCCCAGGCCGCCGTGGCCTCCGTGCCCGCCCCCGGCGACGTGCTTCTCGCCACCCCGACCACCGAGGAGGCCTAGGGCATGAGCACCATCTCCAACTACATCGCACCCGACGAGCGCGCCGGCCAGCTCAAGACGATCTCCCACGCCGTGGTCAAGAAGGACGCGAAGGGCCTGCTCCAGGGTCGCGCCGTCTACACGAACGACCTCGCCCCGCGAGACGCCTACATCGTGAAGCTGCTGCGCTCGCCGCACGCCCACGCCCGCATCCGCAGCATCGACACGCACCGTGCGCTGCGCATCGACGGCATCGTGGCCATCTACACCTACGAGGACGTGCCGAACGCGCGCTACACGCTCGCCGGCCAGAGCTTCCGCGAGATGAGCCCCTACGACACGCTCATCCTCGACCGCACCGTGCGCTACATCGGCGACGAGGTGGCCATCGTCGTGGGAACCGACGAGCTCGCCATCAACGCCGCCATGCGCCTCATCAAGGTCGACTACGAGGTGCTGCCCGCCGTCACCGACTTCACGCAGGCGCTCGACAACCCCGTCGTGGTGCACGACGAGGACGACATCCGCGCCTACGTGCCCATGGGGGAGGACTTCTCGCGCAACCTCGTCTGCCACGAGCAGAGCGTCTACGGCGACGTGGAGGCGGTGCTTGCCGACGCCGACGTGGTCATCGAGCACGACTACGAGACGCAGGCCACGCAGCAGGGCATGATGGAGACGTTCCGCTCCTACGCCTACACGGACGCCCAGGACCGCGTGTGCGTCGTGGCCTCCACGCAGGTTCCGTTCCACATCCGCCGCCAGGTCGCCACGGCGCTGCAGATCCCGCAGAGCCGCGTGCGCGTCATCAAGCCGCGCGTGGGCGGCGGCTTTGGCGCCAAGCAGACGGGCTGCAACGAGATCTTCTCGGCCTTCGCGGCGTTCAAGCTGGGGCATCCCTGCAAGTGCATCTACACGCGCGAGGAGACCATGGCCTGCGCCAACACGCGCCACAAGATGCGCATGCACGTGCGCCTGGGCGCCAAGGCGGACGGCACGATCACGGCCATCGACCTGTCGTGCCTCTCCGACGCCGGCGCCTACGGCTACCACGCCCCCACCACGGTGGGTCTCGTGGGCCACAAGTCACTGCCCATCTATAACCACGCGCTCGCGAGCCGCTTCACGGCAGACGTCGTCTACACGAACAACACGCCGGGCGGCGCCTTCCGCGGCTACGGTGCCACGCAGGGCCAGTTTGCCGTGGAGAGCGCCGTGAACGAGCTTGCCGACAAGCTCGGCATGGACCCGTGCGAGCTGCGCCTCAAGAACATCGTGCACGAGGGCGAGGTCCTGCCGCAGTACTTTGGCGACACGCTCGCGAGCTGCCGCCTGGACGACTGCATCCGCCGCGCGCAGGAGATGATCGGCTGGGCCGACAAGCCCCTGGCGCGCGACCTCGGGGACCGCGTGCGCGCCCTGGGCGTCGCCGTGACGATGCAGGGCTCGGGCATCTCGAACGTGGACATCGGCAGCATCGACATCCGCCTCGAGGACGACGGCTTCTACGTGCTCAACCTCGGTGCCACGGACGTGGGAACGGGCTGCGACACCATCATGGCGCAGTTTGCGGCCGAGGTCCTGGGCTGCGAGCCCACGCAGATCGTGGTGAACGGCGTGGACACGGACACCTCGCCCTATGACTGCGGCGCCTACGCCTCCTCGGGCACCTACATCACCGGCATGGCCGCCGTGAGGGCCGCCACCGAGCTGCGCGGCAAGATCGTGGAGCAGGCCGCCAAGTTCATGGACGTGCCGGCCGAGCAGGTCGTGCTCGAGGGCAGCCGCATCTACGTCGACGGCGCGGACGACGACGTCGTGACCGTGGGGCAGATTGCCTCGGGCAAGGTGCGCGAGATGACGCTCGCCGAGCTCGCGAACCGCTGCATCGGCTTTGGCCTGCAGCCGGGCTACCTCTCCGCGCAGGCGTCCAACTCCCAGCCCGTCTCGCCCCCGCCGTTCATGTGCGGCATCGCCGAGGTGGACGTGGACAAGGCCACCGGCGAGGTCGAGGTCGTGGACTACGTGGCCGCCGTTGACTGCGGCACCGTGGCCAACGCCAACCTCGCGCGTGTGCAGGCCGAGGGCGGCATCGCGCAGGGCATCGGCCAGGCGCTCACCGAGGACGTCCAGGTGAGCGGCAGCGGCTTCCTTCGCACGCGCAACCTCATGCAGTACAAGATGCCGAGCCGCCTCGACGTGCCCGACATCCGCGTTGACTTCTGCCCGAGCTTCGAGCCCACCGGCCCGTTTGGCGCCAAGTCCATCGGCGAGGTTGTCATCAACACGCCGCTCGGCGCCATCGCGAGCGCCGTGGCTCACGCCACCGGCAACTACGTGCGCACGCTGCCGATCACGCCCGAGAAGGCGCTGTTCGGCGAGGAGTAGCGCCGCGCGTCGGGAAGCCCGGCGAGAGCAATGTCATCGCGAGGCCCGCGTTCCCCAGGGACGCGGGCCTCTTTTATGCCGCCGGGGCCGGATGGTGACAGTTTGACCCCGTCCCCAAGTGTCACCTTTCTCGCGCGTGACCCCGCGTTTTCTGCTTTGTTTCTGCAACAAAGATGCAACCAACGCTGTGCATACCAATCTAGCTGCGGTTTCACCAAACGGCACGCGACTGTTTACAAAACGCCCCTCCTGCTCGACACATGGCGGCAACGAAGCCCTCGCATCCTGCAACTCGTCAGCAGGGCTACGCAGCCCGCCACGAATGACGCGCGTCAGAGCGTCGAAAGGGGACAGGACCATGGCAAAGCAGACCGTAACCTCCCGCACCATCTCCCGCCGCAACTTCCTCAGGGGCGCCGCGGCCCTGGGCCTGGGCCTCATCGGCACCGGCGCCCTCGCCGGCTGTGCCCCGGACGCCGCGGGCTCCGCGTCTGCCGGCGCAGACGGCGCCAAGACCGTCAAGGTCCTCACCTACAACGGCAACCCGCCCTACTGCTACCTCGACGACGACGGCAACCTCGTGGGCTATGACGTCGACGTCCTCAAGGCCGTGGACGAGAAGCTCGACGACTACACCTTCGACATGGACTCCATGGACTTCAACGCCATGATCACAGCCTGCGAGTCGGGCTCGGCCGACCTCGTCTCCTGCCAGCTCGTCCCCAACGACGACCGCAAGGCCAAGTTCATCTTCTGCGAGGAGCCCTTCTGTCTCTCGCCGATGGTCTTTGCCACGGCCGACCCCAACTGCAAGACCCTTGACGACATGGCCGGCAAGTCCACGCTCGTCTCCCCGGGCGGCTACGAGTACGGCATGCTGCAGGCCTATAACGAGAAGTACCCCGACAAGGCCCTGACGTTCCAGACCGTCCAGTCCATCACCATGGCCGACGCCTTCAAGATGATCGCCACCGGCCAGGTCGACTCCTTCCTGTGCTATGACGGCACGTTCGACATGGTCAACGAGGAGGCTGGCTCGGGCCTGTACAAGACCGACGTCCTCATGTGCGAGTCCACCTACTTCATGTTCAACAAGGAGCAGACCGAGCTGCGCGACGCCGTGGACAAGGCGCTCAAGGACATGAAGTCGGACGGCTCGCTTGGCGAGCTGGCCGAGAAGGACCTGGGCGTGGACGTCTTCACCACCTACGCGGACGCCCTCTCCGACAACGAGCTCGTGGCCAAGTAGGTTTGGGGGCATATCGATGCAGACCTCATACACCTTCACGTTTCAGGCGGGGCTCATCCCCGGCTACATCGAAAGCATCATGACGGCCTTCCCCATGACGCTCTACCTGCTGGGCTTCTCGCTGCTCTATGGCCTCGTCATCGGCTTCGTCCTCGCGCTCATGCAGCTGCGCGGCGGCCGCGTCCTTGCCAAGGTCGCGCACGGCTACATCTCGCTCATGCGTGGCATCCCCTCGCTCGTCTTGATCTTCCTTTTGTTCATGGGCCTGCCGCAGCTCGTGCCGAGCCTGGCCAAGCTGCCCAAGTCCACGTTCATCCTCGTGGCGATGACGCTCATCTCCTCGGCCAACCTCGGCGAGATGATGCGCGCGAGCTATCTGGCAGTTGAGCACGGCCAGACCGAGGCGGCGCTGTCCGTGGGCATGACCGAGAAGCAGGCGCTGCTGCGCATCGTGCTGCCGCAGGCCATCGCGATCGCCGTGCCCAACCTCGGCAACAACATCATCGGCATCTTCAAGGAGACGGCCCTGGCGTTCTCCATCGGCACGATGGACCTCATGGGCAGGGCCACGACGATCTCCCAGTCAAACTATGGCGCCACGAGGCTCGAGGTCTACGTCTCCGTCGCCATCATCTACTGGGCCATCTGCCTTTTGCTCCAGCTCCTGTCCGGAATCGTCGAGCGCGCCACGTCACGCGGCCGCGCCCTCACGGCCTAAGGGAGGCATCGCATGATTGACTGGGCCTTCATCGCCGAGGCGTTCCCCCAGGTGCTCGCCTCGGTGCCCCTCACGCTCCTGCTCGTGTTCGTCTCCATTCCCATCGGCTGGGTGCTCGGCATCCTCATCGCGCTCGTCAAGAACGCCAAGGCGCCGGTGCTCTACCAGCTCAGCGTCGTGTTCGTCTCGTTCATGCGCTCGGTGCCGATGGTCGTCATCCTGTTCGTGGCCTACTACTCCGTGCCGCTCATCATCCAGAGCTACACGAGCTCCATCGGCCTGTCGGTGGACGTCAACGCGGTGCCGCCGGCGGCCTACGCCATCTGCGCCTTCGTGCTCGATCAGGCGGCCTACTCCTCCGAGGTGTTCCGCTCGGCGATCCTGGCCGTGGACAAGGGTCAGATCGAGGCCGCGCAGTCCGTGGGCATGACCAAGCCCGTTGCCTACGTGCGCATCGTGCTTCCCCAGGCCATCACGAGTGCGCTTCCCAACCTGAACGGCCTGTTCGTCGGCCTCGTCCAGGGCACTTCGCTTGCCTACTTCGTGGGCGTCTACGAGGTCATGGCCACCTCGAACCTGCTTGCCACCTCGAGCTACGCCTACATCGAGGCCTACCTCATGGCAACGGTCATCTACGAGGTCCTGAGTTTCATCTTCAACCGCATCTTCCGCGTGATCGAGGCGCGCGCCTCGCGCTACCTCAACATGACCGCGCCAGAGACGGCCCAGGCCTAAGCGCGCCACCGCAAACCGATGGGAGACACAATGGCAGACTCCAACTACATGATCGAGCTCAAGGGCATCCAGAAGTCCTTTGGCTCCAACCACGTGCTCAAGGGCGTCGACATGAGCGTCAAGAAGGGCGAGGTCGTCGTCATCCTGGGTCCGTCCGGCTCGGGCAAGACCACCTTCCTGCGCACCATCAACTTCCTCGATCCTGCCGACGAGGGCACGATCGAGATCAACGGTTTCAAGGTTGATGCAAAGAAGCACTCGAAGAAGGACGTCATCGAGCTGCGCCGCAAGACCGCGATGGTGTTCCAGAACTACAACCTCTTTAAGAACAAGACGATCCTCGAGAACGTCATGGAGGGCCTCGTCACCGTCAAGAAGTACCAGAAGGCCGATGCCGAGAAGGCCGCGCGAGAGATCCTGGCCAAGGTCGGCCTGGCCGAGAGATGCGACTACTATCCCATCCAGCTCTCCGGCGGCCAGCAGCAGCGTGCCGGCATCGCCCGCGCGCTCATCCTCGACCCGGACGTCATCCTGTTCGACGAGCCCACGAGCGCCCTTGACCCCGAGCTCGTCGGCGAGGTTCTCGCCACGATCAAGAGCGTTGCCATGACGGGCATCACGATGATCATCGTCACGCACGAGATCGCGTTCGCCCGCGAGGTGGCCACGCGCGTGGTCTTCATGGAGGGCGGCGTCGTGGTCGAGGAGGGCAAGCCCTCAGAGATCCTCGTGCACCCCAAGGAGCCGCGCACGCAGAAGTTCCTCGAGCGCGTGACGAACCCCATGGACATCGTCGACGGACATGTGGCGGGCGAAGACGCTCCCGCCCAGGCCTAGGGAGGGCAGATCCATGGCTTCCATCACTGCCTCGACCGTCTGGACGGTCGCTGGCATGGCGCTCGTGGCGCTCATGCTTTTGGGATACGCCCTGTTCGACGTGGGCTCGGTTGCCAAGAAGAACACCTCGGGCACCATCGTGCGCCACGTGGTCGTGACCTTCGCGAGCATCCTGGGCTTCCTCTTCATCGGCTTCGGCCTGTTCTTTGGCGGGCACGGCGGCTTCTTTGGCGTGCTCGACTTCTTCACGCTGGGCAACTACGGGCCCGAGCTCCCCGAGGGCGTGCCGCTCACGCTGTTCGTGGCGGCGCAGGCGCTTGTGTGCGCCGTGTGCGCAAACATCGTGTGCGGCACGCTCGCCGAGCGCTCGAACCTCGCCACCAACGTGGCGATGGCGCTCGTCGTGGGCCTGCTCGTCTATCCGTTCGTGAACCGCTGGACGTGGGGTGCGGGCTGGCTTGCGCAGATGGGCTTCCACGACTTCGCGGGCTCGGCCTCGCTCAACGTGGTGGCCGGCGTGGTGGCGCTCGTGGCTGCGCTGCTCATGGGGCCGCGCTCGGGCAAGTACGACGGCGGCGAGGTGCGCGCCATGCCCGGCCAGAGCCTCACGCGCTGCCTGGAGGGGTCGCTTCTCATCTTCGTCGGCTGGTTTGGCCTCATGGGCCTGTCCTGCCTCGTCTTTGGCGTGGCGAGCGTCGACGCCTTTGGCCAGGCGCTGCTCGGCATGCTTGCCGCCTCGAGCGTGTCCGCGCTCACGGCCATCGTGCTCACGAAGGTTCGCTACGGCGGCGTGGACGTCCCCATGGCGCTGAACGGCCTCGTGGGAGGGCTTGTGGCCGTCTCCTCGGGCGCCGATGTCCTGAGCCCGCTCTTCTGCGCGCTCGCCGGAGTGGCGGCAGGTGCGGTGGTGGTGCTGGGCACCGAGTGGGTCGAGCGCTCGCCCAAGGTGGATGACCCGGTGGGCTCGATCGTCACGCACGGCTTCTGCGGCGTGCTGGGCCTTCTCCTCGTGGGCGTCTTTGGGCAGGGCGGCCTTGTGTTCGGCGGCGTCTCCACGCTCGTGGCCGAGCTCGTGGGCCTCGTGGCCATCGCGGCCTGGACGGCCGTGCTCGCGTGGGCGGTTCTCGCGATCGTGCGCAAGAACGCGGACCTGCGCGTGCTCTCCTCGGAGGAGACGGCGGGCCTGGGGCTTTCTGGCCCCAGCCTCAACAACGCCTTCATGGAGTACCTGCCCGAGCTTGCCCCGGCCGCGCTCGCAGACGCCGCGGCACGCACGCCCGACCTGCCCGTGGACGCGGCGGTGCCCCTTGCCCTCATGGGGGGCGCCGAGGCCTGCACGCTCAAGAAGGTCGAGGTCATCTGCCGTCCCACGCGCCTGGACGCCCTGCGCCGCGAGCTCAATGCCATCGGCGTCACTGGCATGACCGTGCTCGACGCCCAGGGCTGCGGCGAGCAGAAGGGCGCGCGCGAGACGTACCGCGGCATCCCCGTGAGCGTCGAGTTCGTGCCCAAGGTGCAGGTGGACATCGTGGTGTCCAAGGTTCCCGTGGACGCGGTTGTCTCGGCGGCGCGCCGCGCCCTCTACACCGGCCACATCGGCGACGGCAAGATCTTCGTCTACGGAGTGGCAGAGGCCATCAAGGTGCGCACGGGCGAGCATGGCTATGACGCCGTGCAGAGCATCGACGTGATGTAAGGTCATTCTCGTCGGCCGCGGGGGCAGGCGTGAACCCGCCCCCGCGGCCGGACTACCCAACCAAGCGAAAGGACTTCTCGCATGAAGTACGACTTCACCAGCCACATGGAGCGTCACGGCAAGGATGCCATCGCGGTGGACGGCCTGGGCAACGGCTTTGCGCCCGACGCCCCGGCGGAGGGCTTCGACGGCATCCCCATGTGGGTCGCCGACATGAACTTCCCCACGGTCCCCACGATTACCGACGCCATCATCGAGCGCGCCAAGCACCCGGCCTTTGGCTACTTCTCGCCCAGCGACGAGTACTTTGACTCCATCATCAAGTGGCACGAGACGCGCAACGGCGTCACCGGACTCACGAAGGACTGCATCGGCTACGAGAACGGTGTGCTCGGCGGCGTCGTCTCCACGCTTGCGAGCTTCATGGAGCCGGGCGACAAGGTGCTGCTGCACAGCCCCACCTACATCGGCTTCACGATGAGCCTCAAGAACAACGGCTTCGAGATCGTCCACTCGCCGCTCAAGATTGACGAAGATGGCGTGTGGCGCATGGACTACGAGGACATGGAGAGGAAGCTCTCCGAGAACAACATCCACGCCGCCGTGTTCTGCAGCCCCCACAACCCCTGCGGCCGCGTCTGGGAGAAGTGGGAGATCGAGCGCGCCATGGAGCTGTACAAGAAGTATGACTGCGTGGTGGTCTCTGACGAGATCTGGAGCGACCTCATCCTGCCGGGCCACAAGCACATCCCGACGCAGAGCGTGAGCGAGGACGCCCGCAACCGCACCGTTGCCCTCTACGCGCCGAGCAAGACGTTCAACCTGGCGGGACTGGTGGGTTCCTACCACATCATCTACAACAAGTATCTGCGCGACCGCGTGTGCGCCCGCAGCTCCAAGTGCCACTACAACGATATGAACGTGCTGTCCATGCACGCGCTCGTGGGCGCCTACAAGCCCGAGGGCTACGAGTGGGTCGACGAGCTCACCCAGGTGCTCGGCGCAAATGTTGACTGGGCGTGCGACTACATCGACAAGCACTTCGACGGCGTGAGCGTCCAGAAGCCGCAGGGCACCTACATGCTGTTCGTCGACTGCACCGAGTGGTGCGCCAAGCACGACCACGACATCGAGTGGGTGGAGAAGCAGTGCTGGCGTGTGGGCGTCGACATCCAGGACGGCCGCATGTTCCACGGGCCGTGTCACCTGCGCATGAACCTGGCGCTGCCGCTCGATCGTGTGCAGGAGGCGTTCGACCGCCTCGACAAGTACGTCTTCAACGCCGAGTAGCACAGACAACTCCCGCGCGCCGCTCCCCGACAGACGGGCGGCGCGCACACCGGCGCCGACCCACGCCCCGGGCCAGCGAGACGCCCCGCCGTGACCAGTGTGGCCGCGGCGGGGCGTCGCTTTGGTGACTTTGGTGACAGTTTGACCCCGTCCGGCGGGCGTCGCTTTGGTGACAGTTTGACCCCGTCCGGCGGGCGTTGCTTTGGTGACAGTTTGACCCCGTCCCCAAGTGTCACCGTCGGCGTTGCCTAGACTTGCTCGGCGTAGGGCTGGCGGTCGCGGGCGGGCGTGCGGCTCGGCGTCACGGGCACGTAGGGGCGCACCTTGCTCGTGAGGGTGGCCTGCGCCGCGGCGAGCCTGGCGACGGGCACGCGGTAGGGCGAGCAGCTCACGTAGTCGAGCCCCAGGTCATAGAACGTGCGGATGGAGTCCGGGTCTCCGCCGTGCTCGCCGCACACGCCCAGCGAGATGCCAGGCCTCGCGGCGCGCCCGAGCTCGCAGCCCATTCCCACGAGCTTTGCCACGCCCTCGTCGACCGTCTCGAACGGGTTTCTCGGGATGATGTTGCCCTCGAGGTAGGCGGGCAGCACCTTGCCCTCCACGTCGTCGCGCGAGAATCCGAGCGCCGTCTGCGTGAGGTCGTTCGTGCCAAAGCTGAAGAAGTCCGCGTGGCGCGCGATGCGGTCTGCCATGACGGCGGCGCGCGGCAGCTCGATCATGGTGCCCACGGGAATCTCGCCCAGGCGCACGCCCGTCTCCACCTCGACGTCGATGATGGCGCGCTCCACGATGGCGCGCATCTCGCGGATCTCCGCGTTGAGGCACACGAGCGGCACCATGATGTGCGGGCGGGGATTCCTGCCCTCGCGCTTGAGGCGCACCGTGGCGCGGGCGATGGCGTGCGTCTGCAGCACGGGCAGCTCGGGGAAGGCAAAGCCCAGGCGGCAGCCGCGCAGTCCCAGCATCGGGTTTGCCTCAGAGAGCGCGTCGATGCGGGCGAGAAGCGCGCGCGTGCGGGCAAGCTCGTCTGCCGGCGCCCCCTCGCACTCCATGCGCGCGAGGGAAACGGCCAGCTCGCGGGGGTTGTCGAGGAACTCGTGGAGCGGCGGGTCGAGCAGGCGGATGGTCACGGGCAGGCCGTCCATGGCGGAGAGGATCTCGTAGAAGTCTCCCTCCTGGGCGCGTGACAGCTCCTCTGCCGCCGCGGCGCGCTCCTCGTCGGTGTCGGCGAGGATGAAGCGCTGGATGATGGACTTGCGCTGCCCGAGGAACATGTGCTCGGTGCGGGTGAGGCCGATGCCCTCTGCGCCCAGCTCAAGGGAGAGGCGTGCGTCTGCCGGGTTGTCGGCGTTGGCGCGCACGCCCAGGCGGCGCACGTCGTCTGCCCAGCCGAGGACCGTGGCGAGGTCGCCGGTGGTGCCGGGACGCTCGAGTGCCACGGCGCCGAGCATGACCTCGCCCGTGCCGCCGTCGATGGAGATGACGTCTCCCTCGTGCAGCACGAGGTCCGTGCCGGCGACGGCCACCTCCTTGCGGGCCGCGTCGATGCGCAGGGCGTCGACGCCGCACACGCAGGGCTTTCCCATGCCACGGGCGATGACGGCCGCGTGGCTCGTCTTTCCGCCATGGCTCGTGAGGATGCCCTTGGCCGCCGTCATGCCGGCGAGGTCGTCGGGCGTGGTCTCCCAGCGCACGAGCACGCAGTCGCGCCCGGCGTTCGCCTCGGCCACGGCGTCTGCGGCCGAGAAGACGATGCCGCCCACGGCGGCGCCCGGGCTCGCGTTGAGGCCGTGGGCGATGACGTCGCGCGCGGCGTCCTTGGCGATCTGCGGGTGCATGAGCTGGTCGAGCTGGGCGGGGTTGATGCGCAGCAGCGCCTCCTCGCGGGTGATGACGCCCTCGCGCTCCAGGTCCACGGCGATCTTGAGGGCCGCGGCGGCCGTGCGCTTGCCCACGCGCGTCTGCAGCATGTAGAGCTTGCCCTGCTCGATGGTGAACTCGATGTCCATCATGTCGCGGTAGTGTTGCTCGAGGATGCCGAAGATCCGCTCGAGCTGCTCGCCGGCCGCCTCGAGGCCCGGAGTGCGGCGCAAGTCCTCGATGGGCTCAGTGTTGCGGATGCCTGCCACGACGTCCTCTCCCTGGGCGTTCACGAGGTAGTCGCCGTAGAACTCGCGCGCGCCCGTCGCGGGGTTTCTCGTGAAGGCCACGCCCGAGGCGCTCGTATCTCCCTTGTTGCCAAACGCCATGGCCTGGACGTTGACGGCCGTGCCCAGGTCGTTGGCGATGTCGTTCTGCCGGCGGTAGAGGCGGGCGCGCTCGCAGTCCCACGAGCCAAACACCGCGGCAACGGCAAGCTCGAGCTGCACCTCGGGGTCCTGGGGGAAGGCCACCTGGCCGTTCTCGTCCACAAGCTCGGGGTACGCCTCTGCGCTCACGTGCTCGGAGAAGATCTGCTTGAACGTGGCGACGAGGCCCTGCAGGTCCTCGGCGGAGAGCTCGGTGTCTGCCGAGACGTGCGCGGCGGCCTTGGCGCGCGCGATGGCGTGCTCGAACAGGTCCGAGTCGATGCCCATGACGACGTTCGCGAACATCTGGATGAAGCGGCGGTAGCTGTCCCAGGCAAAGCGGTCGTTGCCCGTCTGCGCGGCAAGGCCGAGAACGGACTCGTCGTTGAGGCCCAGGTCGAGCACCGTGTCCATCATGCCGGGCATGGAGATGGGGGCGCCGGAGCGCACGGAGACGAGCAGTGGGTCGGCCGCGTCTCCCAGGCGCTTGCCACAGCGCTGCTCGAGGTCCGCGCGCGCCTCGGCGATTGCCTCGAGCACGCCCTCGGGCCACGTGTTGCCGCCGTGGGCGTAGTCCATGCAGGTCTGGCAGGTGATCGTGAAGCCCGGCGGCACCGGAAGCCCGATGCGCGCCATCTCGGCGAGGTTGGCTCCCTTGCCGCCGAGGGTGTAGTTGTCGTGCGCCGTCCCCTCCGTGACGTCGGCGCCGCACTCGTCGTGCCCAAACCGATAGATGCGCTTCTCCATGGCCCCTCCCAGGTCTCGTGGACGGGGCGGCCGGCTGGCCGTCCCGCGTGGCCGCGCGCCCGTCGCGTGCGGCTGTTTGGAAGGGTATCGCGGCGAAAGCGCGCAAATGACCACGAATCCGTATACATATAGTTGCCACAAATGACTATTGCTAAGTGGTCATTTACAGTCGGCTTGCGGTGTTGCGTCTATGGGAGATGACCACTCGCTGGCAAAAAAACGACCGTTCGCGGGCGTTGGCCTCGCAAACGGTCGAATTGAAATCGCAAGCGGGATGTGGCTTGGATGGGGGTGCCCTACGCCTCGGCGTGGGTCTCTACGGCGGCGCGGACGTGGCCGTGGGCCTTCTCGAGGGCGTCCTCGGCGGCTGCAGCGTCGCAGCCAAGCAGCAGCATCGTGATGGCGCCCTTGACGTGGTTGTCGCATGCGGCGAGCGCCTCGGCGGCCTGCTCGCGCGTGCACTCCGTGGCCATCATCACGATGTTCTGGGCGCGGACGCGCAGCTTCTCGTTGCTCTGCCTCACGTCAACCATGAGGTTCTGGTACACCTTGCCGGCGGCCACCATGGCGCCGGTGGAGATCATGTTCAGAACGAGCTTCTGCGCCGTGCCCGCCTTGAGGCGCGTGGAGCCCGTGAGCACCTCGGGGCCCGTGACGGGCTCGATGGCGAGCTCGGCCTCGCCGCCGATGACCGACCCCCTGTTGCAGGCGATGGCGACGGTGTGGCAGCCCACGCCGTTCGCGTGGCGCAGCGCGCCCACCACGTAGGGGGTGCGTCCGCTCGCGGCGATGCCGATCACGATGTCGCGCTTCTCGAGCGCAAGGGCGGCGACGTCCGCCTCGCCGGCGTCCGCCTTGTCCTCGGCGCCCTCGGCGGCCTTCACGAACGCGCCCTCGCCGCCGGCGATGAGGCTCACGACCGTGTCATAGGAGACGCCGAAGGTGGGCGGGCACTCCACGGCGTCGAGCACGCCGAGCCGGCCGGACGTCCCGGCCCCCACGTAGATGATGCGCCCTCCTGCGTTCAGCGACTCGCCGGCCCACTCGATGGCGCGGGCCACCTGGGGCAGCACCTCGTCGATGGCCTTGATGACGTTGTCGTTCTCCTCGTTCATCACGGTCGCGATCTGAAGGGGCGTGAACGAGTCGAGCTCCATCGTCTTGGGGTTGCGCTGCTCGGTCGTGAGCTTTGTGAGGTCAAGCATGGTGCCTCCGTTCGCCGGCGATTCTCGCACGGCATCTGATGTGTGAGCCATGCACATACTATATTGAGTTGCATCGCGCGCCCGCCGCCTATTCTGCGAGCGTGCGCGGCTCAAGGCAGACGGTTGGGGGAGGCACCCATGCTCATCAGCGAGGTCATCGACAACGTCAAGGCGTACTGCGGACATGACTGGGGTGGGCCCATCTATGACGACACCACGCGCGACCAGGTGCTCTGGGGCCCCACGGACGTTGCGTGCACGGGCATCGTGACCACGTGCTTCGCCTCGGCCGACGTCATCCGTAAGGCGCACGCGGCGGGCGCGAACCTCATCATCTGCCACGAGGCGCTCTTCTGGAACCACGGTGACCACACGTGCTGGCTCGAGAACAACAAGACGTTCGCGGCCAAGCGCGCGCTGCTCGACGAGTGCGGCATCACGGTGTGGCGCCTCCATGACCACATTCACTCCGGCATCCCCGAGGGCGGTCGCCTCGTGGACGGCATCTTCATGGGCCTGGCCGACAAGCTCGGCTGGCGAGACTACGTGCGTGGGGACACGGCTCGTCCCATGGAGTTCGAGATTCCCGAGACGAGCGCCGTCGAGCTCGCGCGCTTCCTCGTGGGGCGCCTGGGACTCAGGGGCACGCGCATCGTGGGCGACCCGGACGCGCGCGTGCGCAGGGTCCTTGTGCCCATGCACCTCATCGGGCAGTTCGACAACGCCGTGACGGCACAGATGGACGCCGGCTTCGACTGCCTCGTGACCATGGAGGCCACCGACTTCACGACCTCCGAGTACGTGCGCGACTCCGCGCAGCTGGGGAGGGCCAAGGCCATGATCTGCATCGGCCACTTCAACGTGGAGGAACCGGGCATGGAGTACATGCTGCGCTGGCTGCCCGAGGCCATCGGCTCCGATGTGCCCGCCTCGTTCGTGGCGTCTGGCGACCCCTGGACCTACGTGACGGCCTAGCGAGACGCAGGGGGACGTGCCCATAAGTCTTTGACACCTTTGGGCACGATTCGTTGACATTGCAAGCATTCGCGTTATTCTCTTGATTTGTCAATAGTTGAGAAGTCAAGGAAAGTGGCCCAATGGAAGAGAGAAGGCTCGCGGTGGGCGAGGGGTACTCCCTCGTCGACACGCACATGGCGCTGCTGCGCGCGTTCCAGGCGCAGCGGGCGCTGCTCCGCCCGTTTGGCTCGAGGCTCGGCCTGGCCCAGGGGCAGCCCAGGATCATCTCGTATCTGGCGGCGCACGAGCACGCCACGCAGCGCGAGATGGCCGAGTTCTTTGGCATGGACCCGGCGTCGGTCTCGCGCATGCTCGACGCGCTCGAGCGCGGCGGCCTCGTGACGGCCGAGGAGAACCCCGGGGACCGCCGTAGGAAGCACCTGACCCTCACGGAGGAGGGCCGGGCGCTCGTGGAGCCGTGGGACGCGCGCTGCGCCGAGGTCGACGAGGCCATGCTCGCGGGCTTCACGCCCGAGGAGCGCGATCAGTTCGTCGCCCTTCTCGAGCGCGCGCGCAAGAACCTCGTCGCCCGCAGGCTGAGCGAGGCGACCGACCGTGCGTGACCTCAAGATCATCGCCCGCTACCTGGGTCCCTACAAGCGCGACTTCGTTCTCGCGGCCATCTGCATGCTGTTCGAGGGCACGCTCGAGCTGCTCATCCCGTTCCTCACGGCTGGCCTCATCGACGAGGGCATCGTCGCCGGCGACCTGAGCCACGTGTGGGTCACGGGCGCCGAGATGCTCGCGTGCGGCATCGTGGCCATGGGCTTTGGCATGGCCTTCTCGCGCTGCAGCGCCCGCGCGGCCATGGGCCTGGGCGCCAACCTGCGAGACGCCCAGTTCGAGGCCATCCAGCGCTACTCCTACGAGAACCTCGACCACTTCGACACGTCTTCTCTCGTGACGCGCATGACCACCGACGTCACCGTGATCCAGAACGCGTTCATGAACGGATTTAGGCCCATGATGCGCGGCCCGGTCATGTTCACGGCCGGCCTTGTCCTCGCGAGCCTGCTCTCCGTGCGCCTGGCCTGCGTGTTCTTTGTGATGCTGCCGCTGCTCGCCGTGGCACTCGTTGCGATCGTGCGCCACGTGGCGCCGCTCTACCGGGTGCTCCAGGGCGTCATGGACGAGCTCAACGACGTGGTGCAGGAGAGCGTCACGGCCATCCGCGCCGTGAAGGCGTTCGTGCGCGGCGAGTGGGTCGAGGGGCGCTTCGGCGCGGTGAACGGCAGGCTCGCGGACACCTCCACGCGCACGTTTGGCGGCGCCGTGCTCAACCTGCCGCTGTTCCAGACCGTCATGTACACGTCCGACGTGCTCATCCTCGCCCTGGGCGGCTCCATGATCATGGCCGGCGAGCTCAAGGTTGGCGAGCTCACGGGCTTCATGAGCTACGTCCTGCAGATCACGAACTCGCTCATGATGATCTCCAACGTGTTCCTGCTCATGACGCGCGCCCTCACGAGCGTCCAGCGCGTGGGCGAGGTCCTCTCGGAGGTCCCGACGATCGCAAGCCCCGCGCACGCCATCACCGAGGTGCCCGACGGCTCCATCGAGTTCAGCCACGCGAGCTTCAAGTACCACGCCGATGCCGAGGCGGACGTCCTGCACGACGTCACGCTCAAGTTCCCGGCGGGCTCCACCATCGGCGTGCTCGGCGGCACGGGCTCGGGCAAGAGCTCGCTCGTGCAGCTGCTCGGCAGGCTGTATGACGTCTCGGACGGCGCGGTGCTCGTGGGCGGTCACGACGTGCGCAGCTACGACCTCTCGGCGCTGCGCCGAGCGGTGGGGATAGCGCTTCAGCGCCCCGTGCTGTTCAGCGGAACGGTGCGCGAGAACCTCCTGTGGGGACGGCCGGACGCCACGGACGAGGAGCTGCTCGAGGCGTGCCGCGTGGCCGCCGTGGACGAGTTCCTCGACCGCATCGGCGGGCTCGACGCAGACCTCGGCCAGGGAGGGGACAACGTCTCCGGTGGCCAGCGCCAGCGCCTGTGCATCGCCCGTGCGCTCGTGAGGCGCCCGCGCGTCCTCGTGCTCGACGACTCAACGAGCGCCGTGGACATGGCGACCGACGCCCGCATTCGCGAGGGGCTGCGCGGCCTCACGGGCGTCACGAAGGTCATCGTGGCCCAGCGCGTGGCCTCGGTGGCAGACGCCGACAAGATCGTGATCTTGGACAACGGTGGGGTGCACGCGGTGGGAACGCCGGCCGAGCTTCTCGCGACCGACCCAATCTACCAGGAGCTCTATCGCACGCAGGTTGCGGAAGGGGATGAGCGGTAATGGCGGTGTTCACCACAAAGGGCGGCACGGGAAAGCCGGCCAATCTCGGCGCCACGCTGCGCCGCCTGCTCGACTACATGGGAGGCGCCCGCCTCATGCTGCTTGCCGTGGGCGTGCTCGCAAGCGTGTGCGCGCTGTGCCAGCTCGCGGGGACGTACATGATCAAGCCGGTCGTGAACTGCCTCACGAGGGCAGACGCGGGCGGCTTCCGGTCGGGCGTCGCGCTCACGGCCGCCATCTACGCCGTGGGGGCGCTGTGTGCCCTTGGCTACACGCAGACGATGGTGCGCGCCGCGCAGCGCGTCGTGTTCGACATCCGCCGCGACCTGTTCGCGCACCTGCAGGCGCTGCCGCTCTCCTTCTTTGACCGCACGCATACCGGCGACGTCATGAGCTACTTCACCAACGACGTGGACACGGTGTCCGAGGCCCTCAACAACAGCTTCGCGAACGTCATCCAGGCGGCCATCCAGGCCGTGGGCACCATCGTCTTGCTGTTCGTGCTCGACTGGCGCCTCACGCTCGTGACGGTTGTCTGCGACGTGGCGCTCATCGCCTACGTGCGCGTGGCGGGCAAGAGGAGCTCACGCCACTTCTCGGCCATGCAGTCCACGTTGGGCGCGCTCGACGGCTACATCCAGGAGATGTGCGCCGGGCAGAAGGTCGTGCAGGCCTACACGCACGAGCGCGAGAGCCTCGCGGGCTTCCGCAGCCGCAACGAGGAGCTGCGCGCGCAGGGCACGGCGGCCCAGACCTACGCCGCCACCATGGTGCCCATCACCGTGGCCATGACCTACACCAACTACGCCATCGTGGCCGTCATGGGCTCGCTTCTCGCGGCACGCGGCCTTACGGACATGGGCAGCCTCGCGAGTTACCTCGTGTTCGTTCGCCAGGCTGCCATGCCGTTCAACCAGGTGACGCAGCTGGGCAACTTCCTGCTGAACGCCCTTGCCGGTGCCGAGAGGCTCTTCTCGGTCATGGACGTGGCGCCCGAGGTCGACGAGGGAGCGGTCACGCTCGAGCGTCTGGGCGCCGAGGAGGACGGGCCGGCGCGCGCGGCGGCCGGCGCGAGCGGCTGGGCGTGGCGCCAGGCGGACGGCACGACGGTGCCGCTTGCCGGCGACGTGCGCTTCCACGACGTCACGTTTGGCTACGAGCCGGGCCAGACCGTCCTCGCGGACCTGTCGCTGTTTGCCAAGCCCGGCCAGAAGATCGCGTTCGTGGGGTCCACGGGCGCGGGCAAGACCACGATCACGAACCTCATCAACCGCTTCTACGACGTCCGTGCCGGCCAGATCACCTATGACGGCATCGACGTGCGTGACATCTCCAAGGCGAGCCTGCGCGCGAGCCTGGGCATCGTGCTTCAGGACACGCATCTGTTCCGGGGCACCGTGGCCGACAACATCCGCTTCGGCAAGCTCGACGCCACGGACGATGAGGTGCGCGCCGCCGCGGTCACGGCCAACGCCGACGGCTTCATCCGGCGCCTGCCCCGCGGCTATGACACGCCCGTGACGGCGGATGGCGCCAACCTCTCCGCCGGTCAGCGGCAGCTGCTCGCCATCGCCCGCGCCGCCGTGGCCAACCCGCCCGTGCTCATCCTCGACGAGGCCACGAGCTCGGTGGACACACGCACCGAGGCCCTCATCGAGCGTGGCATGGACGCGCTCATGGCCGGCCGCACCGTGTTCGTGATCGCCCACAGGCTCTCCACCGTGAGAAACGCCAACGCCATCATGGTGCTCGAGCACGGCAAGATCGTGGAGCGCGGCACGCACGAGGAGCTTCTCGCGCAACACGGCGAGTACTGGCAGCTGTACCATGGCATGAGAGAGCTGAGCTAGCGAGTGGGGCAGCGGGGACGGGTCCCTTTGTCCCACGCGGGACAAAGGATGGGCCCCGCTGCTCGCATCGCCCGGCTCGCGACGACTTCGCGCGACAACCGCGCGCACCTACGACGAGGAGACGCCATGAGCGAGCCGCTGCCGCGCATCAAGGACTACGAGGACATGGGCCTGGGCCTGTTCGTGCACTGGGGGCTGTACTCGCAGCTGTCGTGCGGCGAGTGGACCGAGTTCATCCACGAGCGCCCGCGCGATCAGTACGAGCGCCTTGCCGAGACGTTCACGGCCGAGGACTTCGACGCCGCCGACCTCGTGGCCGCTGCCAAGGAGATGGGCGCGGGCTACATCACGCTCACGACGAAGCACCACGAGGGCTTCTTCCTCTATGACACCTGCGGCCTGTCCACGTTCGACGCGCCGCACAGCGCCGCCGGCCGCGACCTCGTCCGCGAGTTCGCGGACGCCTGCCACGCCGAAGGCATCAAGCCGTTCTTCTACATGGCCACCTATGACTGGCACAGCCCGCTGTACGAGACGGACTTCGACGCCTACCTGGAGTACCTGCGCGCCTCCGTCGAGATCCTGTGCAAGAACTACGGCGAGGTGGGCGGCTTCTGGTTCGACGGCAACTGGAACAAGAAGGACGCGGACTGGAGGCTCCCCGAGCTGTACGGCACCATCCGCCGCTACCAGCCCAACGCCATCATCATCAACAACACCGGCCTCAAGAACCGCGGCAAGATCATCGACCCTGAGATTGACGTCACCACCTACGAGCGCCGCATCTCCGGCGAGGTCAACCACGGCCCGGCAGACGGCAAGTACGTCGCCGGCGAGGTCTCCGTCACCACGAACAAGCACTGGGGATGCGCCGCCAACGACCTCGACTACAAGAGCCCGCGCGAGCTCATCGAGACCATCGCGAACGCCCGCCGTGCCGGCGCGAACGCCCTCGTGAACATCGGGCCCACGGGCACGGGCGCCATCTCGGCGCTGCAGCGCGAGTACCTGCGCCTCATTGGCCGCTGGATGGCCATGGCGGGCCCGTCCGTCCACACGGCGCGCCCAAGCCGCACGCTCGTGGCAAACGGGCCCATCCGCGACTTTGCGCTCGACGACGCCGAGGCGGGCGTGAGCTACGTGTTCGTGCACGACCTGGCCATCGTGGGCAACGAGAACGTGACGCTGGGCGGCGAGGGGTCGAACCTGCGCTCGTTCACGGGCGCCACGAGGCCGGTCTCGCGCATCTCGTGGCTCGACGACGGTGCCGAGGTACCGTTCATGCAGGACTGCGAGCGCGGCACGCTCACGATCGACGCGAACGGCTTCACGTACGGAAGCGACTGGGTCGTGCGCATCGCCCGCGTCGAGTACCGCTAGGTGACACTTGGGGACGGGGTCAAACTGTCACCGTCCCGGCCGCGGTGGCAACGGCACCGGGACCGACGGGGTCAAACTGTCACCGTCCCGGCCGCCATCGGGATGTCTGATTGGGAGCTGAGATGCTGAGGCGTAAGGACAAGAAGGAAAGAGCGGCTGCCCAGGGCGCGCCCGCGCGTCCGCTGCACGGCGTCAACCTCTCCGGCTGGCTCGTGCTCGAGCCGTGGGTGACGCCCTCGCTGTTCGCGGGTACGGGTGCCTTCACCGAGCTGGAGCTTGCGGGCAGTGTCGAGCCGGGCCGCTATCGCGACATGATCGAGCGCCACCGCGACTCGTTCGTGGACGAGCGGGACTTCGCGCGCATCGCGGCGCGTGGCTTTGACGCCGTGCGTCTGCAGGTGCCGTGGTTCGTCTTTGGCGAGGACGGCCCCATGCCCGGCCCCTCGGCGGGCTGCGTCGACTACGTGGACGCCGCGTTTGACTGGGCGGAGGCGGCCGGCGTGTCGGTGCTTCTCGACGTGGCCGTGGCGCCCGGCGTGGACCCGGCCTCTCCCGCGAGCTTCTTTGGCGACACGGGCGCGTTTCGCCAGTGCATGCTCGACGTGGTGGCCGAGCTTGCCTCGCGCTATGCCGCGCGCGAGAACTTCCTGGGCATCGAGCCCATCGACGAGGTTCAGGGCCGCTCGCGCCGGGGACTCTCGCTCGTCGAGGGCGTGCCGCCGCACCTGCTGCGCAACTTCTACCGTGACGCCTACGAGGCCCTGCGCGACGCCGCCGGCACCCGCCCCGTGCTCGTGCTGCACGACGCGTGCCTGCCGGACGCCTGGCGCGCATTCATGTCGCCGGCTCGCTACGTCAACGTCTGGCTCGACGGCCACATCTACCACTACGCCGAGTCGATGAACGCGGCCGGTCCCGCCGGTGTGCGCAAGCTCGCGGCCGACTCGGCCGCCTACGTGGCCCGCGCCCGCAAGAGCGGCCTGCCCGTCATGGTGGGCGAGTGGTCGAGCGCGCTGCCGCTGGCGGACGCCGGCATGACGCCTGAGGGACGTATCGCGCTGGAGCGCGTCTACACGGCCGGCCAGATGAGCGCGTTCTCGGGATGCGCGGGCTGGTTCTTCCAGACGTGGAAGACGGAGGGGCGCCTCTCGAGCTGGGACGCGCGCGTGGCGCTCTCGAGCTTCGAGACGGGCATGTTCGACTAGATGGGAGAGCGAGTGGAGAACAACGAGCTGGTTGCGGGCGTGGCCGAGGCGGGCGCGCGTGCCGGTGCCGGTACCGACACGCCCGTGGCCGAGAACGACGCGCGCGCTCGCGAGGGCGGCATGCTGTCGCTCGTGGGCACGCCCATCGGCAACCTCCAGGACGCCTCGCCGCGCGTGCTCGAGACGCTTCGCCGTGCGGACGTTCTACTGTGCGAGGACACGCGCGTGACGAGCAAGCTGCTCGCGCGCTTCGAGATCCGCGTCCCGCTCGAGCGCTGCGACGAGAACGTCATCGCGAGTCGCGTCGAGGGCGTGCTCTCCCGCGTGGCATCCGGCGCGCGCGTGGCGTTCGTGAGCGACGCGGGCATGCCGGGCGTCTCGGACCCCGGCCAGCGGCTCGTGGACGCCGCGCTTGACGAGGGCCTGCCCGTGGAGGTCATCCCCGGCCCCAGCGCCGTGACGTGCGCCCTCGTGGCGAGCGGCCTTGCGATGGACCACTTCTTCTTCGAGGGCTTCCTGCCCAGGAAGGCCGGCGAGCGCGCCCGGCGCCTGGCCGAGCTCGCACCCGTGCCCGGTGCCCTCGTGTTCTACGAGAGCCCGCATCGTGTGGCCGCGACGCTCGATACAATCGCCGAGGCGTTTCCGGCCCGCCGCGTGGCGCTCGTGCGCGAGCTCACGAAGCTGCACGAGGAGTGCGTGCGCGGCCTGTCCGGCGAGCTTGCCGCCCGCATCCGCGAGCGAGGCGAGCTGCGTGGCGAGTGCGTCATCGTGGTGGAGGGTCCCGGCGCCGCCGAGCTCGACGCCCTGCGCGCCGCCGCGGCCGGTGGCCCCGCGACCGTCGAGGAGGCCATCGAGGCGGGCCTTGCCGCCGGCGAGCCCAAGAGCGCGCTGGCCAAGCGCCTCGCCAAGCAGTTCGGGCTCGCGAAGTCCGACGTCTACGACATGATCGTGGCACGCTAGCGGCTGCGCGTGAACGTGACCGCTGGGTCACGCGGAGACGTCCGTGATCGGCCGCCCGCCTCGTCGGTTCGAACTTTTTGGACGGTTTTGGGCCTCTCTCGCGTACGAAAAGTTCGAACCCGTCCCGTTTCAGAGCTCGACTCGTTCCACAAGAAAAGGCGGGGCCGCGCGATGCGGTCCCGCCTTTCTGTCGGGCTGATTGTGCTTGCGGCTATCCGCGCGCCTTCACGGCCGTGACGAGGTTCTCCACGGCCTTCTCGACGAGCTCGGGCGTCGTCGCGAGGTTGAGGCGGATGAAGCTCGGGCACCTGTCGCCGAACTGATCGCCGTAGTCAACGGCCAGGTGGCACTCGTTCACCACGAAGTCGTGCAGCTCGTCGGCGCCCACGTAGGCGGCGAGGTCGAGGTAGGCGAGGTAGGTTCCCTCGAGCGGGACCACCGTGACCTCGGGCAGCTCGCGGGCGAGCGTGTCGCGCAGGTAGTGGAAGTTGTCCTCCACGATGCCCAGCACGCAGTCGAGCCACTCGCCGCCGTGGCGATATCCGGCCTCGGTCGCGGCGAGCGACAGCGAGTTGACCTCGGTGCGGTTCATGCCGCTTGCCCACGTGTCGAAGCGCTTGCGCAGGGCCTCGTCGGCGATGATGATATGCGAGTGCGCGAGGGACGCCAGGTTGAACGTCTTGGACGCGGCGTGCAGCACGATGAGGCGGTCGGCGTAGGCGCCGCCCTTGACGCGCAGGGACGGCACGAACTCGTGGCCGTCGAGCGTGATGTCGCCGTGGATCTCGTCGCTCACCACGAGCACGTCGTGGGCGGCGCAGATGGCGAGCACGCGGTCGAGCTCCTCCTCGGTCCAGACGCGGCCGGAGGGGTTCTCCGGGGAGCACTGGATGAACAGCTTGACGTCGTTGTCGACGATGGCGCGCTCGATGGCGTCAAAGTCCATCTCGTAGCGGCCGTTGTCGTAGGCGAGCTCGACCTTCACGAGCTTGCGGTTGTTGTTGGTCACCACGTTGTGGAACGGGTAGTAGACCGGCG
Source organism: uncultured Parolsenella sp. (assembly GCA_934668375.1). Lineage (GTDB taxonomy): Bacteria > Actinomycetota > Coriobacteriia > Coriobacteriales > Atopobiaceae > Parolsenella. The sequence goes on along the minus strand of CAKUNF010000011.1, from coordinate 2,092 downwards.
TGAGGATCATACACGCGTCGCCGGGCTTGGTGAAGCAGTCGATGGCCCAGGCGATGCCCGTGACGCAGCCGGTGGAGAAGCGCACCCAGTCGCGGTCGATCGCCATGCCGTGACGCTGCTGCATCCAGTCGGAGAGCGCCTCGTAGTACGAGTCGGGCACCATCGAGTAGCCAAAGGCGCCGTGGTCCGCACGGGCCTTGATGGCCTCCACGATGTGCTCGCTCGTCTTGAAGTCCATGTCGGCGATCCACATGGCGATGAGGCCGTCACGGCCGAACTTCTCGGCGAGCTCGTCCCACTTCATGCACTCGCTGCCGCGGCGCTCCACTGCGTACTTGGCGAGAAATTCCTTCTTGTCCATGGGTAGTCCTTTCCGTTGTATGGCTGAGACTGGCTTGGGGTGGGGTGCGCCCGGTCCCCTTGCTGCCAACGCGCTGTCGTGCTGCTAGGCGTCCTGGGCGACGGTGCCCGGCTCGCCCTTGCCGCGGCCCTTCCCGAGTGACCCCAGGGCGATGAAGACGACGCCCATGAGCAGGTATGCCGCGGGGTAGATCGCGTAACGCACGAGCTCGATGTAGCTCACCGCGCCGCACTGCTGCGCAAGCAGGATCGAGCTGTCGTAGGGAATGAAGGGAAAGACAGCGCTCGAGAACAGCGCGAGCAGGCATGCGATGCGCACCGGCTTGATGCCGAAGCGAACGCCGATCTGTTGCGCGATGGGCGCGGCCACGATGATGGCGACGTTGTTGTTGAGCGTGGCGCCGGAGATGAACAGCACGACCAGGGAGATGAGGGCTTCGCAGCCGCGCGGGCTCTTGATGCGCTTGGAGAGCGCCTCGAGCAGCCAGTCGATGCCCCCGTAGTACTCGATGAGCTGGATCAGGCCTGAGACCATCGTTGCGAAGACGATGAGAAAGAACATGTCCTCCATGCCCGAGCCCATGGCGCTCGTCCAGTCGAGGATGCCGCACGAGCCGGTGAGAACACCGATGACGCCCGTCGAGACGATTCCGAGCATGAGGGTGATGATGACGCTCACGCCCGCCATGGCCACGACGATGACCAGCAGGTAGGGGATGACATCCCAGATGTGCCACGTGCCGGCCTCGGTGACCGTGCTCGCGCCGCCGTTCGAGCTGAACAGCGTGTAGGCGATGACGGTGACGAGCAGGGCGGGCACGGCGAGCAGGAAGTTGGTCTTCGCCACGTCGCGCACCTCGCTGCCGGTGCTGTTCGTCGCTGTGAGCAGCGCGCTGGAGATGGGCGTGACGGCGTCGCCGAAGTAGGCGCCGGCGATGGCGGCCGCGCCCATCATTGCGGGGCTCTGGCCCGAGCTCTGGGCCATGGCGGCCGCGAGCGGGATGACTGCCACCTGCGTGCCGAGCGAGGTACCCGTGCACGCCGAGATGACGCAGGCGATGACGAACATCCCGGGGACGAGGAAGTGGCTCGGGATGAACGAGATGCACATGTTCACCACGGAGTCCTGCGCCCCGATGACCTTTGCGCCTCCCTGGAAGGCGCCGGCGAGCAGGATGACGATGCTCAGCCACATGATCCCGCTGCGGCCGGCGCCCTTGCAGTAGATGTCGACCTTGTCGGAGAAGGGGACGTCGCGGGCATAGAAGACGAGGGCGATCGCGATGCCGGCGAGCAGCGCCACGTAGCGCGGGATCTGCTCGAAGGCGTTCTCGAACCCAAGGATCGTGAAGACGATGCCGCACCCCACGTACAGGAGCAGAAAAACGATGAGCGGCACGAACGCCTTTCCGCCGTAGCTTCTGGTATAGCGGTCTTTCTCAGGCATGGTGCTCCTCCTAGTCAAATCTGGACCTCTCGCCGGCAGACACCGGCGAGCCTGTTGCTACTCGCACACGGCCGCGACGGCCTCGATCTCGCACAGGGCGCCCTTGGGCAGGTCGCGCACGGCGAAGCAGGAGCGGGCGGGGTTGGCGGTGAAGTACTTGGCATAGACCTCGTTGAAGGCGCCGAAGTCAGCGATGTCGGCGAGGTAACAGGTCGTCTTGAGGACATGCTCGCAGTCGGAGCCGGCGGCCTCGAGGATGGCCTTCACGTTCTCGGCGCTCTGGGC
>CAKUNF010000010.1 GCA_934668375.1 uncultured Parolsenella sp. | reverse complement strand
ACGGGGCCTATGTCGGAGCAAAGCGAGAACTACTTGGAGGCGCTCTCCAGCTTCGGCTTCATGACGACGAGGATGGCTGCGCCAACGAGCGCACCAATCACGATGTCGAGGCAGAACAGGCCAACGTTGCTCGTGGCGAGGGCGACGATGAAGCCACCGTGCGGGACGTAGCAGTCGATGCCCTGGAAGGCGGCCAGGCCGGCGCCCACGGCAGAGCCGATGCAGATGCCCGGCAGGGTGTGGGCGAGGTCCTTGACGGCGAACGGGATGGCGCCCTCGGTGATGCCGATGCAGCCCATGAAGATGGCGGAGATGCCCATCTGACGGTCGGCGTCATCGAACTTGTTGCGGGCGATCAGGGAAGCGATGCCGCAGGCCAGGGGCGGGACGGCAACGGCGACGCGGAACATGCCGTTGGGGCCGTAGATGCTGGAGGCCATGAGGGCCATGGTGAACGTGGAGGCCGTCTTGTTGATGGGGCCACCCATGTCGAACGCGGTCATGACGCCGATGACGAGGCCGAGGACGACCGCGGAGCCACCCTGGAGGCTACCGAGGACGGCGGTGAGCCAGTCCATCACGAAGCCGAGCGGCGTGGCCAGGATGTAGATGTAGGCCATGCCCAGGACGAGCGAGGTGAGGATCGGGATGATCAGGATCGGCATGATCGTGTTGATCGTGTCGTTGACCTTCCAGGTCTTCATCCAGCGGACGAAGTAGCCGCAGATGACGGCCATGATCATGGCGCCCAGGAAGCCCGTGGAGACCGCAGAGCCGTTCGGCGTGGTCACCGCGTTGTTAACCAGGTAACCGAGGACGAAGCCGGGGGCGAGGGCGGGCTTGCCGGCCATCGAGTAGGCGATGTAGGCGGCGAGCACCGGGATCATCATGGAGATGCCGGCCATGCCGATGGTGTTCAGCGACACCATGAACGGGTTCGTGACCTCCATGCCGTTGGCACCGGCGGTGCCGGAGGCCAGGGAGAAGGCCAGGAACACGCCGCCGATGACGACGATGGGGATGAAGTAGCTCACGCCGGTGTTGAAGGCGTTGAGCAGCGTCTTGCCGGGCTCGGCGAAGATGGACTGCTTGGAGGCGGGCTTGGGGCCACCGGGGGCGGCACTGGCCTTGGCCTCGGCAACGGGCTTCTCGGCAGCCTCGGCCTTGGGGGCCTCGGCGGCGACGGCCTCGGCGCCACCGATGAGCGCGAGGGCGCGGTCCAGGACGTCAGCGGCGTTCGAGATGGCGTCGGCGGTGCCGACCTTCAGCAGACGGCCCTCGGCCACCTTGGCCTCGAAGCGATCCTCGCCCTCGATGCCCACGTCGATCGTCTCGATGACGAGGTCCGCGGAATCGACGTCCTCCTGCGAGAGCTCGTCCTCGATGCCCATGCCACCCTGGGCCTCGATCTTGCACTCGAAGCCGCGCTTGGCGCACTCCTCCTCCATGGCCTTCTTGGCCATGTAGGTGTGCGCGATGCCGACGGTGCAGGCGCTCACTCCTACGATCTTCACGTTCTCCTCCTTTGAACGCTTGGTCCGTTGTGCCGCTCGAGGCGCCGGGCGCTGCGGTGCCCGTCTGTCTGCGTCAAGAGCGAACATTTCGTACGCTGTTTTTTTACCGCAGCAAACGGTGGATTCGCAACGCGTTATCGGTAAACGTGCAGGTAGAGCGTTTATTATCATGTAGTTGTTAAAGGATTAACCAACGCGAAAACCTCACAAAACGATTCAATTGTTGTTTGTCAAGAAGAATTTTGAGTAATCGATAAAAGAGCACCGGAGGCCCTCTGCGTTATCGATTTCGCAGAGGGCCTCCGGCGCCTGTTCGGGGTCTCGGCCTCTTTCGGGACCCTACCAGCTTTCCTCGATCTGACGCACGCGCTCGTGGAGCCAGGCGTTCTGGGGCGTGAGGATGTGGTGCTCCTCGCCCAGACGACAGATGGTGCCTGAGAACTCCTCAACCTCGGTGGGGCGATGCGCAACGCGGTCCTGTGCCATGGAGGGCATGCCATCGGCCGCCATGGACGCGCACAGCTCGAACATGGACGTGAGCTCGCCCTCCGTGAGCGTGACGCCCTCGGCGGCCGCCACGGCGCGCACCTCTCGCATGGCGGCGACGAAGCAGCGTACCTGCTCGGGATCGCTCGTGACGGAGCCATACGTGCCGCCGTAGACCATGGTGGTCTGGTTGACGCCCACGTTGAGCATGAGCTTTGCCCACAGGCGGTGGCGGATGTCGGCCTCGATGATGTGGGGGACGCCCGCACGCTCGAAGAAGTCCGCAATCTCATCGACGACGCCCGCGGCCGTGCCCTCGGCGGCACCCAGATGGATGTGGCCGGCGCAGCTATAGCGCAGCTCGCCGGACAGGAACGTGGCATCGAGGCCCTGCGCCGTGGCGAGCACGACGTTGTCCCAGCCGAAGCGCTCGGCGATGCGTCGCTCGCTCGTGACGCCGTTGAGCAGCGACACGATGCGCGTGTCGGGGCCCACGACTGCGGCAGCCTCGTCAAGCGCGGCGTCAAGACCGGTTGCCTTGACGGCGAAGACGAGAAGCTCGGCGGGACGCGCCTCGCTCAGACGGATGCTTCTGAGCGCGCAGGGCTCGCCGTTGATGGCGAGCTTGTCGTGCGCATGGCGCTCGTAGCGGGCATCGTCCATGACGTACTCGACGGCTGCCTCGCCCAGATGCCCGGCTGCGATGCTGCCGTAGAGCAAGCCGATTGCGCCCTTGCCCATGATTGTCATCCTGTTGATGGTCACGTGTGCCTCCCTGGTCGTCCTCTCATTTCCGAGGATGGATTGTAGCGCGGAGGCGCGTGACGGTGACAAAACGACCCCGTCCCCACCTGTCACCGTGGCAGTTGGGGACGGGGTCAATGTGTCACCTCAGAGGGCGTCGACGATCGCCTGTGCCACGCGCAGGCCGTCGGTGGCAGCGCTCATGATGCCGCCGGCATATCCCGCGCCCTCGCCGGTTGGGTAGAGGCCCGCGTGGCTCACGCTCTGCAGGTCCGCGCCGCGCGTGACGCGCACGGGAGAGCTCGAGCGGCTCTCCACGCCCGTGAGCACGGCCTCGGCGTCATCGAACCCACGCAGGTGACGGGCCATGTCCGGAATGGCGGAGCGCAGCGTCTCGGCCACGTAGGGCGGCAGGCACCCCTCGACCGAACCCCAGGCCACGCCGCGCGGGTACGTGGGCTCAACGCGTCCACCCGCGCTTGACGGATGGCCTGCGAGAAAGTCGCCCACGAGCTGTGCCGGCGCCACGTAGCCGCCGCCTCCCAGTTCGAACGCCGCCCGCTCGCAGGAGCGCTGCAGCGCGATTCCGGCAAGCGGGTCGTCGCCGGACAGGTCTGCGGGCAAAACGTTGGCGAGCAGCCCCGAGTTGGCGTTCCTGCCGGCGCGTGCGGCGAGGCTCATGCCGTTCGTGACCACGCCGCCCTCCTCGCTCGCCGCGGCCACGACGTAGCCGCCCGGGCACATGCAGAACGAGTAGGCCGACCTCCCGTTTGGCAGGTGGCTCACAAGCTTGTAGGGAGCCGCGCCCAGCGCCGGATGGCCCGCCGCGGCACCATATTGGGCACGGTCGACGTCCGCCTGGAGGTGCTCGATGCGCACGCCCATGGCAAACGTCTTGCGCTCGAGCGCGACGCCGCGCCGCGCGAGCAGCTCGAAGACGTCGCGTGCCGAGTGGCCGCAGGCAAGCACGAGGCGCTCGCACGCCACGCGCTCCTCCACGAGAAGACCGCTCTCCTCGCGCCGCTCGAGGCACACGGCGCTCACGCGCGGCGCCGTGGTGCCGCCCGTGATTTCGATGTCCGTGAGCCTCGTGCGGAAGCGCACCTCGCCACCGAGCTCGGTGATGCGCCTGCAGATGTGGTCCACGACGCCGGGCAGCACGTCCGAGCCGATGTGGGGCTTGGCGTCCCAGGCGATGTTCTCGGCAGCGCCCGCCTCGACGAACGTGTCGAGCACGAGCCGGTGCAGCGGGCTCTTCGTGCCCGTGGTGAGCTTGCCGTCCGAGAACGTGCCGGCGCCGCCCGCGCCAAACTGGATGTTGCTCTCGCAGTCCAGCTCTCCCGTCTCGTTGAAGTGCTCCACGGCCTGGCTGCGACGGTGGGCGTCGTCCCCGCGCTCGACGAGCAGGGGCTCGAGACCGGCGTTTGCGAGCGCCAGCGCGCAGAAGAGGCCCGCGCAGCCCGCGCCCACCACGACGGGTCGGCTCGTGGGCGCGTAGCCGATGCGGCTTGGCAGCGTGGGCGTCGAGGCCACGACCTGGCGGATGCCGCGGTCGTCCTTGCGTCGGGAGAGGCGCGCGAGAAGCGCCCGCTCGGCGCCGGCGCCGCCTCGCAGCGTGACGCGCGCGGTGCACGTGAGGTGGACGTCGCTCTTCTTGCGCGCGTCGATGGAGCGGCGGCGCAGCTCCACGCCCGTGACGTCGTCAGGCGCGGCGTGGAGGCGTCGCAGCACGGCGTTTCGCAGGGCATGGCGCTCCGCCTGCGCGGTGCCGTCGAGCTTGTCGAGGCCGATCTTGAGGTTCGATATCTCGATCACGAGGAGGTCCTTTCGGATGCTTCTGTGCGCGCGGCCGTGCCGTTCTCTGCGTGTGCCGCCCCGGCCGAGGGGCGCGCGGCGCGCTGGCTGGCCGCATGGGACGCCGCGGATGCGCCGCAGGTCATGCCACTCGACCACGCCCAGGCGAGGTTGAAACCGCCGCAGGCGCCGTCAACGTCGAGCGCCTCCCCGCAGGCAAACAGGCCAGGGTGCCCGCAGACGCCGAGCGTGCGCGCATCAAGCGCGTCCACGTCGATGCCGCCGCGCGTGACCTGCGCGTGCGCGGTGTCTGCCAGGCCGTCCACGCGGAAGGGGAGGCCCTTCACGAGCGGTGCCACGCGCCAGGCCAGGCCGCTTGCCTTCGTGCCGCCGGCAAGGTCGATGAGCGCCTCGGCAATCGTCGGGTCGAGAATGCCGTCGAGCGCGTGGGCGTCTCCGGGGTGGTTCGCGACGAGACCGTCGACCTCCCAGGCGTCCACCTCGGGTGCGAGGTCGAGCTCGATGGCGTCGCCGGGGCGTGCGTGCCTCGACAGGTTGAACGACACGATGCCCGAGAGGCCGTACTCGCGGAACAGCACCTCGCCGGCCTCGCGCGTGACCACGCGTCCCGCGCGGGTGAGCGTGGCCACGCAGTGCGCGCGCCGGCCGCTCAGCCGCCCGAGAAGGCCGCTCGACGGCGCCGTTGCGGCCACGCCGCACAGCACGGGGGACTCGGGCACGAGCGCAAGGCCCAGCGAGCCCGCAAGCGCACTGCTCGCCCCGCCGCTTGCGATGACGAGAGCTCCGGCGTCAAGCCTGCGCTCCTCGCCGTCCCAGGACTGGGCGAGGCGAACGCGCCAACCGTCATGGCCTCGCACCTTGGCACCCGTGACCTCGCGTCCGCATGCGAACGTGACGCCCGCGCGCTTGGCGCGTGCGAGCAGGACGTTTCTCACGCTTGCGGCCTGACGGCTGCGCGGGTAGAGCCTGCCGTCCTCCTCGGCCCACGCCAGGCCGCACGCACGCCAGAAGCCCAGGATGCGCTCGAGGGCCTCGCCGGGCTCTCCCATTGAGGTGGCCACGAACGCGGGATGGTTGTAGTTCTCGGCCGCAAGGCTCGTGTTGCAGAAGTTGCAGCGACCGTTGCCCGTGGCCAGGATCGTGCGCCCGCACTCGAGCGCGCGCTCGAGCACGACGACGCTCGCGCCGGCCTCGGCGGCCGTGACGGCGCAGGCGAGACCGGCCGCCCCACCGCCCGCCACGCACACGTCCACGTGCGCGGGCAGCGCCGTGGCCGCTGCCGCGCGCTCGAGGCGCTCGCGCTCGCGGGCCCGGGCGCCGCCCTGCTGGGCCTGTCTCTTGCGGCCGCCCGCCACGCTAGACCTCGCGCGGGGTGACGTCGACGGTCTCGTCGCTCTTGCCCGCTTCCTCGGCGGCCTTCTTGGCCTTGTAGGCGGCGGCAGCGGCGGCCGCGCGCTCGGCCATCGTGGGCTCGGGGCCCTTGGGCTCCTGCTGCTCCACCTCGAGCTCGGGCAGGTCGAGGGCCAGCGCCACGGCGTCGGGCAGCAGCCCCTCGGGCAGGTCGTCCTCGAACGTTCCGTCATCGCACGCCTTGGCGATGGCCGGGTCGATGGGCAGCGTGCCCAGGACGGGCAGGCCGTAGCCGGCGGCCACCTCGGCGAGCTTGCTGTCGCCAAAGACGTTGATGTGCTCGCCGCAGTGCGGGCACACGGCGTAGCTCATGTTCTCCACGAGGCCCAGCACCGGGATCTGCATCTGGGCGGCCATGTTCACGGCCTTGCCCACGATCATGCTCACGAGGTCCTGCGGACTCGTGACGATGACGATGCCCTCGATGGGCAGGCTCTGGAACACGGTGAGGGCCACGTCTCCCGTTCCGGGAGGCATGTCGACGAGCATGTAGTCGATGTCGCCCCAGGCGGTGTCTCCCCAGAACTGGCGGATGGCCCCGCCCAGCACGGGTCCGCGCCACAGCACGGGCTGCGTCTCGTCTGCCAGCACGAGGTTGGCGCTCATGACCTTGACGCCGTGCTTGGACTCCACGGGGATGAGGTGCTCGTCTGCCGCCGTGGCGTGGGCGTCTGCCATGCCGAACATGTGGGGGATGGACGGGCCGGTGATGTCGGCGTCCAGGATGCCCACGCTCTTGCCGGCACGGTTGAGCTCGCGGGCGAGGATGCCCGTGACGAGCGACTTGCCCACGCCTCCCTTGCCGGAAACGACGCCGATGAGGTGACGCACGCGGGACAGCTCGCCCAGCTCAAACTGGGGGATGCCGTCGTTCTGCTCTGTCATGCTCTCTCCTTCATATATGTGTGCGGCCGGCCCCGTGCGGCGCCGGCCCGAAGGCGCCTCCCCGAGGCGCCCGCGCATTCGCATGCCCCATTCTACCCGCGTGCCGACCGTGCGCCGTTCTCGGCCCCGTTTTACGCGTCCAACTCATTGAGAGCCTCGTTTTGCGCGTCCGAAGCCCGAGAAACGCGTAAAAGACGGCCGATAACGGCTGGCGAGCGCAAGCGCGGCGCATGGCGCGGTGAGCAAATAAGTTGACCGCGCATCCCTGTACAACTCGCGGTCTACGTGCGCAAACGTTCCCAATTGCTAACTTGAGAAGGCTATGGAGACGGCGCGTTCGCGCTATTATGAAGCCGTCTGTGGAAGCGTCCGTCCAGCCGGGCGGCGCAACCCAAAGGGACGCCGCGGCGCCGGGGAAAGCGTCGCGGCACGCATGTGCCGAGCGCGCTGGGGTGCGTGTCGGCACCTACGCAAACAGAAAGGAGAGGCATGCAGTATTCACAGGAAGTGGAGAACATGTGCCCCGTCGCCAAGGGTGCCTACCACGGCCCCGCGCCCATCCCCGAGGAGGGCAAGTGGGTTCAGGCCAAGGAGATCTCTGACATCTCCGGCCTCACGCACGGTGTGGGCTGGTGCGCCCCCCAGCAGGGTGCCTGCAAGCTGACGCTCAACGTGAAGGAGGGTGTCATCGAGGAGGCCCTCGTCGAGACGATCGGCTGCTCCGGCATGACCCACTCCGCCGCCATGGCCTCCGAGATCCTCCCGGGCAAGACCATCCTCGAGGCTCTCAACACCGACCTCGTCTGCGACGCCATCAACGTCGCCATGCGCGAGATCTTCCTGCAGATCGTCTACGGCCGCAGCCAGACTGCGTTCTCCGAGGGCGGCCTGCCCGTCGGCGCCTCCCTTGACGACCTCGGCAAGGGCCTGCGCTCCCAGGTTGGCACCATGTTCGGCACGAAGGCCAAGGGCGCCCGCTACCTCGAGCTCGCCCAGGGCTACGTCACCCGCATGGCGCTCAACGACAAGAACGAGATCATCGCGTTCGAGTTCCTGAACCTCGGCAAGTTCACCGACGCCCTCAAGGCCGGCAAGTCCGCCGAGGACGCCATCCAGGGCGCCATGGGCCACTACGGCCAGTGGGACAACGCCGCCAAGTACATCGACCCGCGCACCGACGAGGAGACCCACTCCGTCGCCAGCACGTTCCCGGTCCACGAGTAGAAAGGGAGGGATAGAACATGGCTGTTACTTTCGAAGGCTACGAGCGCCGCGTTGACAAGATCAACAAGTGCCTCGCCGACAACGGCATCGCCTCCCTCGAGGAGGCCCTGCAGATCTGCACCGACAAGGGCTTCAACCCGCGTGAGATCGTCCACAACACGCAGTCCATCGCCTTCCAGAACGCCGAGTGGGCCTACACCCTGGGCTGCGCCCTGGCCGTCAAGAAGGGCGCCAAGAGCGCTTCCGAGGCTGCCTCCATCATCGGCGAGGGCATCCAGGCCTTCACCGTCCCCGGCTCTGTCGCCGAGGACCGCAAGGTGGGCCTTGGCCACGGCAACCTGGGCGCCATGCTGCTCTCCGATGACACCGAGTGCTTCGCCTTCCTCGCCGGCCACGAGTCCTTCGCTGCCGCCGAGGGCGCCATCGGCCTGGCCCTCAACGCCAACAAGGCCCGCAAGAAGCCGCTCCGCGTCATCCTGAACGGCCTGGGCAAGGACGCCGCCCAGATCATCGCCCGCATCAACGGCTTCACCTACGTGAAGACGCAGTTCGACTACTACACGGGCGAGCTCAAGGTCGTGGAGACCATCCCGTACTCCGATGGCCCGCGTGCCGCCGTCAACTGCTACGGCGCCGATGACGTCCGCGAGGGCGTTGCCATCATGTGGCACGAGAACGTCGACATCTCGATCACCGGTAACTCCACCAACCCCACGCGCTTCCAGCACCCCGTCGCTGGCACCTACAAGAAGGAGCGCCTCGAGGCCGGCAAGAAGTACTTCTCCGTCGCCTCTGGTGGCGGCACCGGCCGTACGCTGCACCCGGACAACATGGGCGCCGGCCCCGCCTCCTACGGCATGACCGACACCATGGGCCGCATGCACTCCGATGCCCAGTTCGCCGGCTCCTCCTCCGTGCCTGCGCACGTCGACATGATGGGTCTCATCGGCATGGGCAACAACCCCATGGTCGGTGCCACCGTCGCCTGCGCTGTCGCCGTGGACGCCGCTCTGAACGCGTAAGGGCAACCTTACATAATCAGTCTCGTGTCAGGTTTCTGACGTGAGATAGGACCGCTGCTCGGGTTTCTCGGGCAGCGGTTTTTCTTTTTTTATAAATGGTTGAACGGTAGCAAATTTGTCGTGGACGGTAGTTGTCGGGCGGTGTAACCTAGGCACCGCCCAAGCGGCACCTCGTTGCAACGTGGTATCTACACCTGGGACGCACGCCTTACATAAGGTGGCGTCCGCAAGACAAGGGAAGCGATCCGAACCGTGTTCGAGACCGAACTACCGTATGACCACAAGACGATGACCATTCGTCTCGAGGACAAGAACTTCGCTGGCCTCATGCAGGGCCACCAGAACGACTTCAATCCGAGCGAGAGCCAGGAGCAGCTCGTTGAGGACTCCCTCGACAACCCTTATGGCTCGCCCAAGCTCGAGGAGCTCTGTGCCGGCAAGAAGGACATCGTCATCATCAGCTCCGACCACACGCGTCCGGTGCCGTCTCGCGTCACGATGCCCATCCTGCTGCGCCGCATCCACGCCGCCGCGCCCGAGGCCCGCGTCCGCATTCTCGTGGCCACGGGCATGCACCGTCCCTCCACGCACGAGGAGCTTGTGAACAAGTACGGAGAGGACATCGTCGCCAACGAGGAGATCGTCATGCACGTCGCCAAGGACGACAGCATGATGGAGAAGATTGGCACGCTGCCCTCCGGCGGCGAGTGCATCATCAACAAGGTCGCCGCTGACGCCGACCTGCTGCTCGCCGAGGGCTTCATCGAGCCGCACTTCTTCGCGGGCTTCTCGGGCAGCCGCAAGTCCGTGCTGCCGGGTGTGGCCAGCTACAAGACGATCACGTACAACCACAACGGCCAGTTCGTGAATGACTCGCACTCCCGCGCGGGCAACCTGTGCCACAACCACATCAGCGAGGACATGTTCGCCGCGGCCGAGATGGCACACCTCGCGTTCGTGCTCAACGTGGTGCTCAACGGCAAGCACGAGGTCATCGGGTCGTTTGCCGGCGACATCCACAAGGCCCACGAGGCCGGCTGCGACTTCGTGAAGAAGCTCGCCGGCGTCGAGCCCGTTGCGTGCGACATCGCCGTGACCACGAACGGTGGCTACCCGCTTGACCAGAACATCTATCAGGCCGTGAAGGGCATGTGCGCCGCCGAGGCCACGCTGCCTGAGGGCGGTGTGATCATCGACGTCGCGGGCTGCGCAGACGGCCACGGTGGCGAGGGCCTGTACCACAACATTGCCGACAACGACCCGGCCGAGTTCGAGCGCGCCTGCATCGACCGCCCGAAGGACGAGACGCTGCCAGACCAGTGGACGAGCCAGATCTTCGCGCGCATCCTGGCCCACCACCCGGTCATCTTCGTCACGGACCTGTGCGACCACCAGATGATTCGCGACATGCACATGACGCCGGCCAGCACCGTGGACGAGGCACTCGAGCTGGCCTTCCAGATGAAGGGCGCCGACGCGAAGGTCGCCGTTATCCCGGATGGCCTCGGCGTGGTCGTGGCGCAGCACTAGCTGGGGGCGGCTCGCGGGCGTTCGCCTCGCCTGCGTTGCTCACACACGCTTGTCATGGGGTCGCTGGGGTGCGGTCCTCGACATAGGAATGAAGGTACGTACGAAGGAGTTTTGCACGTGATCAGCAACGACCTGCTCTACCACATGCTGCTTGAGTTTGGCAGCACGGCGCTCATGATCGTCTTTGGCGTGGGCGTCCACTGCGACACCGTGCTCAAGGGCACGAAGTACCAGGGCTCCGGCCACATGTTCGCCATCACGACGTGGTCGTTCGGCATCTCGGTCTGCCTGTTCGTCTTCGGCGGCGCCGTGTGCATGAACCCGGCCATGGTGCTCGCGCAGTGCATCGTGGGCCTCGTGCCCTGGGCCAGCTGCATCCCCTACATGGTCGCCGACATGCTTGGCGGCTTCGTGGGCGCCTGCATCGCGTGGCTCATGTACGCCGACGAGTTCAGGGCCTCCGAGGGCGTCGTCGACCCGATTGCCCAGCGCAACATCTTCTCGACGAACCCCACGAAGGAGGGCAGCAACTACGTCCGCAACTTCTTCTGCGAGGCCATCTGCACATTCGTGTTCATCTCCGCGATTCTGGCCACCGCAAGCCGTGCCGGCGAGAACGTGTTGCTGCTCGCCATCTGCGTGGGCCTCATCGTGTGGGCCGTGGGCATGGGCATGGGTGGCATCACGGGCTTCGCGATGAACCAGGCCCGAGACCTCGGCCCGCGCCTGGCCTACCAGGTGCTCCCCATCAAGAACAAGGCCGACAACAACTGGAAGTACGGCCTGCTCGTGCCTGGCATCGCGCCGTTCGTGGGTGCCATCGTGGCCGCCCTGTTCGTGCATGGCTTCCTTGGCCTGTTCTAACGCACGTTTGCGTGACGCTTCGTGGCGCCGCTGCCCCTCGCGGGTGGCGGCGCTTTTTTGGTGTGCGATGAGTGGGCGCTGCGTGCAGCGGGTGGTGTGGCGTGGTCGTTACGCGCCACGTTTTACGCGTGGCGGCCGTTCTCGGCCACGTTTTACGCGTTGAAAGGGCGCCAGGCGCGTAAAACGTGGCTGTCAATGCAAGCGACGCGTAATTCGTGGCCGAGAACGCACGGCTAACCGAGGCGGGGGATGCCGAATTGCTCGAGAAGCGCGATCAGGCGGCGCTCGTCGATGACCTCGGCGAAGGTGAAGCGCATCACGCGGTCGACGGCGAGCGTCATGCGAGACTCGCGAATTCGCTCGTCACGCATCACCTGAAGCGCGTCTCGTCCGCGCGTCATGAGCGGGTTGACGTACTTCTCGCCGCCGTCGAGCTCGCCGGCGACGGTTGTGCCGTCTGCGAATTCCCAGAAGAAGTCGCAGCGCCAGGGGCTGCCGGGTTGTTCAGGGTTCTCGATGGGAACCTGCAGCCTGGGCAGCAGGAAGCCATGCTCGATCATGGCGGCGCGCGCCATGGACTCGCCGCCGCTCTCGCTGAGCGCATCTGCGTGTCGTGCGGTCTTGAGCGCCTGCCGCACGCCGGGGCGATGGTACCCCCGCTCGCGTATGAGCCTCTCGAGGTCATCGACGTCGATGCGAAGTCGTGCGAGCGCCGCGTCGGCGATTGCGAGGCCCTCCTTGAAGCTGAGACAGAGCAGGCAGTCGACGATGGTGTCCTCGAGTGACGTGACGAGGACGCCCGAGACGCGCGTGACGCGCGAGAGCGCATCTGCGTTTCGGCGGCGAATTGCGCTGGCGTTGCTCGCGTGCGCGTCGGGGGCGAGGATATGGGCACGCTCGAGCTGTCGATAGGATATGGGCAGCCCATGCAGCAGAGCCGCGCTTGCATGGCAGAACACCCAATCCGGGTGAAGCATCGCAAACCCGCGAAGTATGTGCTCCTCGCGCGCTCTTCTCGGAAGGCATGCCCAGTATGAGGGGCGTGCGTACAGACGCGGCCTGGGCCGCACGAGAGACGTGCCCGCGCGCCGGTCCAGCGCCTCGCGAAGCAGCCTGTCCGTTGCGACGGCGCATCGTCTGGCTTGCTGCGCTTCGTCGAGGAGCCCCTCGATTTCTTTGTCCCTGCGCGTTGCCATGCGCCTCCCGTGCCGTCGCTTTTTGCGTAGCCTAGCAGGGCGCGCGCGAGAAGAATCTGACGGGAATCTAACGCAAACCTGACAGTGCTGGCAGCGGGCCGAACGCGTTCGTCGAGGTGATCGACGCTCGTCGGCAGACGGTCGGCGCCGCATCCCGAGCGGTTGGCGGCACGATTTGCTATTGGCCACGAATTACGTGCTGAGGCGGTGTTTCTCGCGTAAAACATGGCCGAGAACGGCAGTGTGGTCGCAGGCGGTGGCGGTGCGCCGTGGCGGCAACAAGAAGCGCCCACGTGCGGGGACACGTGGGCGCGGGGAACCTGCGTGCGGGGACACGCGGCTCCGGGTCGGGGCTCGCGCGCGGGGACACGCGGCCTCGTGGACGACGTGCGGGGACACGTTCGCCCGGAGGTTTTAGTTCGCGGGGGAGAGGGCCCGCGAACATCGGGTAAAGCAAGGCCTGCGGGGCTTGTGGCCCCTTGGGAGACGGGCCGCGGCCGAGTCTTTCGGGCGGGGATGAACGCCCCTGGTCTTGGCTCGGCTCCCAAGGGGCCGCCGTGGCTCGCAGGATGCCGCGGCGGCCGTGCGTGCTAGCGCAGGAAGCGGAACGGGCTCATGCCGGCGTACGTGGCGGCGTCGCCCAGCTCGTCCTCGATGCGGAGCAGCTGGTTGTACTTGGCCACGCGGTCCGTGCGGCACGGGGCGCCGGTCTTGATCTGGCCGGCGTTCGTGGCCACGACGATGTCGGCGATCGTGGTGTCCTCGGTCTCGCCGGAGCGGTGGGAGACCACCTGGGCGTAGCCGTAGCGCTCGGCACAGGCCATGGCCTCGAGGCTCTCGGTGAGCGAGCCGATCTGGTTGACCTTCATGAGCAGCGCGTTTGCGGCTCCGAGCTTGATGCCCTTCTCGAGGCGCTCCTTGTTCGTGACGAACAGGTCGTCGCCCACGAGCTGCACCTTGTTGCCGATGGCGCGGGTGAGGTTGGTCCAGCCGTCCCAGTCCTCCTCGGCCAGGCCGTCCTCGATGGAGATGATGGGGAAGCGCTCGATGAGCCCTGCCCAGTAGTCGATCATCTCGTCGCTCGTGAGGGTGCGCCCCTCGCCCTTGAGCTCGTAGAGACCCGTCTGCTTGTTGAAGCACTCCGAGGTGGC
Source organism: uncultured Parolsenella sp. (assembly GCA_934668375.1). Lineage (GTDB taxonomy): Bacteria > Actinomycetota > Coriobacteriia > Coriobacteriales > Atopobiaceae > Parolsenella. The sequence continues at coordinate 46,104 of CAKUNF010000010.1, read as the reverse complement.
GGGGTCCATGGCGTACATAAAGTCCTCGCCGGGCTTGTAGCCGGCCTTCTCGACGGCGCGCTCGATCCACTCGAAGGGCTCGGCGTTCGTCTTGAGGTCGGGGGCAAAGCCGCCCTCGTCGCCCACGCCCGTGGCATGTCCGCTCTCGGACAGCACGCCCTTGAGCGTGTGGTAGACCTCGGTGCACCAGCGCAGGGCCTCCGAGAAGGTGGGGGCGCCCACCGGCATGATCATGAACTCCTGGAAGTCCACGTTGTTGTCTGCGTGCACGCCGCCGTTCAGGATGTTCATCATCGGCGTGGGCAGGGTGTGGGCGTTGGGGCCGCCGAGGTAGCGGTAGAGCGGCAGGCCCACGGACTCGGCCGCGGCGCGGGCACAGGCGAGCGAGACGCCGAGAATGGCGTTGGCGCCGAGGTTGCCCTTGTTGGGCGTGCCGTCCGCGGCGATGAGGGCGGCGTCGATGTCTCGCTGGTCCGTGGCGTCCATGCCGAGGACGGCGTCGGCGCACTCGTCGTTCACGTGGGCGACGGCCTTGAGCGTTCCCTTGCCGCCGTAGACGGCCTTGTCGCCGTCACGCAGCTCGACCGCCTCGAACTCGCCGGTGGAGGCGCCGGACGGCACGATGGCGCGGCCCATGCCGCCGTCGTCGAGGGTGACCTCGACCTCGACGGTGGGGTTGCCGCGCGAATCGAGCACCTGGCGGCCGTAGACGTCGATGATCTCGCTCATGTGCATCTCCTCCTGACTGGGGCGGGCCGTTTTGGTGCGGCCCGCGACGCTTTTGCTTGCACATATATACCACTAGTTAACCGGTATTTACTCTTGAGACGAGAAAAAAGTTAGCCAAAGTTGACGATTTCATGATTTGCCGAGGTAGACGGCGCGGACGCTGCGGCGTTTCAGCACGCCGACGCAGCAACCGGTGCGGCGTTTCAGCACGCTGGCGCTATCGGTGTAGCGGTTTTGCACGCTGGAGGGCCGCTGAGCGTGCATAAAAGCCACAGCAATGGCGAATCGCTACGAATGGCGCGCCGCGGGCGGCGAGCGCCACGAATTGCGCGGCGGCGAGCGGCGGCGCGCAATTCGTGGCCGTGAGCGCTAGCGACAGGCGCGGCGCGCAAAAGCTGGCGTGAAGCGTTTGCTAGTTCGTACCCTCGCGGGTGGGGGAGATGACCTTGCGAATGCGGCGTAGTGGTTCTACCGAACGCTCGCCGCTGTTAAACATCACGATCGTGAACAGCGAGTCGATGATGCCGAGCTGCGCGATTCGGCTCGAGAGAGACTCGGGCCTGAACTCGGTCTCCTCGGCGGTCGAGACGAGCACGACGTCGGCAAGGTTCGTGAGCTGGGTAGACGGGTAACTCGTTATTGCGATGACGGAGGCGCCTGCCTCGCGGGCGATGCGCGCGATGTCGAGCGTCTCGTGTGTGAGGCCGGTATGCGTGGTGATTACGGTGCAGTCATTCTCATCGAGACACGCCGCGAGCATGCGCTGTACGTGGACGTCCATCGCGTACTGTACGTGAAGCGGCGAGCGAAGAAACTTATGGTAGGCGTCATAGGCAACGACGTTCGAACCGCCAACGCCAAAGAACGTTACCGTCTTGGCATCGAGTAGAAGCTCGGATGCCTTCTTGAGGCTGTCCTGCGTGAGGAGCTTGGCGGTGTCTCTCAAAGAGTCGATGGACGAGGAGAACACCTTGGTTGCGATAGAGAGTTCATCCTCGCCGGGCTGGATGTTCTCGTGGACAGAGATCGCCGGGTCGAACTCCTCGGCCAGAAGGTCGTTACGGAAGTCACGGAATCCCTTGTAGCCGAGCTTCCTGGTGAACTGGAAGACGGTGGAGGGTGCGACGCTGAGTTCCTCGCCAATCTCGTTGATCGTCATTCGAGAAAATTTTTTCGGGTCTTTCAACATGAAGTCAGCAATCTGCGTCTCTTTTTTGCTGAGCTCGTGATAGAGTGCCTTGATCTTTGGCTGGATGGAAGAGGATGCCATAAAGTCTCCAAGCGAATTAGCTGGTGCTTTTGACCATCCTAACGCAGGTTTCTTCCATTCAGACAAAGAAAACCGTTTACAGGCATGTTTCGACCGTTTGTCGAACCAAAAAATTTTTTTCGACATAGCACTTATATCGAAAAGAATTCGGTTAAATTAGCAATCGAACCGAAATTCACCCGCGAATTTCGGTGACGCGGAGCCCACGCGGCGCCGTATCGCTGGAGTTGAGGGGCAACGCGAGGTTAGTGGCACCTCCCATGCCCAGGAAGCCTCGTGGCGCCCCTCCACTCCAGCGGCTCCGGGTAAATCCCGGGGTGATATCGGGTGACGGCACATGACGTGCCGCTGACGATTGAGAGGTTGCTTGCATGAAGATCGGAGTGGTTGGTCTTGGGAAGATGGGCGCCAACATCGCCCTTAACCTCATGGACCACGGTCACGAGGTCGTTGGTTTTGACGCTAGCGACGTTGCACGCGAGAAGGCGGGGCAGGAGGGCATCGCCGCGGTGGCGAGCATGGCGGAGCTTGTGGGCTCGCTTAGTGCCCCGCGCGTGCTGTGGGTCATGGTCCCCAGCGGTGCTGCGACCGAGGCGTGCCTCACCGAGGCCCTCGAGCTGCTGGAGCCGGGCGATGTGCTGGTGGACGCCGGCAACTCTATGTACAAGGACAGCCTCCGCCACGCAAACGCGGCCGAGGAGGTAGGCGTGCGTTTCATGGACGCGGGCACCTCGGGCGGCAAGAGCGGCGCGCGCAATGGCGCCTGCATCATGGTGGGCGGCGATAAGTCTGCCTTCGAGCTGCTCGAGCCCGCGCTTGCAGACATCACTGTTAAGGACGGCCTTCTCTACACCGGCCGTGCCGGCAGCGGTCACTTCATGAAGATGGTTCACAACGGCGTCGAGTACGGCATGATGCAGGCGATTGGCGAGGGCCTCGCCATCATGCGCGCAAGCGAGTTCGACTATGACCTCGAGGCCGTCGCCCACAACTGGAACCATGGCTCGGTCATTCGCGGCTGGCTTATGGAGCTCATGGAGTCCCAGCTCGCAGCGCACCCAGACCTTGCGGACATCAAGGGCGTTGTCGCAGCGAGCGGCGAGGCCAAGTGGACCGTCGAGGCTGCCCTCGATCTCGAGGTTCCGGCTCCGGTCATCGCCCTCTCGCTCATGGAACGCAACGCCACCCAGATCGATGACTCCTTTTCCGCGAAGGCCGTAAGCGCGCTGCGCAACGGCTTTGGCGGCCACGAGTTCGTTGACGCGAGCGGCAACAAGACGACGGGAGGCCGCTAATGGCCACCTGCATTGGCGTGTGCGCCCACGGCAACCTCTCGAAGGCGCTCGTTGAGGCGATGGGCATGATTGCGGGCGTGCCGGAGGGCATCGAGGCGTTCCCGCTCCTGCCGGGCATGGATCCGTTCGAGTATCGCGCAGAGATCGCTGCCTTCGTCGACGCCCACGAGACGGACGACGTGCTGCTGCTCGTTGACCTGTTTGGCGGCACTCCCTCGAACATGTGCGCATCGCTTGCGCGTCGTGAGGGCGTCGAGGTGGTCGCCGGTGTCAACCTCGCAATGCTCATCGAGGTTGCCACGATGAAGAATCAGATGGGCCTTGGGGAGCTTCGCGACCTTGCGCTGAGCTGCGGCGCGGAGAGCCTCGTTGATGTCAGAGCATGCCTTGCCTCCAGGCGGGGCTAGGGAAGGAACAATCATGGCAGACATTCAGCTCGTTCGCGTTGACTTCAGGCTTATCCATGGCCAGATCGTCACGAAGTGGTTTGGCGCCACGCGCTCCAACGAGATTCTCGTCGTCGATGACGAGCTCTCCCAGGATGAGTTCATGGCGAGCATCTACGAGATGAGCGCCCCCAAGGGCGCCAAGGTCCGCGTGCTCTCCGTGGCTGACGCCATCCGTGACTGGCAGGACAACCGGCTTGGGGATGGCAAGCTTCTCGTCCTATTCAAGAACGTGCCTCAACTCTACGCGGCGTGGAAGGGCGGCTTTCCGCTGCCCGAGGTCCAGATTGGCGGCCTTGGCAGCGCGCCTGGTCGCAAGGTCGTCTTCGGGCCAATCACGCTCGACGAGGAGGATGCCGCCAAGCTCCGCGAGATCAACGCCAGCGGTATTCGCGTCTACATGCACCAGGTCCCGGAGGATCCGTTTGCAGAGCTCGAACCAGTGCTCGCGAAAGCCGGTCTCTAAGCAAAGGGAATTGCCAACAGGCAAGGAAAGGAATGGAGTGGGAACATGGACGTAATGCTTGCGATAGTGTGCGGCCTGCTGTATTTCTTGGGAACGAGTCGCATGGGGTATGGCCTTGCCAAGTCACTTGGCTCCTGCGTGTTCATCGGCTTTATCCTGGGTCTCATCATGGGCGACGTGCGGCAGGGCCTCATCATTGGCGGTAACATCCAGCTCGTCTACCTCGGCATCGTCATGACGGGTGGCAACGTCCCCGCAGACGAGGCGCTCGCCGCGGTCATCGCGATTCCCATCGCGCTCAAGAGCGGCCTCGACGCACAGGCTGCCGTCGCCCTTGCCGTGCCGTTCGGCGTGCTTGGTTCGCTTCTCGACCAGATTCGCCGCATCACCAACTCCGTCTTCGTGCGCATGGGCGACAAGTGCGCTGCCGCCGGAGATGACCGCGGGCTTACCCGCGTGGGCTACCTCTACCCGATGCTGCGCGACTTCTGCCTGCGCTTCATCCCGGTCTTCATCCTGATCCTGCTCGGCACCGATGCGGTCGCCGGCTTCATGAACATGCTCCCGGCCTGGGTCCTCACAGGCTTCAAGGTCGCCGGCGGCATTCTGCCTGCCATGGGCTTTGCCATCATCATCCTCACCATCGGCAAGCCCTCGATGCTCCCTTGGTTCTTCATCGGCTTCTTCGCCGTGCAGTACCTCGGCATCAATACCATGGCGGCGGCCGTCTTCGGTGCGTGCATCGCCGTCCTGATCACCCTCAAGAACTCGGCTAGTGCGGAGGAGTAACCATGGCAGACACCAACACGAACGAGCAGGGCGTCGCGGCCGAGCCCGAGGCCAAGGGAGCTCACCTTTCCAAGAAGGACCTCGTCATTACCTACCTGCGCTGGTGGCTCTGCACCGAGCTCACCAACTCCTATGACCGTCTCCAGGGCCTGTCCTTCTGCGTTGCTCTCTCCAAGCCTCTCAAGAAGCTCTATGGCGAGGGGACGGAGGCCTACAAGGAGGCACTCGTCCGCAACATCGAGTTCTACAACTCCGAGGGCATCATGGGCTCGGTCATCCACGGTATCACGCTCTCGATGGAGGAGGAGAAGGCCAATGGCGCCCCCATCTCCGGCGCTGCCATCTCCGGCATCAAGACCGGCCTCATGGGCCCCATCGCTGGCGTGGGCGACACGCTTATCCACGGCACCATCGCCCCGATCATCCGCGGCCTCGCCGCGACGTTCGCGCTCCAGGCAAGCCCGCTGGGTGCCTTCATCCCCTTCACGTACAACATCATCACGGTGTTCATCGGTATCATGGTCCTGCAGTTTGGCTACAGGCTCGGTCGCCAGTCTGTCATGAAGCTCATGAAGTCCGGCCTCATCAACAAGATCATTGAGGGTGCCTCCATCATGGGCCTGTTCATGATGGGCGCGCTGGGCAGCACCTATGTCAAGGTCTCGACGCCGCTGCAGTTTACGATGCAGAACGCGGACCCGATCGTGCTCCAGGACATCTTCGATCAGATTCTGCAAGGCATGCTCCCGCTCGCCGCGATCATGGCTATCTACTGGTTCTTCACGCACAAGGCCGCGAACTACAACAAGATCATCGTTGCCGTCATCGTGTTCTCGATGGTTATGGCTTTCTTCGGCATTCTGGCGTAAGGGGCGGCAATGGCTGAGCAGGACTATCGCGAGGCGTGTGACTCGTTCGTCGAGTCTCACATGGGCGACGTCTGGGACCTGTCCCTCTACGTCCATGAACACCCCGAGCTTGGGTATGAGGAGCACGAGGCGTGCCGTGTTCAGTGCGACTGGCTCGAGGCCCAGGGCTTCGAGGTGACGCGCGGCGTGGACGAGCTCGACACGGCCTTCGTCGCCACGTGGGGCAGCGGCTCTCCGGTCATCGCCGTGGTATCCGAGTACGACGCGCTCAAGGGGCTGGGCCACGGCTGTGGCCACAACCTCATCTGCGCCACCTCGATCATGACGGGCGCTGCGGTCCGCTCATGGCTCGAGGAGACGGGGACGCCCGGCACCGTGAAGGTCATCGGCACCCCTGCCGAGGAGGGCGGTGGCGGCAAAATTCGTCTGCTCGAGAAGGGTGTGTTCGACGGCCTCGACGCCGTGTTCATGATGCATCCCACGAGCGACAAGACGCGCATCGCTGGCGAGTGCATGTCTGTGGGCACGATGGACTTCAAGTTCGAGGGTGAGAAGGCTCAGGCGGGGAGCCATCCGGACAGGGGCCGCAACGCCCTTTCCGCGGCATCTCTTTTCCTGAACGCCGTGGGGCTCTGGCGCCAGCACCTCACCTATGACATGCGCGCGAGCATGATCATGACCGAGGGCGGCGAGGCGGCGAACATCATCCCCGCGAGCATCTCACTCCATGGAGATGTTCGTGCGCTCAAGGTCTCCGACCTGCGCTGGCTTGGCAAGACGATCGGCGAGTGCGCCGAGCACTGCGCCGCTGCGCTCGGCTGCAAGGCGACCTACAGCTTCACCGAGGGCTACCTGGGGCGTGTTCCCAACGAGATCCTCGGCGAGGTGTGCCGCAGGGAGTTTGTCGACCTGGGCGAGCAGATGCTGCCCGGCATGCCTGCCGACTTCGGTGGCGAGGACCTCGGCAATGTCTCGATGCGGGTGCCCATCTGCAGCCCGTACATGACGATCTTTCCCGAGTACAAGATCTCTGGTCACACGGAGCAGTTCCGCGAGCTCGCGGGCGGAAAGAACGGCCGCCACTGCATCGAGCAGGCGAGCAAGGCCATGGCGCGCTCGATTGCGTGGCTCTTCTGTCACGAGGAGACGCTTTCCGAGGCCCGTGTCGAGCTCGACAGACGTCTCGAGAAGAGCGTCTAGGCGGTCTTGGTGCTTGTTGCTGGGTTGTCTCGCGTGGATTGCTCCGGCGAGGTTCCTGGTTGAACAGAGCTGTTTCTCGTCTGGGCGGGGAGGGTTCTCTGGAGCCCTTCCCGCCCGCTTTACCTAGAGAGGAATGGGGTTATGGTCAGAGGTGCTGTGTGCGTGAGCGTGGCGACGATGCTCTATGGCCTCACGCCGTTTTTGTCAAGGGGCCTCTATGACGCGGGCGTGAGCGTGGCGACTGTGGTGTTCTGGAGGTCGGCGCTTGTCATACCGTTTCTCCTCGTCATCGCGTACTGCAATGGCAGCCATGTGTTTTTCGCGCCGAGGCGTGCGCTTAAGCTCATGCTGAGCGTCGCCGTGTTTGGCTCGGCGAGCTCGTTTTGCGTGAACACGGCGTACAGCCTCATGGACACGGGCCTTGCCTCCACGATCTACTTCCTCTACCCGGTCATCGTCGTGCTGATAACCGCCGCCGTCTATCGGCGCATGCCCGCGCGCTCGACCGCTGCGGCGGCAGTGCTCATTGGTATCGGCATGGCACTGGTGGGTGGTCAGGTGTCCGGCTCGGCGACGGGCATCGCGTTCGCGCTCATCGCGGCGACGGTGTATGCGATCTACATCGTTCGCCTTGAGGTCACGGGGTTCAACGACCTGAGTGCGCTATCGCTGACCCTCTACATCGCACTGTCGAACGCCCTCGTTTTCCTTCTCATCGGCACCGTGGAGGGTGGCATCGGCGTGCATCTGTCGCTGGACGCCTGGCGCAGACTCGTTTGCCTGTCGTTCATCACGCTGTGCGCGCTGGGGCTCATCGGCACGGGGTCGCGCGAGCTCGATCCCGGCCTTGTTGCCGTATTTGGCCTGTTCGAGCCGCTCACGAGCCTCGTGATGGGCGTCGTGCTCATGGGAGAGCATCTGAGCGTACTTGCGTGCGTGGGTTGCGCGCTCATCTTCTGCGCGCTTGTGCTCGCCTCTGTCGGAGGGTCTGGCAAGAGAACCACCCGCAGACGCGAGGGGCTGGTCGACAGGGGTGTCAACATGCTCGTTCGTTACCTTTAGTGTCTGCTGATGCGAACCGAGCGCCGCGAATGGCGTGCTGCAGGTGGCGGGCGCACGGAACGTGGCGTGCGCCGCGAATGGCGCGGCGTTTTTGCACGCCGACGCGGTTGGTGCGGCGTTTTTGCACGCTGGCGCGGATGCTGCGGCGTTTCAGCACGCTGGCGCGACCGCTGCGGCGTTTTTGCACGCTGGCGTTTTCGGTGTAGCGGTTTTGCACGCTGGAGGGCCGCTGAGCGTGTATAAACGCCGCAGCAATGGCGGTGACGCCGCGGCAATGGCGGTGACGCCGCGGCAACGGCGGTGACGCTACGGCATGGCGGCGTCGCTACGGCGTGGTCGGCAACGGGTCGCGCTATAATGCCTCGAGAAATGTACGCTCAAGTGGGGGGGCGCTCGTGGACGCGACGCTCAAACGGCTTGTCGCAGCGTGTTTTCTCAACCAGTTGGGGTTCCAGGCGGCCTACTTTGTGGGCATCATCGGCTGCGCCACCTATGTGCTTGGTGCGGGCGCGGCTGAGGTCTCGTTGCTCGTGTTCGTCATGAACGTCGTGATGCTCGTGGGGTTTTCGGCCGCCGGTGCCCTCATCGACGCCGCGGGACCGAGGGTGGTGCTCGTGGCGTCGCTCGCGCTGCCGGTCGCTGCGACCGCCGTTGTGCTCGCCGTGCCCGTCTGCATGGCGTCGCTCATGGTCGCCGCCATTGTGATGGGGCTCGGCGGCGCCGCTGCCTCGACGGCCACCGAGACGTTCCCGCGCTACCTCACGAGTGACGAGGCCCTGCTCACGCGCGTGAATTCGCTCAACAGCGTGGCGACGTTCGTCGCCGTCATCGCGGGTCCGCTGCTTGCCGGTGCCATCGCCGGCGTGGCCGACAACCGTCTCGTCTTCTCCGTGCCGTCCGTGACGTCCGTCCTTGGCATGCTCGTTGCGCTGGGCCTTCGGGAGCGTGTGCGCCCGGAGCGGCCGGCGAGCGACGAACAGCCTGAGCCCTCCCTTCTCGCGCGCGTGGCGGACGGCGTGCGCGCCACGGCGGCGAGCCCGGTGCTCGTCGTGCTGTTTGCCGTGTGCTTCCTCGGAAACCTGGGCTTTGGCGCGTTCGACTCGCTCGAGAGTCTCTTCTACCGAGACGTGCTGCGCGTGGGCGCCGAGTGGATGGGGTGGCTTACCGCTATCGTCGGCGTGGGCGCCACGGTGGGCTCTGTGCTCGCCGGCCACGTGCCCGCACGCTACGTGGCGCTGACGTCGTTGTGCGGCCTGCTCGTGGTGGAGGGCCTGGGAGCGGTACTCTACACGGCAACTCCGATTGTGTGGTGCGCCGCTGCCGGCCAGCTAGTCCTTGGCGTGGCGAACGGCATGATCATGCCCCTGCGCGTGACGCTCACGCAACGCAACTGCGAGCTGGCCCACCTCGGCAGCGTAAGCGCGCTCATGCGCGTGGGCATCAGCGTGTCGGGCACGTTGCCGCTGCTCGTGGCTCCGTTTCTGGCCGAGCTGTTCGGAGTGCAGGCGGTGCTCGTCTCGGCGTCGGCGGTCGTTGCGATCATGGGGGCCGTGCTCGTCGTGGCGGCCCGACGCGCGAGCGGGCACTAACGTGCTACAGGCCACGTTTTACGCACCGCTGAGGTTACGCGCCACGTTTTACGTGTCTCCGGCGCCTGGGACGCGTAAAACGTGGCCGAGAACCGCGCCGCCCCCGCCACTCCACTGTTACCGTCCTGGCACAATCGCCGGACGTCCCGTCGCCCGCCTGCCCGGCCTGCCATAAAATGGCAGGGTTGCATACTAGTGAACCTGTTGGGAGGCCCCATGGCACTCAGCGAAAACGACGTGCGCGGCATCGCGGACTACGCCCGCATCGCGCTCGAGGGAGACGAGCTCACCGAGATGACGGCGTACATGAACGACGCCATCACCGGCGTGCTCGAGCCCGTCCTGCAGTATGGCGAGGCGGACGTCCCGCCGACGTTTCACCCCATCGGCGACCTGTCGAACGTCATGGCCGCAGACGAGCCGGAGGCGGGCCTGTCCATCGAGGACGCCCTGCTCGACGCCCCGAGCCCGCGCGACCGCTACTTCCGTGTCCCGTCCATCCTTGGAGGCGAGGAGTAATGCCCACGCTCGACACCCTCTCTGCCGCCCAGATCGCCGCCGGCGTCGTGGCCGGCGACTTCACGGCCACCGAGGTGGCCCATGCCGCGCTCGATGCCGTGGAGGCCCGCGACGGCGCCGTCCAGGCGTTCCTGCAGGTGGCACCCGAGCTGGCGCTCGCCGCGGCTGCGCGCATCGACGCGGACCGCGCGGCCGGCAAGCCCCTGCCGCCGCTGGCCGGCGTGCCCATCGCCTTCAAGGACAACATGATGCTCGCGGGCACGCGCACGACGTGCGCCTCGCGCATGCTCGAGAACTACGAGAGCGTCTACACCGCCACCTGCGTCCAGCGCATGCTCGACGCGGGCTGCCTGCCCGTCGGCAAGGCCAACATGGACGAGTTCGCGTTTGGCTCGTCCACGGAGAGCTCGGCGTTTCACCGCACGAACAACCCATGGGACACCGAGCGCGTGCCCGGTGGCTCGTCGGGCGGATCTGCCGCCGCGGTGGCTGCCGGCGAGGTCACGCTCGCGCTGGGCTCGGACACGGGCGGCTCCATCCGTCAGCCGGCCGCGCTGTGCGGCGTCGTGGGAATGAAGCCCACGTACGGTGCCGTGAGCCGCTACGGCGTCGTGGCGTTTGGCTCCTCGCTTGACCAGGTGGGCCCGTTTGGCCGCAGCGTGGCAGACGTGGCGCTTGCGATGAACGCGCTCACCGCGCCCGGCCGCGACCCGCGTGACTCTACGAGCCAGGACTGCGCCGTGGACTTCACCGAGCACCTCGAGGACGGCGTGGCGGGCCGCCGAGTGGGCATCATCCCGGCGCTCATGGAGGCGGATGGCCTTACGGCAGAGGTCCGCGATGCCGTCCGTGCCGCCGCCAAGTCGCTCGAGGAGCAGGGCGCCGAGCTCGTCGAGGTCGACCTGCCTCACCTCGACGCCGCCATCGCCGCCTACTACGTGCTCGGTCCGTGCGAGGCGTTCTCCAACCTCGCGCGCTTCGATGGCGTGCGCTACGGCTACCAGGAGCCCGACTGCGCCACGCTGGCCGAGCAGAGCTCGCTCTCCCGTGCCCACGGCTTTGGCGCCGAGGCCAAGCGACGCCAGATGCTTGGCGCATGGCTGCTCTCCAGCGGCGTGTACGAGAAGTACTACCTTGCGGCCCAGAAGGCGCGCACACTCATCACACGCGACTACGCCGCCGCCTACGAGAAGGTCGACGTCATCCTCATGCCGGCAAGCCCGCGCACGGCGTTCAAGTTCGGCGAGATCTCCGACCCCACGCAGATGTACCTCGCGGACCTGTACACCATCAGCATCAATATCGCCGGCAACGGCGGCGTCTCCGTGCCGCTGGGCCTGGGCGGCGAGTCTGGCCTGCCCACGTCTGCCCAGCTCGTGGGTCCTGCGTTCAAGGACCGCGACCTGCTGACGTTTGCGCGCGCCGTGGAGCGCGGCGCCGCGTCCGCAGACGGCACGCCCGCGCTTGCCGTGGCACCCGACTTTGCCGGGAAGGGGGGTGAGCTCGCATGAAGAAGCTCGCCGACGTCCTGAAGGACTGGGAGGCCGTCATCGGCCTGGAGATCCACACCGAGCTCACCGCGCTCGACACCAAGATGTTCTGCAACTGCCGCCTCTCGCACGACGACGCGCCCAACACCAACGTGTGTCCCGTCTGCCTGGGGCTCCCCGGAGCCCTGCCCGTGCCCAACCGCCGCGCCATCCAGGCCATCGTGAAGGCGGGCCTGGCCACGAACTGCCAGATCATGCGGCACAGCATGTTCTACCGCAAGCACTACTTCTATCCCGACATGGCCAAGAACTTCCAGACCACGCAGGGCCCCGTTGCCTTCTGCATGCACGGCCACCTGGACCTGGAGGTCACGGGCCGCGGCGCCGCCGAGCGCCCGGAGTGCGCGTTCGGCGAGGCGGAGGCCATGAGCCTGGCCTCCGCGAGCGCCAACGCCGTGGGCCTGTCCACCGCCATGAGCGACCACCTGCCCGAGGGCGCCACGGCGCCCAAGGCCTCCAGCCAGGGGACGTACGACACGGCCAACCTCGCCGTGCCCGTCCGCGCCGAGGACGGCTCCTACACGGTGCCCATCCGCATCCTGCGCATCCACATGGAGGAAGACGCCGCCAAGATGGTTCACGTGGGCGGTGAGGAGGGCCGCATCGGCGGCGCCACCGAGAGCCTCGTGGACTACAACCGCTGCGGCACGCCGCTCATCGAGCTCGTGACCGAGCCCGACCTGCGCACGCCCGAGGAGGCGCGCCTGTTCATGGAGAAGCTCCGCCGTGTGTTCCTGACGCTGGGCATCTCGGACTGCTCCATGGAGAAGGGCTCCATGCGCTGCGACGGCAACGTGAGCCTGCGCCGCCGTGGCGAGACGCGCCTGGGTACCAAAACCGAGCTCAAGAACCTCAACTCGTTCAAGGCCCTGCACGACGGCCTTGAGTACGAGATCTGTCGTCAGGCCGAGGTGCTCGAGGAGGGTGGCGTCATCTACCAGGAGACGCGCCACTGGGAGCCGAGCCGCAAGCGCACCGTGGTCATGCGCGTCAAGGAGACGGCCGATGACTACCGCTTGTTCCCCGACCCCGACCTCGCCCCGTTCGACCTCACGGACGACTTCATCGAGGGCTGCCGCGCCGAGATCCCCGAGCTGCCCGACGCCAAGCGCGACCGCCTGTGCGAGCAGTACGGCCTCAAGCGCGCGGACGCCGAGCAGATCGCCGGCGACCCCGAGACGGCTGCGTTCTTCGAGGAGGCGTGCAAACTCGCGCCTGAGAAGGCCGCGCTCACGGTGGGCAACGTCGTGGTGAACCTGCTGCCCGCCTATGACGCGCTCACGCCGGCGCAGGTCGCGAGCGTAAGCGCGCTTCTCGCGAGCGACGCCATCGCGTTTGCCCAGGCACGCGAGGTGCTCGACGTGGTGAACGGCACGGACGAGGACCCGGAGAAGGTCGTGGACGAGCGCGGCATGCGTCAGGTGAGCGACACGGGCGCGCTCGAGCCCATCGTCGACGCGGTGCTCGCGCGCTGCGGCGAGCAGGTGGAGCAGTATCGCGGCGGCAACCGCAAGGTCGTGGGCTTCCTCGTGGGCCAGTGCATGAAGGAGAGCCGCGGCAAGGGCAACCCCAAGCTGTTCAACCAGCTGCTGGGCGAGAAGCTCGAGAAGATGTAGTGACTGGGGCCCGCCCTGCGGCGGCGTCCCCGTGTGAAGGTTCGGGCACCCGTCAGCGCGACGGGTGCCCTTGTTCGTGAGGAGACATTCATGAAGGTAGCGCTGCTCGAGCCGCTTGGCATTCCCGAGGCGAGGGTCCGCGAGCTCGCCGCGCCCATCGAGGAGGCTGGCCACGAGTTCGTCTACTTTGCCGAGAAGACGAGCGACGCCGCCGAGCTCGCGCGTCGCAGCGCCGGCGCGGACGTGGTCATGATCGCGAACAACCCGTACCCGGCCGAGGTCGTGCGTGCCTCCGAGGCGCTCAAGATGATCGCCGTGGCGTTCACGGGTATCGACCACGTGGGGCTCGACGCCTGCCGCGAGCGTGGCGTTACCGTGTGCAACTGCGCCGGCTACTCGGACGTGAGCGTGGCCGAGCTCACGGTGGGCCTTGCCATCGACGTGCTGCGTCACGTCGTGCCGGCGGATGCCGCTACGCGTGCGGGCGGCACGTCCGCCGGGCTCATGGGCCGCGAGATCTGCGGCAAGACGGTGGGCATCGTGGGCACGGGCCACATCGGCTGCGCCGCCGCCCGGCTGTTCCGCGCGTTTGGCGCCCGCGTGCTGGGCTATGCGCGCCACGAGAGCGCCGCGGCGCGCAAGGCGGGCGTGGAGTTCGTGGGCCTGGGCGAGCTGCTCGCGAGCTCGGACATCGTGTCTTTGCACCTGCCGCTCAACGACGAGACGCGTGGCTGGTTCGACGCGGACAAGATCTCCGCGATGCGCGACGGCGCGGTGCTCGTGAACTGCGCTCGCGGCGCCATCGTGGACAACGACGCGCTTGCCGCGGCGCTCAACGCCGGCAAGCTCGCGGGTGCGGGCGTCGACGTGTTCGACATGGAGCCGCCGCTGCCCGAGGGCTATGCGCTCGGACGCGCCAGGAACTGCGTGCTCACGCCGCACGTGGCGTTTCTCACCGAGGAGGCCATGGAGCGCCGCGCCGTCATCGAGTTCGACAACGTCCGCGCGTGGCTGGCCGGCCATCCGGAAAACGTCTGTGTGCTGTAGCCCTTACTCTCCGAGCGCGAACGCGAGGACGAGAAGGACGATGAGGGCGGCCGCGGCCACGAGCGCGTAGAAGATCTTTCTCGTGTGCTCGGTGCGCTCGCGGACCATGCGCTCCTCGTTTGCGAGACGCTCGACGAGCGCCCGCTGCTCGTCCGCCTGGGCTCGGCTTGCCCGTGCGCGCCCCTCGAGCTCGTCGGTGAGCTCGGGGTGGGCGTGGATGTCGTGCGCCTCCTCGAGTGCGGCGCGCGCGGCGTCTATGCGGCCCCGCGCGGCGGCCTCGTCGTCCCTTGCCTGCGCAACGGATGCCTTGAGCTCGGAGATCTTCGATGAGACGCCCTGCTCCTGCTCGTCTGCCGCGGAGCGCTTGGCGTCGTAGGCGCGGCGCAGCTCCTGCTCGCGCTCGCGGGCCTCCTTGAGGTCTGCCTCGGCCTCCTCGAGCGACTTGCGCTGCGTGTACAGGTGCGTCTGGGCAATCTGGACGGCTTGGCTCGTCTCCTGGGTGACGCGTGTGACGTTCTCGCGCGCGTTCTCGAGCTGGGCCAGGGCCGTTGCCACCGTACTGCTTGCCTGGGAGAGGCCCCTGGCGCCCGCCGATGGATTGCGGCGCATCTCCGTGAGCTGGTCCTGCTGGCGTGCGAGCTTGGCGGAGGCGGCGTCTGCCATGCGCTTGGCAGCCTGCAGCTTGGAGTCGCGGCTTGCCGTGGCCTCGTCTGCCTGGGCCTGGGCCACCTTGAGCGCGCGGCGGGCCTCGGCCTGGGCGCGCTCTGCCTTCGAGAGGGCGTCTTTTGCCTGCTCCATGAGCTTGCGGGAGGGGGCGACCTTCTGGTCATTTGCCTCCTTGAGGCGCTTGAGCTCGTTGTTCTTGCCCTCAAGCTGGGACTCGAGGGTTGCCCTGCGCACGCGTTCGCGCTCGAGCGCTCTCGTGGCGTCCTCGATCTCTACCGTCTGCACCTCGACGATGCGCTCGTAGTTCTCCTCCACGTCGCGGCGGTGCTCAAGCTGCTCGGCGAGCTCCTTCGCGCCCTTCTCGAGGGCCTCGAGCTCCTTGAACGCCGTCGCGTGGGCGCGCCTGGCCGCGGAGAGCTCGCGCATGGCCGAGACGCCCTCGGTCACGGTCTGCGTGCCCACCTGGGCGGCGCGCTGCGCCGTGCCGATGATGCGCTGCTGCGGCGAGGCTGGCTCAGGCGCGTCGGGCTCGTCGTCCTCGTGTGCGTCGGGCTCGCCTTCGGGCTCGGCGGCCTGCTCGTCCCCGTCATTCTGCGGCCCGGCGCTCGGCTCGGCGATCGTCTCGACTGCGTCTCCGTCGCTCTCGGCCGGCTCGTCGTCCTGTGGCTTGGCTTCCGCATCGAGGCTGCCCTCGCTCTCCTCGTCTGCCGGGGCAGGCGCCTCATCGCCCCTCTCGGCCGACTCGTCTTGCGTCTCGCCGCTCTCCTCGCACGGTCCCTCGTCCTGCCGCACGACCTCCTCGATGCCCTCCTTGGCCTCAACGGTCTCGTCCTCGGTGATTGCGTCCGCCGCGTTCGTCTCGTCTGCCATGTGCTCGCTCCCGTCTCGCTTTTGAACCCATTGTGGCGTATCGGGCGGACACTATGTGCGATTCAGCCTCCAAATCACGCGATGTGCGACAATTCACGGAGCACAACGGCCGCTGCCTGCGGTCACAGACAAGAGGGGCATGCATGACGCTTTCTGACGACTCGCTGCGTGCGGCCTGGCCGCAGCCCGGCGAGCTTCCCGACAACCTGTTTACCTTCGACATCACGGCGCGCGACCCCAAGACCCACGCGCGCTGCGGCGTCTTCCACACCGCCCACGGCGACATTCCCACGCCCATCTTCATGCCAGTGGGCACGAAGGCCACGGTCAAGGGCCTCATGCCCTCCCAGGTGGCAGACCTTGGCGCCAAGATTATCCTCAACAACACCTACCACCTCGCCATGCGCCCCGGTGCGGACCTCGTGGCCGAGATGGGCGGCGTGCACGAGTTCATGCGCTGGAGCGGCCCCATCCTCACGGACTCGGGCGGCTTCCAGGTGTTCTCGCACAACGAGTTCATGAAGCTCACGGACGAGGGCGTGAGTTTTCGCGCCATCGAGTACGACGGCGCGCGCATCCGCTGGACGCCCGAGGACAACATGGCCATTGCCGAGAAGCTCGGCAGCGACATCTGCATGCAGCTGGACCAGTGCCCGGGATACCCTGCGACGAAGGCCTACGTGGCACGCGCCGTGGAGCTCTCCAGCATGTGGGCCGAGCGCTGCTGGAGGTCCCACACGCGCCCGGACCAGGCGCTCTTTGGCATCGTCCAGGGCGGCATGCACATGGACCTGCGCCTGCGCAGCCTCGCGCACCTCGAGGAGTGCGGCGACTTCCCGGGCTACGGCATCGGCGGCTACTCGGTGGGCGAGGACCACGAGACCATGTACGAGACGCTCGAGCCGCTCGTCTCCGAGCACATGCCCGAGAACAAGCCCCGCTACCTCATGGGCGTGGGCAACCCCACCACGCTCGTGCGCGCCGTGGCGGCCGGCGTGGACATGTTCGACTGCGTGCTGCCCACGCGCACGGCCCGCATGGGCACGGCCTTCTCGAGCGAGGGGCGCCTGAACCTCAAGAACGCCCGCTTCAAGCACGATCACGGCGTGCTCGACGAGCATTGCGACTGCCCGGCGTGCGCGGGCGGCTTCACGCGCGCCTACATCCACCACCTCGTGAGACAGCACGAGATGCTCGGCGGCATCCTGCTCTCGCAGCACAACATCCGCTACCTGCTCGCCCTCATGGAACGCGTGCGCGCCGCCATCGCCGAGGGCCGCTACGAGCAGTTCTACCGAGACTGGATGGACTCTCCCGCCGCGAACGACTTCTAGGACCGCCCGAATCGCCGACGTGCCCAAAGGGGTCTGACCCCTTTGGGCACATGTGTGACCCGCATCGCGCTCGCCACCTCTGCGCAACCCCGCGCTCCCGTTTGGGTCCGCGGGGTTGCGGCTTTTCGCGCTACCTGCCGTTTTAGGTACAATCAAAAGGTTAAAACGACGACTGCGGCGCGTGCCTCTCCCGCGCCGCGCAAGGGGGTTCCCATGAAGCGAGACGAGAAGTTCAAGGCAAAGATGGCGGCGGAGAGGCGGCGGCTCGCCGGGCCCGTCGCGCTCACGGCGATCCTGCTCGTGGCGTCGATCGTGGCGCTCTTCCTGCCCGCTTGGGGCATTCCCCTGGGCGTCGACCTCGCCGGCGGCAATGCCGTGACCCTCACGGCCTCCGACTACGCAGACGGCGCGGGCGCCGCCGACGTCCTCACGGTGCTGCGCAACCGCGCAGACGCGCTCGAGCAGCATGACGTCCAGGTCTCCCAGACCGGTGACGACACGTTCGAGCTGCGCGTTCCCGCAGGCTACGACGCCGCCTCCGTCGCGGACGCCCTTACGCAGGGCGGCTCGCTCGAGCTCGTGCGCGTCGACACCATCTCAGACGCCGACGTGCTCCAGAAGCTCCAGAACAACGCCTCCAACGTCACGCTCGAGCAGGGCTCCTACGATGCGTTCGTCACGCCCGACGAGGTCAGGGGCGCAAGCGTCGTGTCCCAGGGCTACTACGGCATGACCTACTACGCCGTCTCCGTCTCCCTCGACGCGGACGGCGCCTCCTCGCTCGCGGACGTCACCGAGGACCTCTCCCAGGACGGGGCCTCTGGCCAGATCGCCGTCGTCATGGACGGCACCGTCATCGCCTCGCCGTCCGTGAGCACAAAGATCGAGGGCGGCAAGATCAACATCTCCGGGGGCTTCACCGAGGATCAGGCCTACGCGTACGCCTCGGCCATCGCCGGCGGCAAGCTGCCCTGTTCGCTCTCGCAGACCGAGCCCGCCGAGGTGGGCGCCACGTTGGGCGACGAGGCACCCGAGATCGTCCTGGCGGCGTTCGTTGTCGTGTCGCTGCTCGTGGGCGTCATCGTGGTCCGCAGGTTCGGCATGGCCGGTCGCGTCGCCGCGGACGCCGCCACCGTCTCCGTGCTGCTCGCGCTGGGCATCCTCACCCTCGTCGCGCGCTTCGACGTCGTCATCCTCGGCCGCATGGAGCTCGTGGGCCTGGCCGCAACCGAGCTGTGCGCCCTCATCGCGGGCACGTGCGTGGCGGCCCGCTACTGCTCCGAGCGCACCGCCGGCGCCTCGGTGCGCAAGTCCCAGCAGGTCGCGTGCGGCACCGAGCTGCACCGGCTCATGGGCGTCGCTGCCGCCGTGCTCGCCCTGGCGGTGGTCGTGGCAATCATCGTGCCCGGGCACAACCGCGAGCTTGCGGTCTGCGTCGCCTGCGGCATGGCCGCGCTCGTCTACGCGCTCGCTGTGGCGGTTCCCACGCAGCTTGCGCTCTACACGGTTGGCGACGCCGCCGCAGGCTCTGGCGACGCCGCGCGCGTCCAAGACGCCGAGTCCGACGAGGACGCCAGCGAGCAGCCCGCGCCAAAGAGCGGGGAGTAGCAGATGAGCGGCCTTCGAGAGAGCGACCGTTGGCACGTCCTTGCCGGCGACGCCGTGGCCGAGCACGAGGTCCGGGCCGCCGCGGGCGTCACGCCGCTCGCGGCCCGCGTCATGGCGGCGCGCGGCATCCGCACGGCGGACGAGGCCCGCGCCTTCCTCACGCCGTCGCTCGAGCGAGACTGGCTCGACCCGCGCGAGCTGCCCGGTCTCGTGGCTGCGGCAGACCGCGTGGAGCGTGCCGTTCGCGGCCACGAGGTCATCGCCGTGTTCGGCGACTTCGACGTGGACGGCATGAGCTCGACCTGCCTGCTCACGCTCGGCCTTCGCGAGCTGGGCGCCGAGGTGCATCCCTACATCCCGCGCCGCTTCGGCGAGGGGTATGGCCTGTCCGCCGAGGCCCTCGAGCGCGTCGTGGAGGGCTGCCACCCAGACCTCATCGTCACGGTCGACAACGGCATCGCCGCCGCGGCCGAGGTGGAGATGGTGCGCGCCCAGGGCATCGACGTCGTCGTGACGGACCATCACGAGCCCTCCGACCTCGTTCCCCAGGGCGTTGCCGTCTGCGACCCCAAGCTCGACCACGACTGCCCCAGCTGCGACCTCGCCGGCGCCGGCGTGGCGCTCAAGCTCGTGCAGGAGCTGGGTCGCCGCATGGGTGCGCCGGAGCTGTGGCGCTCCTACACGGACGTTGCCACGCTCGGCACCATCTCGGACATGATGAACCTCACGCGCGAGAACCGCGCGCTGGTCACGGACGGCATCGAGCGCATGCGCCACACGCAGCGTCCCGGCATCGTGGCGCTTGCGGCCGCTGCCAACTGCGACCTCTCCCAGATCGAGGCGGACGGCCTGCCGTTCTCGCTCGTCCCGCGCCTGAACGCGGCCGGCCGCATGGGCGACGTCGACGTGGCCTTCAACCTCCTCATCTCCAACGACGCCACCGAGGCGGCCGAGCTGGCCGCCCAGCTCGAGACCATCAACCAGAACCGGCGCGACATCGAGCGCGACCTCGCGGACCAGGCCATGGCCATGATCGAGGAGACCTACGACGGCGGGCGTGCCATCGTCGTGGGCGGCGAGGGCTGGCACGAGGGCGTGAAGGGCATCGTGGCGAGCCGCGTCGTGAACCGCTACCACGTGCCCGCCATCCTCTTCTCCATCTCGGACGGCGTGGCCCATGGCTCGGGCCGCTCCGTGGGCTCGGTGAACCTGTTCGAGGCCGTGGAGCGCTGCGGCGACCTGCTCGTGCGCTTTGGCGGCCACGCCGGCGCCGTGGGCGTCACGATCGATGCCGAGAACATCGACGCGTTCCGCGCCCGGCTCGAGGCCGTGCTCGACGAGCTGCCCGCCGAGCAGTTCGTGGACACCGGCGAGGTCACGGCCGTCGTGGGCCTCGACGAGCTCGACGTGCCCACCATCGAATCGCTTGGCGTGCTCAAGCCGTTTGGCCAGGGCAACAAGGTGCCGCTTCTCGCTGCCACGGGCGTGGTCATGCGCGCCCGAAGCCGCGTGGGCCGCTCCGGCGAGCACCTGCGCTTCCTGGCGACCGACGGCGTGAGCTCCGTTCCCGCCATCATGTTCCGCACGCCTGACGTCGAGCGCGCCTGCGACTACGAGGGCGCCGTCGACCTCGTGTTCGAGGCGGTGGCGGAAACGTGGCAGGGCCGCACGAAGCCCAAGCTCATGGTGCGAGACATCATCTACCGCGAGGCCACGCCCGGCGTCGAGGCGCCCGAGGTGGCCACCGAGCTGTTCGGCCGCGTGCCGCAGATCCTGGCGTCCGACACCCACGAGCCGCCCGAGCCCGCGCGCACCGACGCCCGCGAGCAGGCCGCCGGCATGAGCGAGGCCGAGCTCACCGACCGCCTCGTGCGCCGCTTCATCGGCGACCACGAGCTCCTGGGCGCCCAGCGCGCCGCACTCGACTCGCTTGCCGCACGTCGCAGCGTCCTGTGCGTCATGGCGACGGGGCGCGGCAAGTCGCTCGTGTTCCACGTCCACGCCGCGCGCCTCGCCCTGGCGCAGGGCCGCGCGAGCGTCTTCGTCTACCCGTTGCGCGCCCTCGTCGCCGACCAGAGCTTCCACATCACCGGCGAGCTCGCCTCGCTGGGGCTCGTGGCCCGCGTGCTCACGGGCGAGAGCAGCCCCGAGGCGCGCGAGGAGGTCTTCGGCGGCCTTGCGGCGGGCACCGTGGACGTCGTGCTCACCACGCCGGAGTTCCTCGCCATCCATTCGGGCCGCTTTGCCGCCTCGGGTCGCATCGGGTTCGTCGTCATAGACGAGGCGCATCACGCCGGGACCTCGGACGGCGGCTCGCGCACGACCTACCAAGAGCTACCGCGCGTTCTCGGCGAGCTCGGGCACCCTGTGACGCTTGCCGTCACGGCAACGGCTGCCGAGCCCGTTGCCCGGCAGATCTGCGAGCTCGCAGGCATAGAAGACGTCATCGTGGACGACACGTGCCGTGCCAACCTCGTGCTCGACGACGAGCGCGAGCTGCATGACCGCGAGGCCGCACTCGTGTCAATCGCGAGCACGGGCGAGAAGTGCGTGTGCTACGTGAACTCCCGCGAGCAGTCCGTCGTGCTCGCGCGCACGCTGCGCCGCGCCAATTCCGAGCTGGGGCAGCGCATCGCTTTCTACAACGCCGGCCTCACCAGGCAGGAGCGCAACCGCGTGGAGCAGGCGTTTCGCTCGGGCGCGCTCACGTGCGTCATCTCCACGAGCGCGTTCGGCGAGGGCGTCAACCTGCCCGACATCCGCCACGTCGTGCTCTACCACATGCCGTTTGGCGCTATCGAGTTCAACCAGATGAGCGGCCGTGCCGGGCGCGACGGCGCGCCCGCCACGATCCACCTGCTTTTTGGCTCGCGAGACGCCCACGTCAACGAGCGCATCCTGTCCTCCTATGCCCCGGGCCGAGACGAGCTCGTGTGCCTGTGGCGCACGCTGCGCAGCCTCGCGTCCCGTGCCGAGCAGAGGGGCGATGGCGCGATCGCGCACACGAACGCCGAGATCCTCGAGGCGTGCCTGCAGATGGCGCCGGCGACCTCCCTCGAGGAGCGCTCGGTGTCGGCGGGCATCGCGATCTTCCGCGACCTGGGGTTCCTCGAGGTCGAGGGCTACGGCACGGGCAGGCGCATCGTCATGGTGCCGTCTCCGGGCCACATGGAGCTCGACAGTTCCATCCGCTATCTTGAGGGCAAGCGCAGCGGCGAGGAGTTCCACGCCTTCTGCGACTGGGTGCTGCACGCCACGCCCAGCGAGCTTCTCGACCACGTCAACAGGCCCATCGTCCCGGGATTCGGGACGCTGGTGCGAGAAGAGGGGGAGTGACGCCATGTCAGAGACCAAGCACGTCGCGGCACCGCCCGAGGGGGCTCCCGAGGTTGGGGCCGATGACTACCCGCTGCTGAGGAAGACCTGCTCGAGGTACCTCTCGGCCGAGGGAATGGCGAAGGTGGACGAGGCGTACCGCTTTGCCGCCGAGTTCCATCGCGACCAGAGGCGCCGCAGCGGCGAGCCCTACATCAACCACCCCGTCGAGGTGGCCCTCATCCTGGCCCATGACCTTCACATGGACGAGGACGTGATTTGCGCGGCCCTGCTGCACGACACGGTGGAGGACACGCCCGCCACGCTCGCCGACCTCTCCGAGCTGTTTGGCGAGACGGTCGCCGAGCTCGTGGACGGCGTCACGAAGCTCACCTCGATCGAGGTCGACTCCATGGACGCCAAGCAGGCGCTGAACCTGCGCAAGATGTTCCTGGCCATGAGCCGAGACATCCGCGTCGTCATCATCAAGCTCGCCGACCGCCTGCACAACATGCGCACGCTTGCGGCCCTGCCGCCCGACCGCCGCACGTTCAAGGCCCACGAGACCATGGACGTCTACGCGCCGCTCGCAGACCGCCTCGGCATCTCCTCGCTTAAGTGGGAGCTCGAGGACCTCGCGTTCTTCTACCTCGAGCCCGAGGAGTACCAGCGCATCGCGCGCATGGTCCAGGACTCCCGCGACCAGCGCGAGCGCGACACCGAGGAGGCCATCAAGACGCTCACCGACGAGCTGCGCCGCGTGGGCCTCGACGGCTTCACGATCACGGGACGCCCCAAGCACCTGTGGAGCATCTACCTCAAGATGAAGCGCAAGGGCAAGGAGTTCTCCGACATCTACGACCTCATCGCGCTGCGCGTCATCCTGCAGACGGTGGGGGACTGCTACTCGGCCCTGGGTGCGGTCCACTCGCTGTGGCACCCGCTGCCCGGTCGCTTCAAGGACTACATCGCCACGCCCAAGCCCAACGGCTACCAGTCGCTTCACACCACGGTCGTGGGCCCGGAGGCCCGCCCCATCGAGATCCAGCTGCGCACGGTTGAGATGCACGAGCAGGCCGAGTACGGCATCGCCGCCCACTGGCTGTACAAGCGCGCGGGCAACTCGCAGGGCAACATGAGCGCGGACGACAAGAGCGTGGACCGCCAGATCTCCTGGATCCGCCGCAGCCTTGACTGGACGGTCGAGGGGGACATGGAGGACCCGCACGAGTTCCTCGAGGACCTGCGCGTGGACCTCTTTGGCGACGAGATCTTCGTCTTCACGCCCAAGGGCGAGGTCATGAACCTGCGCGCCGGCTCCACCCCGCTCGACTTTGCCTACGCCGTCCACACCGAGGTGGGAAACCACTGCGTGGGGGCCAAGGTAAACGGCTCGGTGGTCTCGCTCACCAAGCCGCTTTCCACCGGCGACCGCGTGGAGATCCTCACGAACAAGAGCGCCAAGCCCTCGCGTGACTGGATGGGCATCGTGGCGACGCCCTCGGCGCGCTCGAAGATCCGCAAGTACTTCGCGGCATCCACCAAGTCCGACGACGCCGAGGCCGGCCGCGGCGAGCTCGGACGCGAGCTGCGCAAGCGTGGCTACGGCATCTCCACGCCGCGCTCGGCCAAGGCACTCGCGCGCGTGAGCGAGGAGCTGTCGTTCAAGGAAGCCGACGACATGCTCGCCGCCATCGCCAACGGCAAGGTGACGGCGAAGTCCGTGGCCAACAAGGTGCAGGCCGTGCTCGAGGAGGGGTCTCCCGCCGAGATGCTCGCCGCCCAGCAGCGCGCCAACGCCGAGGCGAACGCCGCGCGCGAGGAGTTCTTCGAGGGCGGCTCCAAGCCCATGAGCGCACCGCGCCAGGCGAGGGGCCCCAAGGGCTCCAAGCGCCGAGCAAGCTGCGGCGTGGTCGCCAAGGGCGACGCCGACCTGCTCGTGCACCTCGCGCACTGCTGCAACCCAGTGGCCGGAGACGACATCGTGGGCTTCATCACGCGCGGTCGCGGCGTGTCCGTGCACCGCTCCACCTGCCCCAACGTCAAGGGCCTCATGGCGCACCCCGAGCGCATGATCGAGGTCGAGTGGGACACCTCGGGCGCCACGCAGTTCCAGGTGGAGATCATGGTCGAGGCCACGGACCGCATGGGCCTGCTCAAGGACGTCACGATCGCCGTGGGCGAGGCGGGCGGCAACATCCTCTCTGCCGCCACGAACACGAGCGCCCAGGGTGTCGCCAAGCTGCGCTTCCTCATCGCCATCAGCGACGCGAGCCTGCTCGACACCCTGCTGGCCACGGTGAGCCGCGTGCCGTCCGTCTACGACGCGCGCCGCATCATGCCCGGCGAGGGCGCCAACTCGATTCACGGGAGGTAGCGATGGGCCAGTTCTGGAACAAGGGGCGCGTGGCCTTCGACGATGTCGCGGGGATGGCAGACGGCACCCTCGAGCTGCGGCAGTTCGTGGTGTCGCCGTTCTCCACGAACTGCTACGCCGTCATCTGCGACGGCCAGGCGATGGTCGTGGACCCCGGTGCCGAGGGCGCGCTCATCGCGGACGCCCTCTCTGACGTGGACGTGAGGCTCGTGGTGGCAACGCACGGTCACGCGGACCACGTGGGCGGCGTGGCGGCGCTCGTGGCGGCCACGGGCGCGCGCTTTGCCATCTGTGGCTCCGACGTCGAGCTCGCTCGCCACGCGCGTCGCAACCACGCGTTTGGCATCGAGTACGACGATGATGCGCCCGAGCCCGACGAGCTTCTCGCCGAGGGCGGCGTCACGGGCGTGGGGCAGGCACGCTTTGCCGTGGTCGCGACGCCGGGCCACACGCCGGGGGGCGTCACGCTTGTGGGACAGGGGGAGGCGGCAGGTCTCGCCTTCGTGGGCGACACGCTCTTTGCGGGAAGTGCCGGCAGGACCGACCTTCCCGGTGGGGACCCCGCCGCGCTCATGGCCTCGCTGGGGCGCCTTGCCCGCGAACTCGCGCCGCAGACGCATGTCCTCACCGGCCATGGTGACGACACGACGATGTCCTGGGAGCTCAGGTCAAACCCATATCTGCATGCCGCGCGTTAGGCTTTCGCGCCGGATGGACAAGGCCCGGACGAGCGCGTGCTCATCCGGGCCTTGTTGCGTCTGCTGGTGCCCGAGGCGAGGGTCGAACTCGCACGGGTTTCCCCAGAGGTTTTTGAGACCTCCGTGTCTGCCATTCCACCACTCGGGCATGTGACGGACAAGTATAGCGTAAAGGTGACAGATGGGGACGGGGTCGTTTTTGTCACCATCGCGGGCGAGAGATGGTGCCGGAGGTGCCGCCACCATGTTCGGTTTTCGTAAAACATATGAATTTACCTGCGGTTATACAGGTTTTTGGTGCTAATCTTACATACGTTGGCCATCGGAGCGGAGGTAGCGATGTTTTCTGTTGGTGAGCGTGTCGTCCATCCCGGACAGGGACTGTGCACGGTCGTCGGCTTCCAGGAATCGCCTGCCCCCATGCTCATTCTCGAGACCGGCTCCGGCCGTGGGGCCACGCGCCTCATGTACCCCGCCGCCCAGGCCGAGAAGAACCTCCATCCGCCCGTGGGGCGTGACGAGGCGCTTGCCGTCATAGACGGCTATGCGGACCTCGCGTGCGACTCGTTCACGGATCGCAACTCCGGCCTGGAGGAGAGCCACTTCAAGAAGCTTCTCAAGCACGGAGTGCCAGACTCGGTACTCGTCGTGAAGACGATGCGTGCGCGCATCGCCGAGGCCGAGGCAAGCTCAAAGAAGCCTAGCTCCTATCTCATCCGCGTCCTTCGTGACGCCCGGGAGCGCTCTCTCGAGGAGCTTGCCTGTGCCCTGGACACGACGCCCGAGGACGTCGAGGCCATGTTTGCCAAGTCGAGCGGCGACTTTACGGCCGAGTGACGAGAAGGGACGGCCCGGTCGCTCTCTAGCTGCGCTTCACGATCCTCGAGACGAAGAACCCCTCATAGAGACGGCTGGGGCACACCGTGAGCGTGCCGGGCAGTCGGCTCGGCAGCGCGAGGGGTGCCTCGGCGTCCGTTGTCTCGCCTGCCACCGCGTGCGGCAGCTCTACGCTCACAAGCTCGCAGTCTGGGTGGCGGGCAAGCGCCCACTCGACCACGTCCTCGTTCTCTCGGGGCAGGATGGAGCACGTCGAGTACACGAGGCTGCCGCCGGCCTTGAGCACCGTGAGCCCTCGGTCGAGCAGCGCGCGCTGCGAGCGCTCCACGCGGCTCGCGAGCTCGGGCGTGAGGTAGCGGGCCGCATGCTCGTCGTGAAGGGCCACGGTACCCGAGCCCGTGCAGGGGGCGTCGAGCAGCACCTGGTCAAAGGAGAACCAGTCGTCGAGCCTGCGCGCGTCCGTGCGCATGACCTGTACGTTCGTGGCACCAAGCTTTGCGAGGTTGTGCTCGAGCTTCTCGGCGCGTGGGACAGAGAGCTCGCAGGCCGTGATGCGCGCGGCGCGGACGCCGTCGCCAGCGGGCGCAAGGGCGGCCATCTCGCTCGTCTTGCCGCCGGGAGCGGCGCACATGTCAAGCACGTCTGCGCCGGGCTGCGGCGCCAAGGCAAGCGGCGGCAGCATGGACGAGAGGCTCTGGAGGTAGACCTTGCCCTGGGCATAGGCGCCAAGCTGCCAGACGTCTCGCTCGCGGGTGCCGTCCGCGAGCACGAGCGCGTCGGCGTACCACGGTACGCGCGCATACCCGATGCCCGCCTCGTCCAGCTCGCGAACGACCTCGTCAAGGTCCGTGCGCAGCGTGTTGACGCGCATGGTCACGGGGCGCCTCTGGCCCCAACCGTCTATGATGGTGTCCGCAAGCTCGCCGTACTGAGCGCGCGCCGCCTCCACGAGGTGGGCGGGCAGGCCCGTACGCTCGTCAAGCTGCTGGGGCCTGCGGGGCTGTCCAGACGGCTCCTCGCGCGTTCTTCTCGCCCGGCGTGTCGGACGTGTGGTGCTCTTGTGCGTGCGCTGCCTGCTGCTCATATTTCTCCTTGCGTGAGTGTGTCTCGCGTGCAATACTATCAATTCGTGTGGCCGAGGGGTCGCACACGCCAAGCGGGTCAGAGCCTATGACCCCACCTGAACGGCGCCCACGGGCAGCTGTCTGGTCAGACAAGGGAATTCGCCCATAAGGGTGACAAAGCCTGAATCTAGCCGGAGCTGTGCCAAGCGCAGCTCCGGTTTTTCGTTGCGGGTACTTGCCCGCGGCATTGCGACGCTCGGCAGAAGGTCGGGCGCCACACAAGCGGCGAGGTGCCCGCAAGGCACGCCGCAGGGAAGGGAAGGTGTGTAAGATAGCAAAGTCCGAAGGTCCCCGCATCAACGGGGAGATCACCGCTCGAGTCTGCCGCCTGATCGGCGTCGATGGCTCCCAGCTTGGTCAGTTCGGCGTCCGTGACGCGCTGCGCATCGCGGGCGAGCAGGGCCTCGACCTCGTCGAGATCGCCCCGAACGCCGAGCCGCCCGTCTGCAAGGTCATGGATTACGGCAAGTACAAGTACGAGCAGGCGATCAAGGCTAAGCAGGCTCGCAAGAAGCAGGCCAAGGTCGAGGTCAAGGAGATGAAGTTCCGTCCCAAGATCGACACCGGCGACTACGAGACCAAGAAGGGCCACGTCATGCGCTTCCTCAAGAAGGGCGCGCGCGTGAAGGTGACCATCATGTTCCGCGGTCGCGAGATGGCCCATCCCGAGCAGGGTCTCAACGTCCTCGAGCGACTGGCCGCCGACCTCAAGCCCTACGCCACGGTTGAGAGCCAGCCGAAGATGGAGGGCCGCAATATGCACATGCTCGTCGCGCCGATCAAGGGCGCCTTCGATGAGAAGGCCACCGAGGCGAGCGAGAAGGATACGAAGGAGAACTAGCATGCCTAAGATGAAGACGCACAAGGGTACGGCCAAGCGTTTCCGCCGCACCGGCACCGGCAAGATCATGCGCGCCAAGGCTTTCAAGAGCCACATCCTGACCAAGAAGTCCCAGAAGCGCATCCGTGGCTTCCGCAAGGAGACCGAGCTCGCCAAGGCCGACGTCAAGGTCGTTTCGTCCCGCATGGGCAAGTAGCGCACCGCGCCTGTCCGTTCTTTTTTCACTAGGAGTTGATCTAACATGGCACGAGTCAAGCGCGCCGTTGCTGGCCGTAAGAAGCGTCAGACCCTCAAGGAGCTCTCCAAGGGCTACTACGGCACTTCCTCCCGCACCTTCCGCGGCATGAAGGAGCAGGTCCAGCACTCCCTGCAGTACCAGTACCGCGACCGCCGCAACAAGAAGCGCGACGTCCGTCGTCTCTGGATCCAGCGCATCAACGCCGCCGCCCGCATGAACGACATGAGCTACTCCACGTTCATGCACGGCCTGAAGCTCGCCGGCGTCGATCTGGACCGCAAGGTCCTCTCGCAGATCGCCTACGAGGACGAGGCTGCGTTCGCCGCCCTGGCCGAGGTCGCCAAGAAGGCCCTCGCCGACGCCGAGTAAGCGTCTCCACATATCCTGTGGCCTCAAGGCCCGCATGCATTCGCGTGCGGGCCTTTTTATATGTGCGTGTGGGTCTTGTCGACGACGCGTGTTTGCATCATGCGCGAGGATATGCAGTCACGTGGAGCCGTGCGTGAGGGAAGAACGGTGACAGAATGACCCCGTCCCCAAGTGTCACATGCGAGGGAGGTGGCCGGCTCGCTATTCCTCGTCGTCGCGATGGAGGAGACGGTCAACGAACTCCTCGCGGCGTTCCTCGGACTTCTCCTCGCGGCGGGCCTGCTCCACGGCAAAGGCAGGGTCATCGGGCGATACCAGCTCGTCCTCGCCGCTCTTGGGGTTGTAGTGGTGAAGCAGCACCGGGTCGAACAGGTGCAGGTGCGCGGCAAAGCCAAACGAGGCACCGATGAGCACGCAGAACACGGCAATCCTGGGCATCGTCTCGATCTTGGTCATGACGATGGCGCCCACGCTCAGCATGGCCGTCCACAGGTACATGAGCAGCACGGCCTGGCGCTGGTTGTAGCCGTCTTGGATGAGGCGGTGGTGGATGTGGCCCTTGTCGGCCTGTCCCACGCTCACGTGCGCGCGCTTGCGGCGGATGATTGCCGAGAACGTGTCGATGATGGGCACAAACGATATGACGAGCGGCACGATGATCGTCGTGAGGCCCGCCACGCGCGTGACGTTGAGCAGCGAGACCGTGCCGAGCGCAAAGCCGAGCAGAAGCGAGCCCGAGTCTCCCAGGAAGATGGACGCCGGGTTGAAGTTGTAGCGCAGAAAGCCGAACGTGGCGCCGGCAACGGCGATGGAGACCGCGGCGGCATCGAGCCGGCCGCTCTGCGTTGCCATGAAGAACAGCGTGCAGCTCGAGATGAATGTGATGCCCGAGGCAAGGCCGTCGAGCCCGTCGATGAGGTTGATGATGTTCACGTAGGCCACAAGGTAGATGACCGTGATGGGGCATGCGAGCCATCCGAGCACGACCTCGCCGGGAGCGAACGGGTTCACGATGGCGCCCACGGTGAGTCCGGCCATGACGGCGATGACGGCGGCCGCGACCTGTCCCGCGAGCTTCGCGAGGGGCTTGAGCTGGAAGACGTCGTCTATGGCGCCCGTGAGGAAGATGACGAGGAAGGACACGCCCAGCAGCGGGTAGTTGACGGTGGAGAACCTGTTGGGGGTGAGCACGGTGGGCCAGCCGAGGTGCTTGGTGCCCAGGATCTGGACGATCGCGGCCGCGACGAGCGCGAGGAAGATGGCGATGCCGCCCATGCGCGGGATCGTTCGCTTGTTGATGCGGCGCTTGCTGGGCTTGTCAACGGCGCCGAGACGCGTGGCGATGACGCGGGCGAGCGGCGTCGCCACGAGCGTCACGACGAGGGCCGTGACGAACAGGGACGCATACGGAATCCACTCTCTCACCAAAACGTGCAGCCTTTCGCAACGGCGGGCATCGCCAGCACAAGGTTTCCAAACGATGAAACGTACCTATGATACCAGCTTGTTGTCCCTGGTTCCGAGTGGGAAACCAGGGGATGCTCCATGTCAAGACTGGCAACGACAAACGGCTTGGGTATAGTGGAGGTGTCAGCTCCCCGCAGGGCAAACTGGGTGAACCGACAAGCGTTTCCTGGGAGCCCATATACCGAGCTCAGTACAGGCATCCTCCGCTTGGGGGAAGCTGGAACAGCCGGCGAGGGCACCCACCTTCTGAGAGGTGGGTTCATTATCGCACCTGCGGGGAGCGACGTTGTTTTTTGTCGCGATGGCGCCCTGGGGCGCCTTTCTTTTTGCGCGTCGCGTCTCTCGTGTACGCGTTAATCGTGTTTGGGCGCAGTCATGGGGCGCACGGCGATCAGTTTGCGGCCGAATGTACAAAACGGGTCGAGAATGTCGCTGTTTTGCGGTCAAACGGTCTCGTTATCAACATAACTTCAGATGGCGCGAGACCGAAGGCGCGCAAGTGCGACAATCTGAGTCCGTTTTGTACATTCGGGTCGAGAAGGACGCCGAGCACCCGTGCCGCCACGCCCCCGTCACGGCCGCGTATCCGCGTTTGTCTCGCGAAATGTAGATTCTCGTTTGACAGGGCCGTCCTTCACGGTACAATAGCCTTCGCGCAAACGCGCCTGGGGACGTAGCTCAGCTGGGAGAGCGCTGCCGTCGCATGGCAGAGGCCGAGGGTTCGATTCCCTTCGTCTCCACCAGGAATTGCCGAGCGGGCCACGATGTGGTCCGCTCTTTTTGTATCGAGACCCGCTTGGCGGCGGAGTCGTTTGGAGGCTCCATGGAACAGATGCCGCGCGAATACGCCTCGTGCCACCTCTGCCCGCGCGCGTGCGGCGCAAACCGCGCAGCGGGCGCCCGCGGCGCATGCGGGGCCACGGGCACCCTGCGCGTGGCGCGCTCGGCGCTCCACTTCTGGGAGGAGCCGCCCATCTCGGGCGAGGCGGGCTCTGGTGCCATCTTCTTCTCGGCCTGCACGCTTCGCTGCGTCTTCTGCCAGAACGCCCAGATCAGCTCGGGAAACTTCGGGGCAGACGTCTCCGTCGCCCGCGTGGCCCAGATGATGCTCGAGCTGCAGGGGCAGGGCGCGCTCAACATCAACCTCGTGACGCCCGGCCACTTTGCCCCGCAGGTGGTCGAGGCGGCCCTTCTGGCCCGCGACGCCGGCCTTGCCATTCCCATCGTGTGCAACACGGGCGGCTACGAGACGCCTGAGTGCGTGCGCCTGCTCTCGCAGGTCGTCGACGTGTGGCTCACGGACTTCAAGTACGCGAGCGCAGACCTCGCCGCCGAGCTCTCCCGCGCCCGCGACTACCCAGACGTTGCCGCCGCGGCCCTCGCGGCCATGCTCGAGAGCGTGCGCGCCCACGGGGGCGCCGCAAACGGGGACGACGGCAGGATGCTGAGTGGCATCATCGTGCGTCACCTCGTGCTTCCCGGGCATGCGGACGACTCCATGGCCGTGCTCGACCGCGTGTGGGAGCTAGCGGGCAACAGTGTGGACATCTCCGTCATGAACCAGTACACGCCCAACGAGGCGTGCCGGGCCCGTGGCGGAGACCTGGCGCGGTCGGTGACGGACGAGGAGTACGAGCTCGTGCTCGACCACGCGGACGACCTGGGTTTCGAGCGCATGTGGTGGCAGCAGGGCGGCACGGTCTCGGAGAGCTTCGTGCCCGCGTTCGACATGACGGGCGTCGTCGGCCCCGAGCTGCCTGGCGCGCGGCATGACTAGCGCCTGCGCAGAATGGCTAGACTAGTCCCGGACTCAAGACAGGTTAACCACGCCCACCACGCCCTATGGGGGCAGACACGAGGAGCATCCATGGCAGACGAGACACCCCTGACCGACGAGGAGCGCGAGGAGCTCAGGCGCCTTCGTGCCGAGAAGGCCGCCCGCGAGCGTGCCCAGCACGAGGCGGCTCAGAAGGCCGAGCTCGAGCGCCTGCGTGCCGAGAAGGCCGAGGCCGAGCGTGACGCCCTCGACGCGCAGCGCCGCGAACGGGCTCGCGAGTACATGGAGCCCGACGACGACCTCAAGATGCCCCTTGGCCAGAAGATCGTCCTGCTCGCGCTTGCCGTCATCGTGGCGCTGTTCGTCATAAGCGTCGTGGGCGGCGGCCTCATCGCCAACTAGCATCGCGTGCGTGTCCGCCGGGCACGCTAGGCAACACACGAAAGAGGGGGAGCGCAATGTCGCTCACGGACGCAACGAGGCCCACGGACGTCTCGCTCAACACGGACCTGTACGAGCTCACGATGGCCCAGGGATTCTGGGAGAGCGGCCTCATGGACGCCGAGGCGTGCTTTACGGTCTTCTTCCGCGACGCACCGTTTGACGGCGGCTATGCCGTTGCCTGCGGAACGGGCCAGATCGCCGATCTCGTCGAGAACTTCCGCTACACGGACGAGGACATCGCCTATCTCGCCTCCATCCAGGCTCCCGGCGGCGGGGCCCTGTTCAAGCCCGGCTTTCTCGAGTGGCTGGGCACCTTCTCGATGGACGTCGATGTCTGGGCCGTGCCCGAGGGGCAGGTCGTGTTCCCGCGCGAGCCGCTCGTGCGCGTGCAAGGCCCCATGGCGGCTTGCCAGCTCATCGAGACGGCCCTGCTCAACCTCGTGAACTTCCAGACGCTCGTGGCCACCAAGACGGCGCGCGTGGTCCAGGCCGCCGAGGGCCATGCGGTCTCGGACTTTGGCCTGCGTCGCGCCCAGGGGCCGGACGGCGGCCTTGCCGTGGCCCGCGCCTCCTACGTGGGCGGCGCGAGCTCGACGTCCAACTGCCTTGCTGGCAAGATCTACGGCATTCCCGTCTTCGGCACGCACGCCCACTCCTGGGTCATGGCGTTTCCCTCTGAGCTCGAGGCGTTCCGCGCCTTTGCCCGCACGAGCCCCAAGAACTGCGTGCTGCTCGTTGACACCTACGACGTGCACCAGGGCGTCGCGAACGCCGTGACGGTCGCCAAGGAGATGGAGACGGCAGGGGAGCGCCTCGCCGCCGTGCGCATCGACTCGGGTGACCTCGCCAAGCTCTCCAAGTTCGCGCGCCACGCGTTTGACGAGGCCGGCCTTCCCTACGTGAGGGTCTCCGCCTCAAACGATCTCGACGAGTACACGATCCAGTCGCTGTTCGCCCAGGGCGCGCCCATCGACTCGTTTGGCGTGGGCACCAAGCTCGCCACGTGCGACCCCCAGCCCTCGCTTGGCGGCGTCTACAAGCTCTCCGCCGTGCGCAAGGCCGGCCAGGACGCCTGGCGTCCCACGATGAAGCTGTCCGAGGTCGCCTACAAGCGCACGATTCCCGGCATCCAGCAGGTGGCGCGCTTCTATGACGAGGCGGGCTGCCCCGTGGGCGATGTCATCTATGACGAGACGATGCCCCAGGCCACCCCAAGCGCCGCCGTTGACGTCATGGACGCCGAGACGAGCTACGACTTCTCCGCCTACGAGTGCCGCGACCTGCTCGTTCCCGTCGTTGCCGAGGGTCGGCGCGTGGGCGGGCAACCGAGCCTCGAGGAGGCCAAGCGCGTGTGCAGAGACGCGCTCATGCATCTCGACCCGGCCGTGCGCCGCTTCCTGAACCCGCAAGTCTATCCCGTGGGCATCGAGTCCGAGCTCTCGCGCCTGCGCCAGCGCCTCGTGCGCGAGGAGCGTGCGGCCCAGGTCCACTAGGCGCGGGCCACGCCCGTCACATCTGCTAAACTCAACCAGTTACATCGCGTGCACGTAGAAGGGATACATCGTGGTCGAGACGATCGAGAAGCTGGTCCGCGCGGCGGTCGAGGAGGCGCAGGCGGCCGGTGAGCTGCCTCAGTTCGAGGTGGCAGACCTCGGTCTCGAGCGCCCGGCCGATTCCTCGCACGGCGACTGGACGAGCACCGTTGCCCTGCGCAGCGCCAAGACGGCCCACATGGCTCCCCGCGCCATCGCGGAGGCCATCGCCAAGCACCTGCCCGACGCCCCCGAGGTCGATCACGTCGAGGTCGCCGGCCCCGGCTTCGTGAACATCTACCTGTCCACGGCCGCCGGCAACGAGGTCTTCCGCACGGCCCGCGTCCAGGGCGCCGACTTCGGCCGCTCCAACCTTGGCGCCGGCCAGCGCGTCCAGGTCGAGTTCGTCTCGGCCAACCCCGTGGGTCCGCTGCACATCGGCCACGGCCGCTGGGCCGCGCTCGGAGACTCGCTCTCCCGCGTCCTCGAGCATGCCGGCTATGACGTGGAGCGCGAGTACTACGTCAACGACCACGGCAACCAGATGAACACGTTCGGCAACTCCGTGTCCGAGCGCTACCTGCAGCTCGCCCAGATCATGGACGAGAGGGGCGTCGATGCCCACGCCGCCCACGAGGCCCTCATCGCGGACTGGAGCGCCTTCGTCAACGACGAGGCCGACGAGCACCCCGACTCCCACCCCTACATGGACGCCTTCCGCGCCAAGCTCGGTGCCGACTCCTACGGCGGAGACTACATCATCGACCTCGCCGCCCACTTCATGGAGGCCGACGGCACTCGCTGGGTGGACGCGGACGCCGAGGAGCGCATGCTGTCGTTCCGCGAGCGCGGCTACAAGCTCATGCTCGACGACATCCGCCAGACCTGCACGGACATGCGCACCGACTTTGACCAGTGGTTCTCCGAGCGCTCCCTATACGAGAAGGGCGCAGACGGCACGAGCGCCGTGGACCGCGCCTTCGCCCGTCTGCGCGAGCAGGGCTACCTGTACGAGAGGGACGGGGCCCTGTGGTTCCGCTCCACCGACTTTGGCGACGACAAGGATCGCGTGCTCGTGAAGGCAGACGGCGCCTACACCTACTTTGCCTCCGACGTGGCCTACCACTGGAACAAGTACGAGCGCGTCGACCACGTCATCGACGTGTGGGGCGCAGACCACCACGGCTACATCGCCCGCGTGCGTGCCGCCACCGACGCCCTTGGCTACGAGGGCAAGTTCGAGGTTCTCCTCGGCCAGCTCGTGAACCTGCTGCGCAACGGCCAGCCCGTCAAGATGAGCAAGCGCAAGGGCACCATGGTCCCGCTGCGCGAGCTGCTCGACGAGGTGGGCGCCGACGCCACGCGCTTCACGCTCGTGTCCAAGAGCTCCAACCAGATGATCGACTTCGACATCGAGGCCGTGAAGCGCCAGGACAACACGAACCCCGTGTACTACGTCCAGTATGCCCACGCGCGCATCTGCTCCATCCTGCGCCGCGCCGCCGGCGTGACGGCAGAGGAGGCCGCCAGCCTCGGCATGGACGAGGTGGCCCTGCGCGCCTGCCCGATCGACTGTGACCTCTCCGTGCTCACCGACCCCACCGAGACCGCGCTTGCCCGCAAGCTCGGCGAGTTCGGCGAGCTCGTCGAGGGGTGCGCCCGCGACCGCGCGCCGTTCCGCCTCACGCACTATGCCCAGGAGCTCGCTGCGGCGTTCCACGGCTTCTACACCGTCTGCCAGGTGCTGCCCAGCGAGGGTCGTCCGGTTGACGCGGACGTCTCCACGGCGCGCCTCGCCGTCTGCGACGCCTGCCGCCGCGTGCTCGCGCTCACGCTCGCGCTCGTTGGCGTCAGCGCTCCGGAACGCATGTAGCGCAGCGTCCGCTCATTAAATTCTTGAAGCCCGGCACCCTCTGCGTGCTGGGCTTTTTCTTTGGTTTGAGACAAATTTGGCGACTATCCCTAAATTAAAGGCTCAACGGCGAAAATTAGGGGTATCCTAGTGATGAGGTAGTTGGTTGCTTCTCGGGGGTCTTGCCGTTGAAGGTGTGTGAGTATCTATCTGTTCGCCGGGCCTTTGGCCTGGTGCGGCAGTCCACGCCTGCCTCAGGCCGCATCACGTTCGACGAGCTGGGCATCATGTGTCACCTCGCGAACGTGGGCAAGCCGCTCCGCACTTCGGAGATTGCCGATCACCAGGGCGTGCTCCGCCCGACCATGACGCACAGGGCCGGTCACCTGGCCGAGCTTGGACTCATCGAGCGCAGGATCGGGGAGAGCGACCGCAGGAGCGTCTGCTGCTCCCTGACGGATGCGGGTGTGCGCGAGGTCCGTCACATCGTCACGAACGTCTGTCGCAACATCACGTCTGGCATGCCCCTGTGCCGCTGCACGCCCAGGCGCATGTCACTCATCATCGACGAGTGTGCGAGGGCGTCCGTCTCCTCGGCAGACATGCTCCTCATGGCCCTTCTCTGCTCGGGCGACGGGAAGGGCAGCCGCTCGGTGAGCGAGCTCGTCTCCCTTCTCGGACTGCTTCAGCCCACGGTCTCCATGGCGGTCTCGTCTCTCGAGAAGGCCGGGCAGGTCGTTCGCTCCGGCATGGATGCCCGCGGCGTCGTTGGCGTGAGCCTCACGGATGCGGGCAGGGAGCGTGCGGAGAAGATCGAGGAGCAGCTCGAGGCATTTCACGTGGGTCACGCTCGCGCGGGCAGCCCTTCAGTGCTATAGTCACGGTCGATAAGGGTCAAAGGACCCGTTTGCGCCGCATGTCGGCGCGCTTCCATGTCCCCAGCATGACAGTCCCGCATAGGTGCGGCCGCATTCTGGAAACGTTTCCTATGCCTTGTCATGTGCCGGGAGGCGACGAGTTCGCCAGACGCGAAGGATCACCCACGTGACAGAAGAGAAGAACGAGGACGTCCAGGCGCCAAAGCGCCGCCGTACCCGTGCACGCAAGAGCCAGGGCGAGGACGCGGGCACCCAGCAGGCCAGTGCTCCCAAGCAGGCCGACGACGCCCCGCAGCCCAAGCGCCGCCGCGCGCGCCAGCACAAGGACGCCGAGGTCCCCGATCAGCCGACCTCACCCGTCCGCGAGCGCGAGCCGCAACAGCGCGACCAACCCAAGCCACAGCGCGGCCATGCCCAGCGGGACAACCGCGACAATCGCGGTGGCCGCAACCAGCAGCAGGGCCGCAACCAGCAGTTCCAGAACAACAGGCGTCGTGGCCGCCACGGCAACAACAACGCGGGCCAGGGCACCGTGGAGCCCAGGCTCTCACGCGAGATGCTCTCGTCCATGCTCGTGGCGGAGCTGCGCGTGCACGCCTCGGGCCTGGGCGTCGAGTACGTGGGCGTGCGCAAGGCCCAGCTCGTGGAGGACGTCTACGTTGCCTCCGCGCGCGCCGAGGGCTTCCGCGACGTCGCGGGCGTCCTCGACCTCACGAACGAGGGCTACGGCTTCGTGCGCACGGGCAACTACATGCCCGGCGACGACGACGCCTTCGTTCCCCAGCAGCTCATAAAGCACATGGGCCTGCGTCGCGGAGACTGGGTCGAGGGCACCGTGCGCCCCAGCCGCCCCAACGACAAGTACCCGGCGCTGTACAAGGTGGCCTCCGTGAACGGCCTGCCGCCCGAGGTGCTCAGGAGCCGCCCGCGCTTCCGCGACCTCACGCCGGTCTACCCCAACGAGCGGCTCACCATGGAGCATGGCCGTGACTCCATCACGGGCCGCGCCATCGACCTCGTGGCGCCTATCGGCAAGGGCCAGCGCGGCCTCATCGTGAGTCCGCCCAAGGCCGGCAAGACCACGGTGCTCAAGCGCATCTGCGAGTCCATCGCCGCCAACAACCCCGAGGTGCACCTCATCTGCCTGCTCGTGGACGAGCGTCCCGAGGAGGTCACGGACATGCAGCGCTCCATCCGCGGTGACGTCGTGGCCTCCACGTTCGACATGCCGGCAGACAACCACACGGCCGTCTCCGAGCTCGTCATCGAGCGTGCGAAGCGCCTCGTCGAGATGGGACGCGACGTCGTGGTCATCCTCGACTCGATCACGCGCCTCGCCCGTGCCTACAACCTCGCCCAACCGGCGAGCGGGCGCATCCTGTCCGGCGGCGTGGACGCCTCGGCGCTCTACCCGCCCAAGAAGTTCCTGGGTGCCGCCCGCAACATCGAGAACGGCGGCTCGCTCACGATCCTCGCCTCTGCGCTCGTCGAGACGGGCTCCAAGATGGACGAGGTCATCTTCGAGGAGTTCAAGGGTACGGGCAACATGGAGCTCAAGCTCGACCGCGAGCTGGCAGACAAGCGCATCTTCCCGGCCATCGACCCGGTTGCCTCCGGCACGAGAAACGAGGAGCTGCTCATCGACCCCGAGCTGCAGCCGTTCGTGTGGGGCCTGCGCCGCATCCTGGCGAACATGAACAACATCGAGCGTGCCGAGAACTCGCTCATCAAGAGCCTGAAGGCCACGGCGACCAACGAGGAGTTCCTCATTCGCTCGGCCAAGAAGGCCCAGCAGAGCGAGTACGCGGACGCGCTGTAATACGTGGCTGGAACCGGATGAAACGGGGCAGTCTCCTCCCCGTTCCATTTTGGGCGAGGCTGGCAGAAGGCTGGCCTCGTCCCTTTTCTTTTGGTCTGGGCCAAACTTGCTGTCAGGGAGCTGCAAAACTGCTGTATAGTGCTTAAGAAGGGCGCATTGCGCCCACAAGATCATTCGTACGAGCGACGGTACACGCAGACAAACCAGACCAAGCCGTTGCCCGATTGACCGAGAAGCCCCTCGCGGCGCTCGCGTCATCGTCGCAATCTCGTCTGAGAGCTCGCTGCCGTCGCCTCACAGGGGAGGCGTTGGGTCATGACGAGCAGGCGAGTCAATCCTGCCATCTATGCCGGCCTGGCCGGGGCGTGCGCATGGGGTGCCCCCACGTGCGCACAGGCGCTCACGGTCATGGGCCACGAGGTTCCCACGTCTGACCCCACGTTCACGTTTGCCGCCGGGTGCGTCGTCGGCGCCGTCGTGGCAGGCGGCGTCTCTGCCATCGTGTCCCACGCCGTGGCCTCGCGCGCCGCGCGTGACGAGGTCGCCTCTGCCATGGCCGACGCCCACGAGCCCGTGCGCCGCGGCTCTGCCGCGGCAACTGCCGCCGCCCCCGACACCCCTGCCCGTGCCGCCCAGCCACGCTCGTCGGCCACGCGGGAGTGGGAGCAGACCGGCAACATCCGCGTGCAGTCCGTCTCGGACCCCCAGCAGGCAGAGGCCGTCATCGAGGACGCGTGGAGCGCCTGGGAGGCTGGTGCCAAGGCGTCAAGCGACTACGTCGACGTTGCCGAGGGCTACGTTCGCACGCGCACGTTCGCCGAGCGCATGAGCGCTCGCGCCAAGGGCGTCGCCAACGTCTTGAGCGAGCGCCTCGGCGCGGCGAAGATGGACGGCCTGCCCGTGATCGCCCGCGCCGACGGGTCCGTCGGAGACGTGGGCGAGAGCTGGTGGGACGACGCGTTTGGCGCAGACGTCCGCACGGTTGCCTCGGCCTCGTTTGGCGGCCAGTCCGTGGAGGACACCATGGCCGACAACAGTGCCGTGCTCTTCACGGCGCAGACGCCCGCCGAAGCCGCGGCCGCGCGCGCCGTCTGGCAGGGTCAGCAGGCGGATGCCTCGCAGCAGCCTGCGGCCGCCGCATCGTCCGCGCAGCAGCCGGTCGGCGCACGGCGGGCCACGTCCGTCGCCCAGGCCGCTCAGCCGGCTGCCACCCAGGCGACGCCCGCACCCGCCCCGTCTCAGTCCGCGCCTGCCGCGTCCCAGACTTCCGCGCGCTCCGTGCGAGACGAGCTGGACGCCCGCCTCGGCAACCCCGAGGAGGCCTTCCCCGAGAAGAGGCGCTACACCGACGAGCAGCAGGACCTGTGGGCCGTTGCCCTCGCGGCGCTTGACGAGCGCTACGAGGAGCAGGTCAACATGGCGCCCACCGAGCCCGCGCCCATGCCCACGAGCGCGACCCTGCTCGACGAGCCCGAGGGCCTCGAGCCAGACACGGCCTTCATCCCGTTCAGGCCCCAGGCCGGGCATCCCGAGGTAGTTGACACGGACAGCTACGTGGACCTGCTCGTCGACCAGGAGCTCGCGCGCAACGAGAGCGCGAGCGTCCGCAAGCTCGCCCGTCACAAAATCCGCGACTACTTCAAGGTCATCGATGGCACGGGAGACATCGCGGTCGCCCGTCACCTCGCGGCGAGCCAGGCTTAGGCGCGTGGAAGAGGGCAAGGAAGAGATGCCGTGTGCCCATCGCGTCCCCGCGTGGGCCCGTTGGCTTGTCGTGGCGGCCTGGACCTGCTTCATCTGGAGCAGGTCGCTCTTTGCGGGGCCCGAGTCGAGCGCTCAGAGCAACCTCGTCGCCGAGATGCTGAGGCCCGCGTTCGAGGCACTTGGCATCCACGAGTTCTCCGCGTGCACGTTCATCGTGCGCAAGGCCGCGCACTTCCTCGAGTACCTTGTGCTCGGCATCCTTCTCGCATGCACGCGTGGTGAAGGCGAGGAGGGCGCAAGGCCTCTGTGGCCCCGCGCCCTCCTCGGCGTGTCTGTCCCCTGTGCGGACGAGACGATCCAGCTCTTCGTGCCGGGCCGCTCCGGCCAGCTCGCTGACGTCATGCTCGACTGCTGTGGCGTCGCGTGCGGCATGGCCCTCGTCAGAGGTATTCGATCTGTGCGCCCTCGGTGTCGCAGGTGAGGATGTGCGTTGCGCACTGCGGGAAGCGCTCCTGCAGGCGCACCTGGAGGAACTTCGCCACGATCGTGTCGTCCGTCACGGCCATGAGCGTCGAGCCCGAGCCAGAGATCCACATCGTCGCGGCGCCGCCCGTGAGGCACGTCTCGCGGATGGCCTCGTAGTCGGGGATGAGCGCGCGGCGGTAGGGCTCCTGGATGCGGTCGTCGTTCGCGTCGGCGATGAGCGCGGTGTCACCCGTCTCGAGGCCGCGCGTAAGGCCCGCGATGCGCCCCATCTGCCAAACGGCGGCAGAGAGCGGGACCTCCTGCGGCACGACCTTGCGCGCCTCTGAGGTATGGACCTCGTAGGGCGGGATGATCGTGAGGAAGCGCAGGCGGCTGCTCACGTCGTAGCGCAGGCAGCGGGGGAGCTGTCCCTCGGGCGTGAACGAGCAAACGGCGGCGCCGAGAATGGCGGGCGCCACGTTGTCCGGGTGCCCCTCCACGCGCGTGGCCATCGCGACGAGCTCCTCGCGCGTCACGGTGTGGCCCGTGAGCGCCGCGGCGGCCATGATGCCGGCCACGACGCACGTGGAGCTCGAGCCCAGGCCGCGGGCGACGGGCACGTCGGTGTGGATGTCGATGGCCACGCCAAAGGGCTCCTCGCCCCACTCGGCCAGGGCGTCGACGAGCGAGACGTAGACGAGGTTGTCCTCGTTGCGGAACTGTTCGGGACAGCCCGTGATCGTGAGGCGGTCGGCGCGCTCGAACGTGAAGTGCGAGTACAGCGAGACGGCCATGCCCAGCGTGTCATAGCCGATGCCGAGGTTGGCACTCGTGGCGGGGACGCTTATCCGAATCATGCGAGGATCCTCACGGCCGCGTCCTCCACGTAGGCGTTCATGCCAGTGACGCTCACGACGTCGCCGAAGCGCTCCTCGGCGCTGCGGAGCGCGGAGAGCGCGGTGGGAGCCGTGGTGCCCGTGAGCTCGGAGAGCGCATCCATGCAGGCAAAGCCGCCCATGCCGGTCGTGTCCCGTCCCAGCGCGGCGAGCACGTCGGCGGAGAACTTGTAGGGGCTTGCCGTGGACAGGCACACGCGGGCAACGCCGTCTGCCGGGCGGGCGTCGAGTACGTGGCGGGCAACGGCGGTGTGCGGGTCGAGCAGGACGTGGTGCCGCTCCCAGGTGGCGCGGATCGTCTCGCGCGTGGCGGCGTCATCGGCCCTTCCGCAGGCGAACGTCTCGTGCAGGCGCTCGAGCAAAGCCGGCGGCACCGTGTAGGCGCCCTTCTCGGCGAGGTCCGTCATGAGCGAGGAGACGAGCTCGCAGTCGCCGTCGGACAGGTAGAACAGCAGGCGCTCGAGGTTTGAGGACACGAGGATGTCCATCGAGGGGGAGATCGTCTTGTGGAATGGGCGGCGGCGGTCGTACGTTCCGGTGCTGATGAAGTCCGTGAGCACGTCGTTGGCGTTCGAAGCCACGACGAGCGTGCGCACGGGCAGACCCATGAGCTTGGCGTAGTAGCCGGCGAGCACGTCGCCGAAGTTGCCCGTGGGCACGCAGAAGTCGATCGCGTCGCCAGGCGTGAGGGCGCCGGCGGCGGCGAGCTGGGCATAGGCGTCGAAGTAGTAGGTGACCTGCGGCACGAGGCGGCCGACGTTGATGGAGTTGGCGCTCGAGAGCACGACGTTCTTCTCGGCGAGGCGGTCGCGAAGCGCGGAGTCCGCGAAGATGCGCTTCACCTCGGACTGGGCGTCGTCGAAGTTGCCCTCGATGGCGCAGACGGCGACGTTGGCGCCGCGCTGCGTGGCCATCTGCAGGCGCTGGATGTCGGAGACCTTGCCGTGCGGGTAGAACACGGTGACGCCCGTGCCCTCGACGTCGGCGAAGCCCTCGAGCGCGGCCTTGCCGGTGTCGCCGCTCGTGGCGGTGACGATCATGACGCGGCGGCCGTCGCCGGCGCGAGAGACGCGCATGAGCTGCGGCAGCATCTGCAGCGCCACGTCCTTGAACGCGCTCGTGGGGCCGTGCCACAGCTCGAGCGTCCAGTCGTCGCCGCACGGCGTCACGGGCGTCACGAGCGGGGAGTCGAAGTTCGCTCCGTAGGCCGCCTCGACGCAGGAGGAGATCTCCTCGGCCGAGAAGTCGTCGAGCAGGTGGCCCAGCACGAGGCGGGCACGGTCCTGGTAGGTGCCGGCGAGGAGCCGCTCGAGCGAGGGGGCGCCCGCGGTAACGTCGTCGCGCACGAACAGGCCGCCGTCTTGGGCGATACCCTCGAGAATCGCCTGCTTGCTTGTTAAGGATTCGTTTCGCGAGCGCGTGCTATGGTACGTTGTCACTGCTCTTCTCCTTGCATCGTGAGCGATTGGGCAGACGGGGCGTCGCTCCATCTGTGCGTATCGCCCATCTTAGCGGGAGAGGGCGGCAGCCGGGACCCGGCAACCACATATGAGACAGTATGGAAACCTCGGGTGACGCCCAGACGGCGCAGCGGAGAAAGCGGGCCACATGATCAAGATCACCAAGTTCGGAGGCTCGAGCGTCGCCGACGCGGGCCAGTTCAAGAAGGTCAAGCGCATCATCGAGGCCGACGAGGGCCGCAGGTTCGTCGTGGTGTCGGCGGCCGGCAAGCGCAACTCGGACGACAACAAGATCACGGACCTGCTCTACCTCGTGGACGCGCACCGCACCTACCACGTGGACTGCACCCCGTTGCTCGATGACATCAAGCAGCGCTTCGTGGGCATCGCCGACGAGCTGGGCCTCAAGTACCCCATGGCCGAGAAGTTCGACGAGTTCGCCGCCAACATCAAGGGCTACACCACCGAGTACATCGTGAGCCGCGGCGAGTACTTCACCGCCCAGCTCATGAGCGAGTACCTGGGGCTTCCGTTCGCGGACGCCGCCGATTACGTGCGCTTCCACCACGACGGCACGCTCGACATGCAGCGGACGTGCGACCGCATCCACGACCTGGTCGTGCGCGAGGGCAGCTTCGTCCTGCCGGGCTTCTACGGTGCCACGGCCGAGGGCGACGTCCGCCTGTTCAGCCGCGGCGGCGGCGACATCACGGGCGCCATCGTGGCGCGTGCCCTCAACGCCGACCTCTACGAGAACTGGACGGACGTCTCGGGCTTCCTCACGGCAGACCCGCGCATCGTCAAACGCCCGCGTGCCATCCGCCGCATCACGTTCGACGAGATGCACGAGCTGTCCTACATGGGCGCGAGCGTCCTGCACGAGGAGGCCATCTTCCCCGTGCGCGAGGCCAACATCCCCATCGCCATCCTCAACACGAACCACCCCGAGGAGCGCGGCACGATCATCCAGGAGCGCGTGGAGTCCAGCGAGGACGACCCGGTCATCACGGGCATCGCGGGCAAGAAGGACTTCCTGACCGTCCACGTCTCCAAGACCAAGATGAGCGACTCGGTGGGCCTCCTTGCCCGTGCGCTCGGCATCTTCGAGCGCTATGGGGTCTCCGTGGAGCACGTGCCCACGGGCGTCGACTCGTTTGGCGTCGTCGTGAACAGCGCAGACGTCAAGGACAAGATCTACTCGATCGTGGCCGACATCCAGCGCGAGCTCAAGCCCGACGAGGTGAAGGTCATCGACCAGCTGGCTCTCATCAGCGTCGTGGGACGCAACATGTCCAACCGCCCCGGCACGTCGGGGCGCCTATTCTACGAGCTTGGCAAGAAGGGCATCAACATTCGCCTCATCACGCAGAGCTCGCAGGAGATCAACATCATCTTTGGCGTGAACAACAGCGACTTCGAGGATACGATTCGCGCGGTCTACGACGCGTTCCTCGATGAGGAGGCATAAATACCATGGCAGACAAGAAGAACGTGGCGATCCTTGGCGCGACGGGTGCCGTGGGCACGCAGATGCTCGAGTGCCTGGCCGAGCGCAGCTTCCCGGTGGGCGAGCTGCGCCTGCTGGCGAGCGCGCGCTCCGCGGGCAAGAGGATCGAGTGGTGCGGCCGCGAGGTCGAGCTCGTGGAGGCCACGCCCGAGGCGTTCGAGGGCATGGACATCGTGCTGGGCGCCGCCGGTGACGACGTTGCCAAGCAGCTCCTGCCCGAGGCCGTGCGCCGCGGCGCCACCGTGGTGGACAACAGCCACGCTTTCCGTCTCGAGAAGGACGTGCCTCTTGTGGTCCCGGAGATCAACGCCGAGGACGTGTCCTGGAACCACGGCCTCATCGCCAACCCCAACTGCGCCACGATCATCGGGCTCGTCCCCACGTGGCCGCTGCACAAGCTCGGGCACG
This sequence comes from uncultured Parolsenella sp., assembly GCA_934668375.1. Classification (GTDB taxonomy): domain Bacteria; phylum Actinomycetota; class Coriobacteriia; order Coriobacteriales; family Atopobiaceae; genus Parolsenella. The sequence continues at coordinate 1,171 of CAKUNF010000010.1, read as the reverse complement.
TCTCACGCATGATCGTGAGCACCTACCAGGCCGCGAGTGGCGCCGGTGCCCCCGGCATGGCCGAGCTCGAGGCCGAGATTGGCGCCATGGGTCGCGGCGAGCAGTGCCCTGCGCCGCGCGCGTTCGCCGACCAGCTCGCGAGCAACCTTATCCCGCAGATTGGCTCCGAGAAGTTCGAGGGCTACACCTCCGAGGAAATGAAGATGCAGAACGAGGGCCGCAAGATCATGCACGAGCCCGGCCTGCGCGTGAACTGCACCTGCGTGCGCGTGCCGGTGCTGCGCTCCCACTCCGAGAGCATCACGCTCGAGTTCGACGAGCCGGTCTCGCTCGCAGACGCCCGCGAGGCGCTGGCATCTGCCCCTGGCGTGAAGCTCGTTGACGACCTGGGTGCCGAAGAGCCCCGCGACCGCTTCCCGATGCCGCTGTACACGAGTGATCAGGACCTCGTGTGGGTGGGTCGCGTGCGCCGCGACATCTCCAACCCCGACGAGGCGCGTGGCATCACGTTCTGGTGCTGCGGTGACCAGATCCGCAAGGGTGCGGCCACGAACGCCGTCCAGATTGCTGAGCTGCTGCTCTAGGGGAGCGCTCGATTTGATTTCTGCCGCCCGGGCGTCCTGTGCGTCCGGGCGTTTTTTATGGCGCCCGATTGGCGGGTGCCGACGGCGCGAACACCGGCAACCGCCCCATTTTGTCCCAAGCTGACACGGACACAAAAGAGGCCAGCGAGCAAACGTGCCCGCTGGCCTCGTACTTTGCTGGTGCGCCCTGAGCGATTCGAACGCTCGACCGTCGGATTAGAAGTCCGGTGCTCTATCCAGCTGAGCTAAGGGCGCGACTCGGGTGCCTCTCGCACCACGGTTTGAACATTTTAGACCAATCGCTGCCATTCGGGCCACCGCACCCTTCTCGGAATCGCGCTCAAAAAAGTTTTTCAAATTCCTACTTGCAACGGGCGCGGCTGCTGTGCATAATAGACGAGCTGCTTAAAGACGTGGCCAAATGGTGGGTGTAGCTCAGTTGGCAGAGCGACGGACCGTGGCTCCGTAGGTCGAGGGTTCGAGCCCCTTCACCCACCCCATCACGTCTTCAGGTAAGATGGTTCGTTAGCTCAGCTGGTAGAGCAGGGGACTCTTAATCCCAAGGTCCAGGGTTCGAACCCCTGACG